>CAWDID010000018.1:0-171849 GCA_963802245.1 uncultured Alphaproteobacteria bacterium | reverse complement strand
CCTCCCGGGGAGCCATTTATTTTTCCAGCGGAAAATCTGGGGCAAATTTGCCTACATGGCTGGGGGCGCAAAACGCCCAAGTTGACACCTAGTTGACAAGATTGACACCTATTTTGACATTTAGCGAAAGCATGGCGTTAGATTATTTCCTACATTGTGGTTTTTTGTAGGTTTGGTTTTCGCCGATTTGCGGGGCGAAGGACAAGTATTGGAGCCGGTAAACAAGCGGCTATGCCCTTAGTTCCCAGAACAAATCCTACATTGCAAGCTAAACAACCGTCAGTGCTGCAACAGCAACCGAATGGCGACATATCCCACGAGCAAAGCGGTCAGCCACCTTATGTATCTTTGCGGCAGTATGCGCAGCCCCAATGCGCTGCCCAATTGGCCCCCAGCCAACACGGCCAACATTAAAGGCCAGTACTCCAGAAATATTGGCGCGATCGACTGGCTGGCGGTTTTGCCAAATTGTCCTGCCAGTCCAGCGATTGAATTTACGAGAATATATATCGAGGCAAATGCGGCTATTCGGCGCGCCTCGGCCCACCGCACCAGGTGCAGCAAAGGAGCTAGCAATATCCCGCCGCCGATCCCCGATAGCCCCGCCAAAAGGCCAATCACGCCGGAGATTGCAAGCAATGCCGGTTTAGGTATCGACCGCATTGGCAGACGGTCTATCGGAATAAACAGCGCAAGGGATGAAGCCAACAAGCCCAAGCCAAGCAACAAAAAGAAGGTAGCTTCTTTCAGCTCGATCTGGCCGCCAATGTACGCCAACGGCGCCGACACAGCGATCAATGGCAGTATCGCGCGCCAATCAACATGCCCGGCCTTTGCAAAGCGAAAACTGCCGCCAACCACGACGATGATATTGCAGATCAGCGCAATAACCGGAATGAGCCGATAATCCGTTCCCACCCAGGCCAGCAACGCCGTGTAAGTGGAGCCGCCGCCAAAGCCGACCGAAGCATAGATTAGTGCAACAAGGGCAAACAGGGCGGCTAACGCAGGCAAGGTGGCCGTTTTCCTCCCTTGGACCTCATAATCTGCCCCCCGCTTTAATCATCGACTGATCAGTATGCGCCGTGGCAATGCTTATACTTATTGCCCGAACCGCAAGGACAGGGATCGTTGCGCCGCAAATTTGCATTTCCGGCAAATGGATCGCCGCTTTGCGCAGAACTGGCGGCAGCATACCGCGACGGCAAAGTGGTCGTCACCAACCCCGAACTGCCAGCATCAAAATCGTCGCTATCGTCGTCTCCAGTAAACGGATCAAAATGCGTTGTTAGAAAGTCCGGCAACTCGGGTAATTCGGGTACATTAATATTGTCTTCCGCCGTAAATTCGTTGGTTGCAATCGTTTTGGTAACGTCCTCACGAATGGCAGAAAGCATACGTTCAAACAGACCGAATGACTCCTGCTTATATTCATTGATCGGTGTTTTTTGCGCGTAAGCACGCAAGGTAAATAACCTGACGTAACGCATCCAAAGTTGATAAATGTTCTTTCCAATGGTGATCAAGCATTTGTAGTAATATACTTTTTTCTACTTGCTTCCATATTGTTTCATCTAAGCCTGCGCTTTTCAGCTTGAAATGCTCCTCGGCCATCGCGGCCAACCGTTCTTCAATAATCTCCGGCTCAATTGCTTCTTCCTGCAGCCAGCTTTCGATATCAGGATTGAGCGCGAGCAATTCACTGCATTTGGCCTTCAACCCTTCCACATCCCATTGTTCAGGATAGGTGCCAACCGGACAATGATCACTGACCAACGCGTTTACGGTATCGTTGCGCATGTCTTCGACAACATCATCAACCGCGTCAGCATCCATAATCTCATCGCGTTGGCCATAGATAACTTTGCGCTGGTCGTTCATGACATCATCATATTCAACCAATTGTTTGCGAACGTCATAATTGCGCGCTTCAACTTTACGCTGCGCTGTCTCGATAGCTTTTGACAGCCATTTGCCGCCAATCGCCTCGCCGTCTTCAAGGCTGCTGTTCATCATTTTGGCGAACAAGGATTCGGACCCAAAAATCCGCAACAAATCATCTTCCAAACACAGATAAAAGCGCGAAAGTCCGGGGTCGCCCTGCCGTCCGGACCTGCCGCGAAGCTGATTGTCGATGCGGCGGCTTTCATGCCGCTCGGTCGCTAATACGAAAAGACCTCCTGCCGCCAGAACCCGTGCCTTTTCCTCGGCAATCTCCGCTTTCAATTTTTCCACAGCGGCATCACGCTCTGTACCTTCCGGCATTTCAGAAAGCTCGTCTTGCAAGCGGAACTCGAAATTGCCGCCAAGCTGGATGTCGGTGCCCCGGCCCGCCATATTGGTGGCAATCGTCACCGCGCCAAACCGGCCCGCCTGAGCCACGATATGCGCTTCACGTTCGTGCATTCTGGCGTTCAAAACTTCATGCGTGACGTCTTCGGAATTCAGAAATTCTGACAGCAGCTCTGATTTTTCAATCGAAACGGTACCGACCAGAACCGGCTGACCGCGTTCATGCGCTTCTTTGATCGTCTTCGCAATTGCCCCAAATTTATCTTGGGTATTCTTATAGAATTGGTCGTCTTCATCAATCCGCAGAACCGGTACGTTGGTTGGTATCTCGACTACGTTCAGCTTATAGATTTCGTGGAATTCGCCGGCCTCAGTTGCGGCCGTGCCGGTCATCCCGCCAATTTTAGGATACATCCGGAAATAGTTTTGAAACGTGATTGTAGCCAAAGTCTGATTTTCAGATTCAATCTTCACGCCTTCTTTGGCTTCCACCGCCTGGTGCAAACCATTTGACCAACGGCGGCCATCCATCATCCGACCGGTAAATTCATCAATAATAACGATTTTATCATCTTTGATGATGTAATCGGTATCGCGCTTGAACATCACTTGCGCCTTCAACGCTTGATCGAGATGATGGACAACCACCGTGTTTTCGTAATCGTACAGATTTGATCCGGTCAAAAGCCCAGCGTCTTCGAGCAATCGTTCGGCTTTTTCGGTGCCGTCTTCGGTCAACGTCACATTCCGGCTTTTTTCATCTTTCTCATAATCTTCTTCGACCAGTTGCAAGACGATATCATTGACGCGCAAGTACAAATCGGTCTTGTCGTCGGTCGGTCCGGAAATGATCAAAGGCGTGCGCGCCTCATCAACCAGAATTGAATCGACCTCGTCAACGATTGCGAAATTGAACGTGCGCTGCACCATCGATGCGCGTTCATATTTCATATTGTCGCGCAGATAATCGAAGCCAAGTTCATTGTTGGTGGCATAAGTGATATCGCACGCATACGCCGTGCGGCGTTCATACTCGGATAGATTGGGAACGACGACGCCTGTGGTTAAACCCAAAAAGCTGTAAATCTTGCTCATCCAGTCCGCATCGCGACGGGCGAGATAATCATTGACCGTGACAACATGCACGCCTTTGCCTTCGATTGCGTTCAAATAGCATGCCAGTGTGGCCACCAGAGTCTTGCCTTCACCTGTCCGCATCTCTGCGATTTCTCCGCGATGAAGAACGATCCCGCCAACCATCTGAACATCGAAATGCCGCATCCCCATAACGCGCTTCGATGCCTCTCTTACCGTCGCAAATGCTTCTGGAAGAATGTCGTCTAATGTTTCGCTCTGGTCCAAACGTGCACGAAAAAGCGCCGTTTGTGCCTGCAATTGTTCATCAGTTAGCAATTCAATCTGCTCTTCGAAGGCATTAATTTTGCCAACGATCTTCATCATAGATTTTACGTAACGGTCGTTTGACGATCCGAAAATCGATTTGGCAATTGTGCCGAGCATGAGATGTTCCTTAAAGTTTTTAGCCATTGCAGGCGGCGCATCCACCGAACTGCTGCAATATTCAGAATGAAAAAACGGGCGTTGATTTGGCGGAAATGCGATTCCGCGCCGCGGCTTATTGGCGGGAACGGTCGCTGGGATATGTGCCCGGCGTAGGAGCAGTTTGATCGCCAGATGGCAAATACTGCACATCTATCAAGGCCGCAAATTGGCCGAATGCTTGGGGATAGCTTATCTGTAAATCAGCGCGCCGTTCAAATACTGAAACGGAGACTGCGATGGTGGCGGAGCTGATCGCTGCCGACCCGACGGCCAACTGGGCAGGCCGCAGCGTATCCGCCGCTTGTGCAGTGGAAAAGCCAGTCAACATCGCCAGCAGGAAAAGAAATGCCCGGGTTATCATATCAATTGATTGCGCTTACATAGTGACCGGTTAACCATTCGTCTATCCCGAATGATATTTCGAGAGAAAAATTCGAAATTGTAGATCACATTGGCTTTCCGTTGTAAGGCTGCGCCGCTTTAATATAGAACGAAGTATAGAACGAGAGAGCAAATCTTTGGCTACCGAGACAATCAAATCCCCCCTCGCCCCAAACCGTTTCCCAGAAATGCCCGAAATCGCTGGCGTTACGCGCCGGGTTTCGCGCGCTCGATACAAGCAATGGGATCGTTGCGATTTGACGTTTATTACTCTCGATGCAGGTACAAGCGTCGCGGGCGTGACAACGCGAAATATATGCTGTTCCACCGAAGTTGAAATGTGCCGGGAAAGCTTGCTTGGTGGGCGCGCGCGGGCGCTGATCGTCAATGCTGGCAATAGCAACGCATTCACCGGTTATCGCGGCCGTGAAGCCGTTGAGGCGATCATTTCAAAAGTCGCCGATCATTTGGATTGCCCAAAACATGAGGTCTTTGTGTCGTCAACTGGCGTCATCGGTGTCCCCTTGCCAATAGACAAGGCGCAAGCCGGGTTGGATGCCGCATTTGGCGCGGAAATTTGCAGTTGGGAAGTGGCCGCCAACACAATCGCGACCACAGATACATTCGCCAAAGGCGCCAGCGCCAGCGCGATGGTAAATGGCAAGACCGTCCATCTATCGGCGATCATCAAGGGCTCCGGCATGATTGCCCCCGATATGGCGACGATGCTGGGCTATATTTTTACCGACGCCGCCATCGAAGCTTCTTTCCTGCAAGAATTGCTGTCGGCGGCCAACAAAAAATCGTTCAGTTGCATTACCGTCGATAGCGATACATCGACCAGCGACACAGTGCTGGCATTCGCCACTGGTAAAGCGGGCAACGCCCCCCTCACCTCGTTCGCAGATCCCGGCGCGGACGCATTTGCCGCTGCACTTAGCGACATTTGCATGCAGCTCGCTCATTTGGTGGTTCGGGACGGCGAAGGGGCAAGCAAATTTATTGAAATCGAAGTCACGGGCGCAGTAAGCGATGCAAGCGCTCACAAAATAGCATTATCAATTGCAAACTCACCTTTGGTCAAAACCGCCATCGCTGGCGAGGATGCCAATTGGGGCCGCGTGGTGATGGCCGTCGGTAAAGCTGGCGAACCCGCCGACCGCGACAAGCTGTCGATTCGCTTTGCGGACAAATGGGTGGCGCAGGCCGGGTTGGCTGCGGACAGTTTTGATGAAGCGGCTGTGACCGAACATTTAAAAGGGTCCGATATCCGGATCGGCGTCGAAATAGGACTGGGTGAAGGCCGCGCAACCGTTTGGACGTGCGACCTTACCCATGGCTATATTTCGATCAATGCCGATTACCGCAGCTAATCTCTCTCACTAGAGCGTGATGACATAAAGTCGCACCGTAGTGCTGAGCCTGTCGAAGCACGCCTCACCGTCAGACGTACTTCGACAGGCTCAGCACTACGGTTTAGTTTCAACCTTATGCCGCCTCAACCTAAAGCGCAGATTGCAGCCATTCTTTAAGTGCGGCCTTTGGCGCTGCTCCCACTTTTGTATCGGCAATTACGCCGTCTTTAAAAAGGATCATCGTTGGAATACCGCGCACGCCGTACTTTGCCGGGGTGTCGGGATGTTCGTCGATATTCAACTTCATTATCGACACGGCATCGCCCAATTCGTCGCTGATTTCTTCAAGGCTTGGTCCGATCATCTTGCATGGCCCGCACCATTCTGCCCAAAAATCTACCAGAACCGGCTTGCCAGCCTTCAACACATTCGCTTCAAAATCGCTATCGCCAACTGATACTGTTGCCATCGGGAATCTCCTTTTAATTTACCTATGATGTAGGTTCCAGAAACAACGCTGGCAAGACGGCCTGACAATAGATTTCTTTGGGGCGTTAGCAGGCAGGTTTGTACTGGGACAATTCTGCCGCTGACAGAGTAATCAAACGCGGTTCATGCGTAAAAAGTAATGAGGCTTCGACCCGCGATGATTTGAAAATGGTTTCAAGCGCCGCAACATAATGCGCCATTTGGCGAATATAGGCTATTGGTACAGCCTCCAAATTCTTTGGCACATTGCGGCCCGTTTTAAAATCAAGCACGCGGACCAGGCCAGGTTCGATCACCAAGCGATCGACCCGGCCGGTAATAACTGTTTCGCCGACGACCGCCGCCAACGGCACCTCGGCATGGGAATCCGGGCCAAAGAAAGCAGCCCATTCCGGGTTCGTAATTACATTCCTGACGCCTTCGGCAATCTCGGCGTTGGAAATCTTGCTCTCTATATTATTGCTCTCCAGCCACACCAATGCGCGCTGGTCAAATTTTTCGATGTCGTGTGAAGCAAGCCGTTCAAACAGTGAGTGGATCAACCTGCCCTTTTCCGTAGCAATCCGCATTGCCGCCGTTGCCGGGGCGTCGCCATAATCATCGCTGTCAATATGTGATGGAACCAACGGTTTTGGCGGTCTGATTTCCTCCGGAGCATCAACCATCAACCAAGATGGTTGCTCGGTCAATTCAACCTGTGGCAATTTTTTGCTGGCCGCAGATTTTGCCTCGGCCGATTCTGAACCGCGATACCGCATCACGCGCCCCCACGGCAGCTCGGCCTGCCATTCACAGCCAAGTGCCTCCATGCCGGTCAGAATCTTGCTATACCAGCTTTCAGGTGCAGCAACGCCTTTAGCCCGCTTACCCAGCGCGCCTGCCATAACCAACCGTTCCTCCGCCCGGGTTATCGCAACATAAAGCAGCCTTGCATGCTCTTTTAATTCGCGTTCGCTCTGAATATTGGCGGCTTCTTCTAACCTCCCGACTTTTTCTGCGGACCGTATAGTCAACAACGGCAACCGCGATCCGTCTTCGATCAAGAGCTCGTTCGAACCGGCAGGTTTGCTTTTCGGATCTCCGGTAACATCGGCCAAAATGACCACAGGTGCTTGCAGGCCTTTTGAACCGTGAACGGTCAGAATGCGGACTTCATCGTTGCCCGAAATTCCTTCCCTTTTCACATCGCTATCGCCACTTTCAAACCACGCCAAAAATGCTTGCAATGTACCGCCATGATTTTGTTCAAACTGCAAAGCGGCATTCAACAGTTCTTCGATCGGCACCAATGATGCCGCGCCGAGCCGTGCGACCATTTTTTTACGCGCTTGCAGTGGTCCAGATAATATCGTTTCAAAAAACTGATATGCGGTCGTGAAATCTGCCATCGCCAGAATGTCGCGTAATTCCTGTACTTCAATTGCAATCTCTTGCTGGCCGCGCAAATGTTCCCACAGGCTGATTGTTTTCGGGCGATATCCAAACTGCAAAAGCCGTTCTTGCGGCCAACCAAAAATTGGGGAAACCAGCAAGCAAGCCAAGCTCATATCATCGCTAGGTTGCAAAACGAAGCGGACCGCAGCCATCAAGTCCTGAACGGCAATCGGTTCAACCAGTTTCAGCCTGTCAATGCCAGACACCGGAACATTGGCCGCATGCAATCGGCCAACAAGGCTTGCCGCCAAATCACTGCGATTGCGGAGCAGGATCATTATGTCGCCCGCAACTAACGGTTTTCCTGTGCTTTGCAGAACCGGTTTTTCGTCGATCAGCCGCCGCACATACGATGCGATCCGGTGCGCCAATATGGCTTTCTCTTTGGTTAGCCATCCTTCCTCATTTTCGTCATCTCCCTCGGCTGCCGCGTTGTCGTCCGTCTTTGGCGGTGTGACGGGTGCGAACAACTCGATCATCCCGCAATCGGGCTTTTTGCCATAATGGTCTGCTACCGGATCGGCCACACCGAATGCTTCATGCCCGGCCTGACAGATCACCGCATTGACAAATTCCAACACAGGCGCGGTGGAACGAAAGCTTTGCGACAAATCAAGTTCTTGTAGCTCGCCGCCAGTGCTACTGATTTTTTTAGCAAAATCTATGCCCGCCGCCGCGTATCTTTGCGGGTCGGTTCCCTGGAAACCAAAAATCGCCTGTTTGTAATCACCAACCGAAAAAATCGTTCGGTTGCGTTCGCCTTTTGCGCCAGCTCCACTAAAAAAATCGTCGCATAATGCCCGGATAATATCCCATTGTGCCGCGTTGGTATCCTGCGCCTCATCGACCAATATATGATCAATTTGCCGATCCAGCTTAAACTTGACCCATTCTGCCATCGCCCCGTTGGTTAGCATATCAGCCGTTTTCCGGATCATATCATCAAAATCAACCAAGCCGCGCTGCGCCTTGCCTTTGGCATAATGTGCCGAAAACACTTTACCGACGAGCAACGCACTTGAAAGTCGTTCCGCATAGCGGGCGAGGGTAATCTGCTCTTGCAGATTTCTACCCCAGTGAAATAGTTCTTGCGCGATGCTCTCATACGCGTCATTTTTGGGAACGACTTTGGCTAAAGTGCCACCCTTTGTGCTCCAGCATAGCAATAGTGATTTAAGCTCAATGGCCCGCTGCGCCACATCCAGAACTAGCCAATCGCATATAGAATCAGCGCGTTCTAATCCGGTTTTGGTTCCCCATTCTGCGTTCAATAACGCAATGCGCTCGATCGATGTTCTATCGATAACGCTGTCTGAACACGCTCGCTCAACCATATCAGACAGCGTGCCTTCAAAATTGATACCGACCAGTCCGCGGGCATAAACGGCCGCGCCATTGCCAAAGGGCACGCGCTCAATGGCATCGGGTTCACCGGCACATCGTTTCAGAAACTTAAACGCCGCCTCCTCACCCATGGTCAAGCTCATTGATTGCAGGTTTTTCACAACCCAATCATCGGCCTCTGCTTCCGATGCAATGATCATTTCGGCCAGTGCTTCGTTGTATAATTCTTGCTGCTCGCGGCCTTCTACTGGTTTGAATCCTGGAACCAGACCCGCCTCTTCAGGAAAGCTTCCGAGCAAGCTTTGGCACAGGCTATGAATTGTCATAATCTGCAATCCGCCGCCCGGCGCGTCCAGGACCTTAGCAAACAAGCGGCTGGCCTTTTGCCGCGCAGGAATGTCGCTAACTGCGCCTATCGCTTCGAGATCGAGAAATATCTGCGTGTTTTCCATTTGCACCCATGACGCCAGCAGATTGTTTATCCGCTCCGCCATCTCGGACGCGCCTGCCTTTGTAAAAGTGATGCAAAGGATATTCTCCGGATTGACATTTTCCTCCAGCAACAACCGAATAACGCGCGCGGTAAGCACCTGCGTTTTGCCGGTTCCTGCCGATGCACTCAGCCAGATATTATTTTCTGGTTCAACGGCACTGAGCTGCGCGTCGATCAACTTGTGAACGCTCTTTGGTTCCTCGCTCATTGGGAAGATCCATCAGGCAAAGGTTCACGCCCGTTCCATTCCTCGTACCGCATTAGCTGGTCATAATCAGCATAAGGCGCAAATTCGGGATGAAGCTTTGCTTCAAATGCGTCCATCCCGGTTATCCAGCGCCCAATCGCTTCGCTCGCTTTGCTTTCTGCAAAGGGCACAAATTCACCGGTTAGCATTTTGTTTTTCTTTTCGGTGTCGGCAACCGGGCTGGTGATCTTGCCAAATCCGCCGTCGCTTTTTGCAAGGCTCCAATATTCAAATGCACCCGCTTCGCCTTCAGCGCCTTTGATCCCGCCGTCTTCGGCAATCAGGCCTATCAGCCCAAGTTGTAAGGAAAATCCGGCGAAAACTTGCGTATTGGTTGGCGCACTGCCTGTTTTGTAATCGACAATCGCCAATCTGCCATCGGCCAGCCTGTCGATGCGGTCGGCCCGGCCAGTAATTTTTACACCGTTAATTTCGGTATGCCCCTTAACTTCAGCCAACAACAGCTTGCGGCCACCTTCTTCCAACTCCATCGTTTTTTTGGCGACCCAGCGCAAACCTTCAGCAATTCGGGGCTGCCACAGCGCACGCAATGCCGGGTGCACCGCCGAGTTGGCCAGCAAATCTTCGGCGCGCTGCATTAACTTGGCCGGATCGCAGCCATCGTCTTTGGCCCAATGTTCCAGTATGTCGTGGACAACCGAACCGCGCCAAGCATAGCTTGGTTCCGCATCAACCGGGTCCAGAGGCCGAAGCAATAAAATTTTGTTGGCGTAAAACGCGAAAGGATCGGCCATCAACCGGTCAAAATCCGTTACACTTAATGTCACCAATCGCTGCTGTTTGCTTGGCGTTGGCGCAGGTTTTTCATACTTAACTTGCACCGCCGGTGTGTCTAGCAAGCGCGACAGATGTATCGCCCGGTCTTCTGACAGCAAATTCGCGCCCAAGAGCGCCTGAATCCTCAGCAAAAAACGCGACGCAACCGTCGGCCCGCTTCGATCCCGTTTTGCGCGGGTCAATACCACTTGAGTTGCGCCCAATGCCGTTGCCAGATCATGCGCAGCCAGACCAATATTGCGTTCCAAGGCTGCAAGCCGCAGTTCGCGCCTGATCCGCGGGGCAAGCCACGGGTCGGGCTGCGGCAATTGCGGCCAACTGCCTTCATTCAATCCGCCGCAAATGACAAAGTCGGCTTGTTGCAGCCGCGCCTCTAGCAATCCGTAAATAGCAACCCTTGGATGCCCGCCATAGGGCGTACGAACAACCTGCTTTTCGAACAGTTCGGAAAGCACCGCGACAATTGCTTCACGCCGCAGCAATCCAATAGCCGACAGATCTTGGCCGTTTAATTCTTCCAGGAATGTGCTAAGCTGCCTGCCTGCTTCCCCGCGCCAAATTGCACCTGCGGTTAACATGTCAGCCGCAGATTGCAGAACCGCCAAAATTTCTGAGAACTGGATCGCCTCGCCCATTCGCAGTGACTGCAAAGACTGGCTCGTCTCTTGCCACCATGCCGCAAAGTCTGCATCGCCAAGTTTCGAATTACGTGCCTGATCCGCTTGCCATAGCTCGATCGTTCGCGCGATGGCCTTTAATCCAACGCCGCCATTTGGTCCGCGTAGAATTATATCTAAAACGCGAACTTTATCGAGCCAAGGTAGCCGGACATCGCCATTTTTCACCAGCGGGTGCTTTAATACAGAAAGCAACGAAACCGGCGCAAACTGATCTGCCATCATCTGCGCCAAGGCCATAAAAAGGCTGCCATTCGGCGTCTGAACCAACGGGCGCCCGGCGCTATCGTCAACGTTGATGTTCCACCGTTTCAACTGGGCAGAAATTCGAACACCCAATTCACGGTCGGGCGTTACGACGGCAATGCGCCTTTCCGGAACCTCCACGGCCTCCCGTATCATTACCGCAATTGCGCGCGCTTCTTCGGCAGTGTCCTGGGCAATCATGACCTTCACATGCGGCAATTTTTTTCGGTTGGCGGGCAGCTCACGCCAATGTTCGGTGTCGTCAGGCAGGCTGAAAATTTCAGTTATGGTTCCGCTGGCAACTGGCTTTGATGACGACAGGCTTTCAACTTCATCGCGGCGGAAACCCATCCGGTCCAATAACAGCTTCAGATGAAACTGCGGGTGGGTCTCATGTGATGTCGCTTTGGTCTGTGCACCGTCGTCATCTAAATGCGGGCCAAGTTTTTCCCAAAGTTCATCGCCCAAATTAAGATCAATCGCGGGAAAAACGACCAGCGAATTTGGCAGGTTTGCGATTACTTTTAACAGATTGGCGATAGCTGGCGCCGCCGTTGAAATGCCGGCGGCAACGACAAAATTTGCTGGTTGTGCTGATTTTAATGAAGCCGCCAGTTGATCCAACAGCAAGTTACGCCGCGCCGCCGGGCCGAGCCTATCCAAGGCAGCCAAAGCGGCATCATATTGCGGTACCAACTTCAAAAGCTGGGCATAGGAACTTTGCCAATGTTCAGCCAGATCGCCGCCCGGATCGATATCCTTAAAGCTGCCAAAGCCCACCTGCTCGATTTCTAACTCATCGACAACTTCGCCAAGGTGGCGCGCTAATCTCAGGGCTTCATTTGGATTTAGGATGATGCCAACATCGGCGTGGCTATTTTTCACCAATTCCGCCAGCAGCATCAGCCGTTGCATCGCAGGGATCGCAGCCGGTATTTTGGCGACGGCGTCAAGCGGTTCGAAAATTGGCGCGAGCGCCTCATCCAACGCCAAATCACCCACCGCAACCATTTTTGGTAGCAATAGTCCGGGCTGTGCACGCCGCACAAACGCCTCTGTCATCGACCTTATTGCACGGTTATTTGGCAGGAAAATGATTGTTTTACATAACGCGAGAGGCGCTTCTCCTATTTTGTCAAATATAGCTGCGACAGTCGCGTCGCAGAGATCATTGCCAAACGGCACGCTATATAGGGATGGCCGCATGGGTTCAGCCATTGACCATCAACTTTGCCTCCGTCGGTGCAATAGCTTCCGGCGAACCGATATCAAACCAGTCACCTTTATGGATCTCACCAAAAAGGCGTCCTTCAGAAATTGCTCTATTCCATAATATGTTAGTCGAAAAAGGTCCGGAAGGTGCGTCGCGCAATAACCGGTGAGAGATCAACTGAATCCCTGTATAAATAAACGGCGCGGCGGGTTGATCGCCGCGTCGCTTCAACCTGCCGTCGCTCTCAAGGAAGAAATCGCCTGCCCCCTTGTGATTGTAAGCATTTGAATGCGGCACGATCAGCAATAGTGCATCCATCGCTTCACTATCCCACGCTTGTGCCAAATCGAACAAGGCATTGCCTTCGGACTCGCGCCATATATTATCGCTGTTGATGCAGAAAAACGGATCCTCTGGCAACAATGGCAGTGCCTTGACCAATCCGCCGCCGGTTTCAAGCAGCAGATCGGTTTCGTCGGAAATTGATATGTCCAAGTCGCTGGCATTGGCCGCCAAATGCGTCCGAACCATGTCAGGCAGATAGTGTACGTTAACGACGATACGATTGACGCCTGCCTCACGTAACTTATCCAAGCTGTGATCGATCAACGGCTTACCGGCCACTTGCACCAGTGGTTTGGGCCGATCATTGGTCAATGGCCGCATTCGTGTGCCAAGCCCTGCTGCCATGACCATTGCGCTTTGGGTCACAATGCGGGCGCTCCTATCGGCATGTCGCGGCGGATATTTTTTGGAATGTTCGTATCGAACCAGGATTTTAGCGGCGCAAGTTGCGGGTGATCCAAATCACGTTCAAGATATGTCCACATCCGATCAAGAAACTCCAGATATCGCACCTTGCCATCACGCTTCCAAAGACGGGTGAAAATACCAATTATCTTCGTGTTTCTTTGTGCACCCAAAAGCGCATAATGTGCGTCAAAATCCGGTCCGGTGTCGACTGCCGCGCAATAATAATTGAACATCGCCGTTTCTAATTCAGGGCTTACATCCCGCCTGGCATCTTGCAGTAACGAAACGAGATCATACGCCCGGTGGCCAACGAGCGCGTCCTGAAAATCGATAATGCCCTGCGTACCGTCGGCAAGCAGCATGATATTTTCGGCATGATAATCCCGCAGCACCGTAGTTCTTTGATGGTCTGCACCAACAATCGGCGAAAGCGCGTCCTGCCAAATGGCGTCAAACTCTTCTGATCGCAACAGATAGCCCCATCGCCGGAACATACCATTCGGTGAGCAACCGAACTTCGCGCAGATAGGCATCCATATCATAAAGAGGTACGTTTGCCGCGGATTTGATGGATAATTCAGCAAGCGTGTCGATCGCCTTCTGATAAATTCCCGTTTCTTTCTCAGGATGGTCGTCCAAATGGTCGCGCATCCGGATATCGCCAAAATCCTCCAACAATACCAAACCTCTATCCAGATCATGGCCCATTATGTCAGGGGCGCGCAGGCCATGATCGCGCAGATACGTGGCCACTTTAATGAAGGGCGTGGGGTCTTCATGCGGCGGCGGTGCATCCATTATCACGGCGCAGCGCCCGTCTTTGTCTGAAATTCGAAAATAGCGGCGAAAAGATGCATCCGCAGCCAAAAGCGATACATTGCTGCCGCCCCATCCCAGACTTGCCAAAAACTGGTCCAAACCCGCCGGTAAAGCTGTGTTCACGGCGTTATCCATTTGTCTTGATCATGTTGATGCGTCTGCTTCCATCTTGCAAAATGTCTATCGTAATCCGGTGCGTTGCGTGTTCCAACACTGCCCCGCCATTCTTTGCCCATTCAACCAAAGTAATGCAATCACCGCTAGCATCCAAAAGCCCGAGTTCTTCAATTTCATCGACACTACTAAGCCGGTAAAGATCGGCATGTTGAACCGGCGTCTGAACTTCTGGCGGCGCGTATTGGATTACAATCGCGTAAGACGGGCTTGCGACCTCTCCGCTGAATCCCAAACCTCTTAATATCCCCGCGCACAGTACCGTCTTTCCGGCACCAAGCGGCGCGTCGATTGCCAGCCAATCGCCCGCGGTTAATTCAGGAGCCAATGAAGCACCAAAGGCGAGCATTTCCGATTCACTGCGTAGTATCATTTTGCTGGCAATTTTTTGGGTAGTTTCATTATCACTGTCGTTCCCTGCCCCTGCTCGGACGTCAATGACAGGCTACCGCCGTGCGATTCCGCCAGTTGTTTCGCCAGAGGCAGTCCTAAACCAAGTGCGCCAGCCGGTTGCTGCGAACGGCCAAAACTATCGAACACTGCCGTTTGTTCTTTGCTCGTCATGCCCTGGCCATTGTCAGATATAATGATTTCAACATCGCTCTTGGTATTTTTGGCTAATATAAGGACGTTGCCGTCGGCGCGGCCATAGCGAATGGCGTTGTCAAGAATGTGGCCGATAGCTTGCCCCAAACGTTGACCATCGCCCAAAATCTCTATGGCCTCATTGCCGGTGTCGAGCTGAACTGTAATACCTTGGCTGGACGCAAGCTCGGCATGATCTTCGACGATTTCGATCAACATACTTTTCACGTCCAATGCGGCTCGCGCGATGGGCAGCGCGCCCGCTTGACCTTGGCTATAATCGAGCACTGTATTGATCTGTTGGGACAATCTTTCTGCAGAGACCGCAATCGCATCGACATATTCCTGTGCCTTATCGTTGAGTTCCCCTGCAATACCAGCCTTCAACAAGTCGGCAAAACCGCTGATCGACGTCAGCGGCGTTCTAAATTCGTAACTCATGTTTGCGAGAAAGCGCCCTTTGATCGAGTCAGCTTCTGCCAACGCACTATTTCGTTCGCGCAACGCTTCTTCAATTTTGACGTTATCGGACATGTCTAACATCGTGAAGAGAGCATTTCCATCAGGCAACGGAGTTGTCGATATCTGGAAAATCCGGCCATCGCCAAATGTGACCCGGCTGCGTCGTTGCTCGCGATTCGCCGTAGTCATTCTCAAAATTTCAGCAACAACAGCTATTTGCGATGGTTTCTTCAGCAGCTTTGCGAATATAGGTAGCAATTCATCCAACCGCGGATGAGAGATCAATTCCTCTTCCTCAAGCCCCCATGTCTCTGCGAACAGCCGGTTCCAAATACTCAGCTTTCCATCTGCTGCGAAAACGGCAACGCCTTCAGATAGATTGTCGAAGGTTGCAGTTCTCACGCGCAGCAACGTATCTCTGGCGCTTGCCAATTGAGCCTGTTCGGTTCGGTCTTCAAAGATCAAAAGCAACCCGCCGCCGGGCATCGGTTGTGCCAATACGCGCAGATGCGTTCCGTCTGGTAGCAGCCAATTTTCTTCGTTGGGATGCGCGGAACGAAACCAGTTTTCTCTCTCTATCCGCCATTCTGGAAAATCCCTCACTTCAGGTAATTTGCCATTTTCGCGTATTCGGTCGAGCACACGGGCAAATTCGGGACGTTCCGCGACCCACTGATCGCGAAAAGCAAACAGCCTTTGGAACGGCAGATTGGCAAAACTTAGTGACCGATCACTATCGAATTGCGCCACTCCGGCTGACATCATATCGAGTAAATCGCGCTGTGCGTCGGAAAGCTTGCGAAATTCGGCTCTCGCATCAATCAACTCTTGAACATCGATTGCGATCCCGGCGACGCCAGCAGAACCAAGCGGGATATCGATAACCCGCATTTGGCGGCGTTCACCCGCAAGCGTCGAAGAAACAACGCGCTCTAGCGGCTGTTTCAATGCTTGCGCTTTGGCTGCAAAAGACATCGCTGTTGAACCGTCAACCGGTTCGATCAATTCAATTCCCTGCTCCACTGCGGCATCGCCGTCCTCCGCACCGACCGCCGATACATAGGCGCGATTTACAAAGTTCAAGCGCAAATCAGGGCTACGATGCCAAATGGGCAAAGGCGTTTCTTCAATCAGCGCAGTCAAGGCGGCGAATGCCGTGCGGGCAGTTTCAAATTCGCCCTTCACTTTTTCCCAATCCCGCAGGTTGTCGGTCAAATCAAAGAACCACAATAACGCCGCGCCATTGGGATAAATCAACGCATCTGCGATATTGCCAACCACCAACACCCTTCGATCAGATCGCGCAATTCGCAATGGCACTGAAAACGCTTTGCCTGTGCGCTGGGTCGCACGAACTTCCGTTTCCAAAGTGCGTAAGTCAGGTTCGGTAAGTCCATTGCCGTCGGCAGAATGGAAATCCCCCAGCGACGCCGCGTTACCGGTTAAGCCCAAAAGCCGCGAGAGCCGGTCCGATGCTTCGATACGGTTGTCTCCGCGAACAACCACCGGAATCGCTGGTGCAGTTTCAAGCAACCGGGTTAAACGAGCGGTTTGACGCAGGCTTTTGAGCGCCTGCCGTCTCAGCGACATGCCTTGCCAAATGGCGACGGTCGCAACCACAAGCCAAAGTGCCAGTAAAACGCCGATACCAACGGTTGCTAAATTTCCATCCATCATTGGAGGTTCACTCACCTATGCCCGAATACCTAAATAGCCGCTGCCCTTAAAGCAGCAAACGCGCAATGAAAAAAGCCCGGCGTACTTATCGGCCGGGCTTTTCTAATTCTTTGGTTGAGAGAGCTTGCGCTTAATAGCGATAGTGATCCGGCTTAAACGGGCCTTCTGTCGAAACGCCAATGTAGCTCGCCTGTTTCTCACTCAGCTTGCTCAGTTTGACACCCAATTTTTCCAGATGCAGCATCGCCACTTTTTCATCGAGATGTTTTGGCAAAACATACACTTCGTTTTTGTAATTGGCACCATTGGTCCACAGTTCGATTTGCGCCAACACCTGGTTGGTGAAACTGGATGACATTACAAAGCTTGGATGGCCGGTCGCACAGCCCAGATTTACCAAACGGCCCTTTGCAAGGACGATGATTTGCTTGCCATCGGGGAACTCCACAAGGTCGGTGCCAGGCTTCACTTCTGTCCAGTTGTAATTGGACAACGCCGCGATCTGAATCTCGCTGTCAAAGTGGCCGATGTTGCAGACGATGGCCATTGGTTTCATGTTCATCATGTGCTCGGCAGTAATGACGTCCGCGTTGCCAGTGGCCGTGCAGAATATGTCGGCGCGGGTCACGGCCTCTTCCATCGTTACAACTTCAAAACCTTCCATCGCGGCTTGCAGCGCGCAAATCGGATCAACTTCGGTCACCATAACACGCGCGCCGCCGTTGCGTAGCGATTGCGCCGAACCTTTTCCGACGTCACCGAAACCGGCGACACATGCGACCTTGCCGGCAAGCATAACGTCGGTCGCACGGCGAATCGCGTCGACCAGCGATTCTTTACAGCCATAAAGATTGTCGAATTTCGATTTGGTAACGCTGTCGTTCACGTTGATCGCGGGAAAAGGCAGTTCGCCCTTTTTGGCGATTTCGTAAAGACGGTGAACGCCAGTGGTTGTCTCTTCAGAAACGCCCTTCAAATTCTTAACTGTTTCCGTCAAATAACCCGGCTTGGCTGCAACAAAGGCTTTCAGGGCGCGCTGAAATTCAATCTCTTCTTCGTTTTCCGGCTCACCAAATGTTTCACCGCGCTCGAGCCTTGCCCCCCAGAGGGCAAACATTGTTGCGTCACCGCCATCATCCAGAATGATGTTGGCTGTTTCATCGCCCCAATCAAAAATCCGGCCAACATAATCCCAATAGTCGGACAGGCTTTCACCCTTGACTGCGAACACGGGAATTTCCTTTGCGGCAATTGCCGACGCGGCGTGGTCCTGCGTTGAAAAAATGTTGCATGTTGCCCAACGCACATCTGCGCCCAATGCCGTCAACGTCTCGATCAAGACAGCCGTTTGAATTGTCATGTGAAGCGATCCGACAATCCGCGCACCCTTAAGCGGCTGTGCGACGCCAAATTCGCCGCGCAATGCCATCAGGCCAGGCATTTCAGTTTCTGCGATATTGATTTCTTTGCGGCCGAAATCGGCCAAAGCGATGTCGGCAATTACATAATCATTAAAAGACACGGTCTGTCTCCAGCTAGGGATTTATATTGAGCAAGCCCCTAGCTGTGACACAGTCCAAAATCAAATATAAAGATTGCTTTATATCATTTGCCCGCGATTTTTTTCGGATCGACAGTGCATTTAGCGCCGGGAACTTCTGAACGGAGTACCACCCTGCCTGCCAAATCTGAAAGTGTCGCCGCATTTTCATCGCCGTCAGCGATGTCGAGCATTAAATCCTTTAATGCCCCGCAATCCATATTGGGATGTCCGGCTCCATAGGTATTGGCAAAGCCGACTGATAAATTGTCGCTTTTCGCCAAGGCACCTTTTGGTCCCAAGGTCTTTGCCAATTCCGCGCGAACAATTCCATTTTGCTGACCAATCAATACGTTGTATTTATTTACAAATTTATTGTATTCGGGCAAAAAATTATCGCCCGTGTTGCGGCATCGCAACGCCGTTGCCATCAACATCGTATTAAGATGCTTGATCTTTAAGGCGTCGGTTGCTGTGCTGTTCCAGCACGCATTGGCTGGCTGGATGCCAACCGCAAACATGGTTGCAGCGAATAGATATTTGTTGATCGAAATTCTCATTTGATTTCCCCTGTCATGATCGACAAAGGCAAAATTAGCGGACGCTGTTTACCGAATTTTCAACATCCTCGGTAAAGCGATATTAACCACCGATCGCAATGATTTCGCATCGCTTTAATTTAGCCTCGCCAAGGATAGTTCATAGAACGACTGCCAAAAATCGCGGTTGCAATGGGGTCTGGATACTTGACTTGCGAACGCAGCTGCAGGATGAAGCCGAGTACCTCCCAAAGCAAAAAGGACATAAAGATGACTATTTCAATCGGTGACAAAATTCCTGACGTAAAAATCGTAAAAGCTACCTCGGAAGGCCCTCAGCAGGTTCAAACTGCGGATTATTTTGCCGGCCGCCGCGTCGCCCTCTTTTCGGTTCCGGGCGCATTTACGCCAACGTGCTCCGCCAAACATTTGCCGGGATATGTCGAAAAAGCAGGCGAACTTGCGGCCAAAGGCATCGATGAAATCGCATGCACCGCCGTAAACGACGCATTTGTATTGGGCGCATGGAACAAATCTGGCGGTTCCGATGCCATCACTATGCTGGCCGACGGCAACGCCGATTTCGTAAAGGCGCTTGGCCTTGAAATGGACGCTTCCGGATTTGGCATGGGCAAACGCGGACAACGTTTCTCCATCGTCGTCAATGACGGCGTCGTTGAACAATTGAACGTCGAAGCACCCGGCGATTTTCGCGTAAGTTCGGCTGAACACATGCTTGAACAGCTATAATATTGGCGGCTTAGGTTTGTGGCAAAGGGCGGAGTGCTTCTCCGCCCTTTTTGCTTGCGCTAACATATAATGTTGAACAAGATCGGTTATGACCAACGAACGAACGCGCGCAATAGTTGACCAAATTATAGCTGGTTACGACCAGTCCGTTGCCAATTTACAAGCCGCACTGTCGGCATATTTGGCAGATGCAACCGTTCCCGATCAAAGCCAACGAACGCAGTTTGATTTTTGTTACCCGGCGCTTGTTATCAAATATGCCGGAATAGAAAAGGCCAACATATCCAACCTTGCGTTTGGCCGCCTGGAAAAACCGGGCACGTACAGCACCACAATTACACAGCCGCGATTGTTTGCCAGATACCTATCTGCACAGCTTGATTTGCTGTTTGCGCAATATGAGATCGATGTTGAGGTCACCCGCAGCACCCAAGAAATCCCCTTCCCTTATGTGATGGACGGCAGCGCCGATTTGGAACTGGGCGATGTAAATCCGTTGGAACTGGCGCGTTATTTTCCCACTACCGAGCTTGCCGATATCGGTGATGAAATTGCCGACGGCATGTTTGATACTTCGAAAAGCGGCGTTACCCCGCTGGCATTGTTCGATGCGTTGCGGACAGATTTTTCACTCGCCCGGATTCGGCATTACACCGGCACCGCGCCCGAACATGTGCAGCGGTTTATATTGTTCACCAATTACCACCGTTATGTCGACGAATTTGTCGATTGGGCCTGTTCGCAAGTCGGCAATGGTTTCTACACCGCGTTATCGGGTGCGGGCGGATTATTTGTCGGCGAGCCTACTCGCAATGCGGCACAGCTGGTCGCCGACAGCACATGGCGGCGGCACCAGATGCCCGCATATCACCTGATCGCTGAAAATGGCGACGGGATCAGCCTAGTCAATATTGGCGTTGGGCCATCAAACGCCAAAACGATCTGCGATCATCTCGCGGTACTGCGGCCAGAGGCTTGGTTGATGATCGGGCATTGCGGCGGCTTGCGAGAGACGCAGCGAATTGGCGATTATGTTCTGGCCCATGCCTATCTGCGCGACGACAATATATTGGATAAAGTGTTGCCGCCGGAAATCCCGATACCGCCAATTGCCGAAGTGCAACAGGCCCTCGCCGCCGCCGCGCAAAGTGTTTCTGGCGCAATCGGCGACGATCTCAAACGCCGGATGCGGACCGGCACGGTGGTGACCACCGACGACCGCAATTGGGAACTGCGCTATTCGGCATCGGCGCTGCGTTTTTCGCAGTCCCGGGCCATCGGCATCGATATGGAATCCGCCACAATCGCCGCACAAGGCTATCGCTTCCGCGTCCCATACGGCACATTATTATGCGTTTCCGACAAACCCATTCACGGTGAGATCAAACTGCCCGGACAAGCCAATAAATTCTACGAAGAAGCAATTGCCGCGCATCTGCAAATCGGCATCAAAACCTGCGAGCTATTACGCAACGAAGGCAACAAACTGCACAGCCGCAAGTTGAGAGCGTTTAACGAACCACCGTTTAGGTGATGGTTGCGGCTTATTTGCTGCGCGGTTGCGAGGACGGTTGGTCCGGTGAGGTGGTGAAAGACGGGGATGTTGGGGGCAGCGGACTGTCGGGTTCTGTGCAGAAAAATGACAACGCGGCCGTTCCGATCTACAATAGAAACTAGACGCTTGGGCATTTGTATTGCTAACAGAGCCGGATGGCAGATGATTGGCTAAAAATATTTGATGATTATGCGACGAAAGTCGTTAGCAAAACCGACAAAGGCAAGGGTGCATATGTCGTGGACAAGCCGCAACAGGCGGTATTGTCGGCAGCTGGAATTTCTCCGACTAAAGGCCCGTCGGATCGAACTTTGATAATTGAAATTCTTGGCACCGAGAATGGCCAGCTTTCGGTATCCTATTACAATTCACTTCGCGAAGGCGCGGGTCGCACTCCAGAAACAAGAATGGGGAAAGGAATAGTCGCCTGGGTTGAAATCGGTGACTTGCTTACGATTGGCCGGATTGGAAATGAGGCATTCTTTGCCAAGGAAAAACGCAACGCGATTGAACCAATGCCTGACGAACTTGGGCGACAACTTGCACAGTCAGTTGATCGAGCTAAAATTTTTGCAAAAGCTAAGTTAAGAACGGGGCCTCCGCCAAAACGAACTCGGCAAATAAATGACTTCATCCGCGATCCTTACATCGTTGCTGCTGCCCTTGCTCGAGCGTTAGATCAATGCGAGATGCCAAATTGCAGTTCAGAACTGTTCCAACGAGACAACGAGCGTTCGTATCTTGAAGTCCATCACGTTATTCCACTTGGTGAGGGAGGTGATGATAGCCTGATAAACGCTGCCGCGCTCTGTCCCTCATGCCACCGTGAGCTTCACTTCGGTAAACTTCGCCTGAAAAAGCGCGCCGTCTTGAAGAGCGTTATTGATAAAAAGCCGATCTGATTTTTCACAGTTAGTGCTTCGAAGTTCAACAAACTTCCAACTCGCGGTGTTGATGGCTGGCGACAACATTTAAATCGCAGAAATTTGGTTTGGTCACTGCTTTTTGAATATGTGATTTCATCGCTTGCGCCAGAAATTCAACGACTGGTACAACTACGGCGTTACCAAATTGACGATAAGCCTGCGTATCTGAAATGGGGATATGCCAAGGCCTTCCTTCACGCTCAAATCCCATGAGTCTCGCACATTCCTGAGGAGTTAGCCGCCTAGGTCGTTCATTAGGTTGGTCGATTAGAATTTCCGAGCCATCCTTGTAATAACGAGCCGAAAGGGTTCGCGAAACATCATTGGGTCCACACAAGCCGAAACCGAAGCCATTGCCTGCTGCGTTATGTTTCTCCTTATAGCCCTGCAAGTATTCCCATAGTTTGGGGGTCAGTGTATATTTAGAATCAACGTCTTCATGGCGATTGAGAATGCTCTTCAGCTTGGGCCCTTCATCGGCATCAGGGATTTTAATTGGCCAGATCAAAATCTGTTCGTTCCTTAAAGCCGACAATGAAAATACGTTGCCGCTTTTGAGGCACCCAAGGCGCAGAGCTTATAACTCGCGCTTGGACATGATAGCCCAACTCATTCTCCAAAACATTCATGATCGTAGCAAACGTCTTTCCCTTGTCGTGAGTTTGAAGGTTTTTAACATTCTCAAGCAAGAAGGCGGCTGGTCTGTGATGGGCGAGAATTCTGGCAGTGTCGAAAAACAGCGTCCCCTGTGTATCGCAAAGGAATCCATGCGGACGACCAAGCGAGTTCTTTTTCGAAACGCCCGCAATTGAAAATGGTTGGCACGGAAAACCCGCCAGCAACACGTCATGTTCAGGAATCAAGCTTGGTTTGTCTGAAAACTCCCGAACATCGCCGTGCACCGGATGATTATCTCGGAAATTTCGGCGATAGGTTTCTTGCGAGTATTTATCCCATTCGGATGTGAAGACGCAATGGCCGCCGATGCCCTGAAAGCCAATCCTCAATCCACCAATGCCAGCGAAAAGGTCAATGAAACGAAACCCTGAGTAAGTGTCATTTGCTGGCACCGCAGGGCTATCTGCAAATCGTGCGATAACTTCAAGCGCGCGATAGACAGCTGCCTTTGGAGCGGTCTCGCCGCGTTCCCAGCGGTAAATAGTACTCGCAGAATAACCTAGCTCTTCCGCCACCTCTTCTACGGTCATACCAGTGCGTTGACGGAGTTTGGTAAAAGGGAGATCATTCAGCATTCGACTTCCTCTGGGTCAATTTTTGGCAAAATGCATGATATTGACACAGATGGCAAGAACAAAAAGTGAATTAGCTATCGACGAAATTCCGCCTTATGGAACCCAAATAGCCACTTAAACGTAGGAAAACTTGTCGCAAGCAGTCGTTGTACTTTGCACTTTGGCCCGCTGTCAGTCGTACTCGCAACAACGGGTTGGAAAGGCAGGTTTGCACTCGCAATCCCCCCTCCAACCAGACTGCACCAGCACCAAAACTACCAGCCCTTCTTCTTCCCCTTATTCTGCACCTTCAACCATTTCATCAACGGCGCGAAATACTCGATCATGGGTTTGCCTGACATTTTCCGGGTTCCGGTGAACGCTTCAAGCGCGTCTGGCCACGGCTTTGATGCGCCCATTTCCAGCATTGCGTTCAACTTTGCGCCGACATCTTTGTTGCCGTAAAAGGAACAGCGATGCAGCGGGCCTTTCCATCCTGCGGTGTCGCATGCCGCTTTGTAGAATTGGAATTGCAGGATGCGGGCAAGAAAGTAGCGCGCATACGGGGTGTTGCCGGGAATATGATATTTCGCGCCGGGATCGAACCGGGTTTCGTCGCGCGCGGCGGGCGGCGTGATGCCTTGATATTGCAGCCGCAGATCGGTCCATCCCTTGTTATATCCGCTGGCCGGAATTGATCCGTCAAACACCCCCCAGCGCCATTTGTCGACCAGCAATCCGAACGGCAGAAACGCGACCTTGTCCATCGCCTGACGCAGCAACAGCCCGGTATCCTTGTCGGCACCGGGAACCTGCGCCTTATCAAGCAGGCCAATTTGCACCAAATATTCTGGCGTAATCGACAAAGCGAGCATGTCGCCAATGGCTTCATGGAAACCGTCATTGGCTCCGTTTAAATGGAGGTAGCTTTTGGCCTTATATCCGCGTTGATAGTAATTGTGGCCAAGTTCGTGATGGATCGTGGTGAAATCATCGCCGTTGACCTTGATGCACATTTTGATCCGGATATCGTCTTTATTGTCCAAGTCCCAGGCGGACGCATGACAGACAACTTCGCGGTCAGCAGGCTTGGTAAATTGCGAACGCTGCCAAAATGTTTCGGGCAGTTTTTCAAACCCTAGGGATGAGAAAAATCCTTCGCCCGCTTCAACCATTTTCTTGGGATCATATTGCTTGGCGGCCAACAACTCGGTCACATCAAAACCGATGTCCCCGGCTCCGGCAGGCGCAACAATGTCGTAAATATTGCCCCATTCCTGCGCCCACATATTGCCCAGCAAATCGGCGCGGATCGGGCCAGTTTTCGCTTGCACCGCGTCACCATATTTTTCGTTCAACTTGGCGCGCGTGAATGTGTGCAACTCGTCATAAAGCGGCTTAACTTCTTGCCACAGCGTATCCATCGTTTTGCCGAATTCGTCGGCGGGCATGTCATAATTCGACCGCCACATTGACCCGACATCCTTGAACCCAAGCTCTTTTGCGCCGTCATTGGCGATGCCGGCCATTTTGGTGTAATCGGCGCGCATCGGTGCGCCCACATTGTCATGCCAGCTAAGCCACATTTCCTTTAGTTTCGCCGGATCGCGGCTCGTCCCCATTTCGGCTTCGATATCGGAACCATTGATCGGTTTTCCGTCCAATGTGCCCTTGCCTTTGCCATAAGCAGAGTTCAGTTTGGTGGCGATTTCACTCAATTGCGCCGCTGCGCCCTTGGTGGTTGGCGCGGGCAAAACAATGCCGCCGCGCAGGATATCAAGCTTGCGCGCTGTTTCGGCAGGCAATCCCGCAACGTTCTGAAACTTCGCCGCTTGCAACGCATAATCAACGGATTTCTCGGTGCCGATCTCGCCATATTTTGCGGCAAGGGCGTCGGTATCATCGGTGATATAGGTGCTGTTGATCCACGATACTTTGCCCGCTTCGACAGAGAAATCGAATAAGTCCTTTTCAGCGGCGGCGATAAACGCCTCGGCATCGGCAACGGTTGGCGCGGCCATTGCCGATTTTTCATGCGCCGCATGGTTGTCGGCAAATGCAGGTGATGAAATGGTAGCAATAGACGTAGCAATAGCCAATGCGGCAAGCGAAACGAGATTTTTCATGAAAGGCTCCCAAACAAATATTATGACACAAGAGTGAAACTTTAATACGCGCTCGTCAAGCGTTGCCGCGCGTCATTCGCCGAAGAAATAATGCGATCAAGATACCGAAAAATGTCGTCAGAAAGGCAAGCGATTTGATGGGTTGGGCCGTTGCCGCAATCCCGGCCAAAACGTCACTACCCTTAAACTGGATTGCTTGCACAAATTGACAGATAGTCTCTGCGTAATCGGCTATTCCCATGACGATTGCGCTCGCCGCAATCAACCATCCAAGCCGTTTTTGCGTTGGCTTTGGGGACCCTGCAAACATCCGCCCGCCGCAATAGGCCCCGAATGAAAAAACTGCGATGTAAATCAGGTCGATGAAAATTGCGAGCCGCGCAAGGCCAAGAACGCCCTGGGCCTGCCAAGCGTCTTGAATTTCGTCGATGCGCAGTGCCGTGCCCGCTGATTGATGATCGCGTATCCCCCACGGCGAAACATCGCCCGAAAACCATGGGTTCATCGCAATCATAATAGCCAATAAGAGCAACCCGCCCAACCAATACCGCCAAAAATTGCGTTCAAGGCTGCTTTCCTTATTCATCATCTTGGCCAAGGAAACTGATCATCGCATCAGCAAGTTCGGCCTGCGCTACGCTGGACATGTGCGTTCCGGGAATTTCACAATATTCCGCATTTGCGAGGTTTTCTGCGAGCAAAGGCGCGGAACCATTATCGCGGTCATCCGCGCCGCAAATGACGGCTATAGGCAAATCCAGTTCGGTCAGGGGATCAGCCTGCATCGGACCAAAACTGCCCAGCATCAACACCATAGCCACGGGATCGAGTTTTTGGCTTTTGAAAAACTGCGCCGCCATAAAATGCGGGTCATTGCGTTTTACTGTGTCGCGCATTTGGATGGCATCGATGAAGAACTGGCGGCGGCCATCCCAGCCTTGCAAGCCTTCCCAGCCCATACCCATCAGCATGGCACGGCGCGGCTTTGCTCCGGCACATAATAGTTTGGCCGCCGTCCGTGCACCGAGTGAAAATCCGCCAAGGTCAAATTCATCCAATGCCAGATGTTCAAACAGCACCAGCATGTCGGTTACCAAAACATCTTGTGGATATGCCGACGGATCATGCGGTGCATCGCTTTGGCCGTGTGCCCTAAAATCGGGCATGATTACCCGGTAGCCAGCTTCGGCGAGTTTCGCGGCATGACCAAATTTAATCCAGTTCATATCGGCATGGCTGAAAAGGCCGTGCAGCAAAATCAACGGCCGCCCGTCGCCCATTTCATGAACCGCCAATTGAACGTTATCAAAGCTGGTGAATTTGTAGGATTTCATCTGCCGCCATCCAATCGCTGTCACCTGCTAAAGTCTGCGCAAGTTGATAATAGATTCACAATTTGAAACCGTTCCAAACTGTGTGGGAATCTATAAGCGGATTTTCGGGATGCAGGAAAGCCGGATGTTAACACGCATGGGTTAGGGACAACCTCATTATGGACTGTCCCTGCGTGACTATCATCCTTTTTTCAAATGACGCCGCCCGAGCAGCTCCGCGATTTGCACCGCATTTAATGCAGCACCTTTCCGCAAGTTATCCGATACACACCACAATCACCAAGCCGTTTTCCACCGTTGGATCTTCGCGCACACGGCTGACATAGGTTGCGCTGTCGCCAACGCATTCGATGGGAGTTACATAGCCGCCGTCTTCGCGCTTATCGACGAGCATGATGCCGGGGGCTTCGCGTAAGATGCTCTGGGCTTTTTTGGCCGAAATTTCATTTTCGAACTCGATGTTAACCGCTTCGCTATGGCCAACGAACACCGGAACGCGCACGCAGGTTGCGGTCAGCTTGATTTTGGGATCGAGAATTTTCTTTGTCTCGACCACCATCTTCCACTCTTCTTTGGTGTAGCCGTCGTCGAGGAAGCTATCGATGTGCGGGATTACGTTGAACGCAATCGGCTTAGTAAATTTCTTTGGCTCGGCGCGGTCACCAACGAAAATATTGCGGCTCTGTTCGAACAGCTCGTCCATACCCTCTTTGCCTGCGCCCGATACCGACTGATAGGTCGACACAACAACACGTTTGATTGTCGCATAATCATGCAGTGGTTTCAGTGCGACCACCAATTGCGCCGTCGAGCAATTTGGATTGGCGATGATGTTGCGCTTTTTATAGCCGTCAATGGCGTCAGGGTTCACCTCTGGCACGATCAGCGGTACATCGGGGTCCATACGGTATAGCGAGCTGTTATCGATCACGACGCAGCCAGCCTTGGCGGCAATGGGCGCGAATTTCAGCGTGGCTTCGGAACCAATGGCGAACAATGCGATGTCCCAGCCGGCCCAGTCGAAATTCTCGATATTCTGGATTTTAAGCTGCTTTCCCGTTTCACCAAAGTCAACTTCGATACCATGCGAGCGGCTGGATGCCAGCACCGCGATTTCATCAATAGGAAACTCACGCTCCGCAAGAACATTCAACATTTCGCGGCCAACATTGCCCGTGGCGCCTGCAACTACAATCCGGTAACCCATTTTACTTCCTTAATGCTACTGAGATGATGGACAAAGAAAAGGCCGCGATCCTGTTGGACCCCGGCCTGTTCTGATTTGGTTTAGAACGTACGAGATCGCAGGCTTATTCGCCGGTCTTAATCGCAGGTTTAATAGTACGGGGGTCGCGGCGTTCGGCGATACGCGCCTTTTTACCGGTCAAACCGCGCAAGTAATAAAGTTTCGCACGGCGAACAACACCGCGGCGGACAACTTCGATGCTGTCTACATTTGGTGAATAAAGCGGAAATACGCGCTCAACACCTTCACCGAACGACATTTTGCGAACAGTAAAGTTGGAGCCCATGCCCTTGTTCGAACGAGCAATACATACGCCTTCGTAATTCTGAATACGGGTACGTTCGCCTTCGATAACCTTCACACCTACTTTGATGGTGTCGCCAGCACGGAATGCCGGAATTGTTTTTGTGGCGACAAGAGCCGTGATGGCTTCTTGTTCAAGTGTTTGGATGAGGTTCATGCCCCATTTTCCTTTTCTACATCGCGCCGCGCGCCAGAGGCAGGCTGGACCCGATCGGCATTGTACCGATCCCAAAGGTCTGGCCTGCGTAACCGAGTGTCGTTCTCCGCCTGTGCTTTACGCCAAGCATTGATCTTCGCATGATCCCCCGACCGCAGCACTTCAGGGATCAAACGCCCAGCCCAATCATTGGGCCGGGTATAGTGTGGATACTCCAATAAGCCCTGTTCGAAGGACTCATCTTCCCCACTAGAAGCCGCGCCCATTACGCCGGGAAGCAGCCGAATGCAAGCGTCTAATAGCATCAGCGCGCCCATTTCTCCACCCGACAAGATGATATCGCCCATGCTGACCTGCTCGATTTCGGGGTAGGCATCGAATAAGCGTTCGTCGAAGCCCTCAAATCGGCCGCAGATAAGGGTGACGCCGGGGCCGGATGCCAGTTCACGGATGCGCGCCTGCGTGATCGGGTTACCGCGCGGGGTCATGGCGATGATGGGGGCGGACAGATCCTCCCCGGCACGGGGAGGGGAACCATCCGCAGGATGGTGGAGGGGCAGGCGCAGAATGTCCCCGCCTTTCGCGTTACTCATAGCCGCCTGTGCCCCTCCACCAGCTTCGCTGGTCCCCCTCCCCGTACCGGGGAGGATTTTGCGCACCATCGACGCCACCGCAAACTCAACCGCACGCGCCAGCACATCCGCGCGCAGCACCATCCCTGCCCCGCCGCCAGCAGGCGTATCGTCCACCGACTTATGCTTATCGGTAGCAAAATCGCGGATTTGAATGGGCGAACATGACCATTTCCCGTCCGAAAGCGCCCTACCCGCCAGCGACACGCCCAACGGCCCGGGAAACATTTCGGGGTAGAGAGTGAGGATTTGGGCGGAGAAGGTCATCTGCGCCGCAACCGCCATTCCATTGCAGCAATCGCAACCAGCGCACAAATAAATGATACCCCGATAGTCAGTAGAAAGAATTGCAGCGGATCAAGGACCATTATTCGCCTACTTTGCCGCGATATATCGACCATCCCAAAAAACGAAAGCGGTGCCATTCCGGCGACTCATAGATACGATGATCCGTGCGATCTGGGATAGTTTTTGCACCAACACCCAGGCGGTCGCGGCTGGCAGCGCAGAAAACATCATCATCATAACCAACGTAAACCAAAAAGGCATCAAACCGTCCAATTCTCAACTTTTAGCCCCGGCACATCGGCGAAATCGGAGGGATTATTTGTAACAACTGCCGCGCTCAGGCTTACTGCGTGTGCGGCAAGCAACCGGTCAAAGCGTGCGCGTTTGAATGGTAGTTTAGCATACGCCTTCGCCGCATTTTCATCAAATGGTTGAAGCGGGATCGCGGAAACAAATGCCTCGAGCGCCTCTTGCGTGGGCGGCTTTCCTTGCTCCATGCCGAGCACAATTTCAGCATAACTTATGACGGAAAGACCGAGTTCGCCCGGCTCATATTGCTGCATATACTCGGCAATGCGAGGATATTGGCCCGTTGTTGCAAAAATTGCGGTGTCAGTATCGACAAGAAAGCGAATCAAGGGTTTTTCCGCTGGCTACTGGGCCGTGGATCAAAATCTACTTTCGGCGACGGGGTGTGCACCATTCCTGCTGCCTTGCCCCAAAAACTGCTAACGTCTATCACTTTTCGCGGTTTATCAGCTGGCTTGAACACATATTCACTGCGCTCTTCACGAAGGATCATTTCATCACCGTCCTTCAGGCCAAGTGCCTTCGGTAAACGCAAAGCGACCGAGTTGCCTGATTTGAAAACTTTCGCTTTGTATTCCTTGCTCATCGCCGCCTCCGTATATACATTACGTATATACTAAACCGCAAACGCCGCGTCAATCACGATCAGTGCGCCCCATTCGGGAACAGCGTCTTTGTTCAATGGCACCATGAACTTCTTGCCGTCCGGGCGTTGCACTTCGATGATGTCGCCAGCACCGAAGTTTTCGACTGCAACGCATTTGCCAAGCTCTTCGCCCGTGGTGGAAACGCACGACAAGCCAAGCAAATCGCTGTGATAATATTCGTCGTCAGGCAGCGACGGCAAAGCATCGCGTGGTACCGTTATCAATGTGCTGCGCAGCTTTTCAGCAGCATTGCGGTCGTTAACTTCCGCAAAACGGGCAATCGCACCGTCCTTATGCGGACGCAGCGACACGGGCGTCAATGCACCGTTGTTGAAACTCTTATGCAGCTTCAAGCTATCGAGATTTTCGGCAAACAACTTAAGCCGCACCTCTCCCGTCACACCATGCGCACCGGAAACGGCGGCAAGCGTGACGGAGAGATCGTTCCCCTCCTGCTTGCGAGAGGTGTTAGTGGTGGGGCGAACCGAAGGTGAGCTTTGCGATTTATTAGTCACAAGCCCACCCCCAGCCCCTCCCGTACACGGGAGGGGCGTTTTGCATTAGCCCTCAGCCTTTTCTTCTGGCGCAGCTTCTTCAGAAGCGGGCGCTTCTTCGGTGGCTACTTCTGGAGCAGCTTCTTCAGCTGCAGGCGCTTCTTCAGCGGCAACTTCTGGTGCAGCTTCTTCTTCAGAAGGCGCTTCTTCCGCGACTACTTCTTCAACGGCTGGCGCGGCGGCGGCTTCTGCGGCGGCAGCTTTTTCTGCTTCTGCAGCTTCTGCTGCGGCTACCTTAGCAGCTTCTGCTGCTTCAGCGGCGGCTACAACCTTTGATGCTTTCTCCTCCAAACGCTCTTTTGCGTTTGTGCCAAGCTCACCCTTTTTCGGGTTGCTACGAGCTGCGCGCTCAAGCACACCGGCGGCATCGAGAAAACGGGCAACGCGGTCCGATGGCTGCGCGCCCACCGACAACCAATGCTTTGCACGTTCGGTGTCTATCTTTACGCGGTCCGGGCTGTCTTTCGCCAAACGCGGGTCATAATTGCCGATTTTTTCGATGTACTTACCATCACGCGGGCTGCGTTCATCAGCAACAACGATCCGGTAATAAGGACGCTTCTTTGATCCGCCCCGCGACAAACGTAATACTACTGCCATAAAATTAACTCACCTTTCTGAAAACTACTTATCTGTAATGTTTGACCTTATTTCTTACCGAGCAAACGAGCCAGATCCGGCGGCAATCCGCCCGATCCTGGTCCGCCGCCAAATCCTGGTGGCAGACTGCCTTTGGGCAATCCGGCCATGCCCTCCATGGCGCCGCCCATATCACCGCCGCCTTTTCCGAACATCGCGGCGAGGCCCTTCAGGCCGCCCATCTTTTTAATGCGTTTCATCGCCCGCGACATTTCCTGATGCATCTTGATCAGTTTGTTGACATCCTGCACATTAGTACCAGACCCTTTGGCAATACGGATCTTGCGCTTCGCATTCAGCAATTCGGGCTTACTGCGCTCTTTCGGAGTCATCGAACCGATAATCGCATCCATCCGCAGCAAGACTTTATCGTCCATGCCGCTGCCAGCCATTGCTGCTTTGGCCTTTTTCATGCCGGGCATCATTCCAGCGAGTGCGCCAAGGCCACCCATTTTGGTCATTTGGCGAAATTGCATCCGCAGGTCGTTCATGTCGAACTCACCCTTAGCCATTTTGGCCGCGAGTAGTTCGGCATCTTCTTTTTCGACCATTTCGGACGCACGCTCGACAAGGCCGACGACGTCGCCCATGCCCAATATGCGTCCGGCAACCCGTTCAGGATAAAACGGCTCAATCGCGTCGAGTTTTTCACCGACACCTGCAAATTTGATCGGTTTACCAGTCACCGCGCGCATAGAAAGTGCAGCACCGCCACGCGCATCGCCGTCCATCCGGGTCAGGACAACGCCGGTTAGTTCGACCTGCTCGCCAAAGTTCTTTGCGACATTAACGGCGTCTTGACCGGTCAGTGCATCGACGACCAGCAACACTTCTTGCGGAGTTGAAACGCTCGCGACAGCCTTCATCTCGTCCATCAACTGCTGATCGACATGCAAGCGGCCAGCGGTGTCGAGCATCAAGACATCGAAACTTTGCAGCTTCGCCGCCTGAATGGCGCGCTTGGCAATTTCGACCGGCTGCTGCCCTTCGATAATTGGTAGCGTCGCGACTTCGATCTGCTTGCCTAATGTCGCCAATTGCTCCTGCGCAGCCGGACGATTTACGTCAAGCGACGCCATCAGAACCTTTTTGTTCTGCTTGCCCTTAAGCAGTTTAGCGATTTTGGCGGTCGTCGTCGTTTTGCCCGAGCCCTGCAAACCAACCATCATGATAATCGCAGGTGGGGCAACGGAAAGGTTTAATTCGCTATGCTCCGAACCGAGCATCTCAACCAAACCGTCATTGACGATCTTGACGACCTGCTGCCCCGGAGTAATTGATTTAAGGACCGACTGGCCAATCGCCTGTTCAGTGACCTTTTCGACAAAATCGCGGACCACTGATAGTGCAACGTCAGCCTCCAACAGCGCCACTCGAACTTCGCGCATCGCTTCACGGACATCATTTTCAGTAAGCGCACCGCGCCCGCGAAGGCGATCAAACACCCCTCCTAAACGGTCGCTCAGCTTATCAAACATTTGCCATCCTTTTTAAAACGAACAAAACGCCGGTGGACGAATATTCATCAACCAGCGTGGAAAATTGTGCATTTCCATATATATATATTGAAGCAACCGCTTCGATAAATGTTCGATACGGGAATAACACAGAAAGATCAACCTTAGTTTGCAACTTGGGGCTTTGCGATTTCGATGTAACCGCAGCGAAAATCCCGTTCGCATTAGAATTAACAAAATATTGACCATTTATGTTCAAAACGTTGAATACCTAGAAACGGAATTCTGTCTTGAGCCAACAACAAATAGAGAATGGCAAAAAAAGGTCCAGCCTGACTGACACCCCGAACGGCAGTATGTCCTATGCCTATAAGGGCGTCATGTTCTTCGCATTGGCGCTGTTTGTCTATATTGGCGGTTCTGTCGGCAACCAGATAGTTCGCAAAGCAATCGGCAATTCGCAAGGCGCAGATCAAGCGATGGTAACAGCATTATTACTAAACATCGCTCTCATTCTGCTCATTTGGCGCCGGACATCTTCACTCAGCGGTGAAATCGATGTGTACCGGCAAGCCGAAGTTCACGCTCAACATCTCGCGATTACCGATCCATTGACAAACTTGCTAAATCGCCGTTCGGTAAAGGAAAAAACGGCCGAGTTAAGTGCGCGTTCGGCAAAACGCGGTAAATCGGCGGCTTTTCTTATGATCGACCTTGATCAGTTTAAACGCATCAACGACCTTTATGGCCATGACAGCGGCGATCAGCTACTACGCGAAGTTGCCGACCGTATGCGTGAAGTTGTTCCCCCCAGCAGTGTTATTGCTCGCCTAGGCGGTGACGAATTCGGGATATGCGTTGTATTTGAACCCGAATATCCCGAAACAGTCGACCGCCTTGCGGAGGACCTGATCGAAGCCTTAGCAAAATCGATTGTAATCTCCGAGGTCGAACAGAATGTTACAGCTTCAATCGGTATAAGTCGGCCTGATGCAGAGTGCGACACAATTGATACATTGATGCGCAGAGCAGATATTGCGCTTTATGCCGCCAAGAAAAACGGACGCAACGGCTATTGCTGGTTCGAAAAGGGCATGGAAACTGAACTGCGCACCCGAAACTCATTAGAATCAGACATTCGTGCTGCCATACCCAACGAAGAATTCGTCCCTTACTTTGAACAGCAAATTGACTTGGCAACGGGCGAGCTTGTTGGCTTCGAAATGCTTGCGCGCTGGATTTCACCAGAGCGCGGACTAATACCCCCAGACAGCTTCATCCCCGTCGCCGAAGAAACCGGCATGATCGGTGATCTGTCGATGAGCGTCATCCGCAAAGCGTTGATTGAAGCAAAAACGTGGGACCAAAAACTGACTATTTCGGTTAACATCTCGCCGGTTCAACTTAAAGATCCTTGGCTCGCGCAAAAGATCGTAAAGATGCTCGTCGAAACCGGCTTCCCTGCAAGCAGGCTCGAAGTGGAAATCACGGAAAGTTCGTTGTTCAAGAATCTTAGCCTTGCACAGTCAATTATCGGCAGCTTGAAAAATCAAGGCATTCGAATCGCGTTGGATGACTTTGGTACGGGATACAGTTCGTTGGCGCATTTAAGAGCTTTGCCTTTTGATCGGATCAAAATTGATCGAAGCTTTGTTTCGTCAATGCTGGAAAACACTGAAAGTGCCGCGATTGTGAGCGCGATTGCAGGACTTGGTGCAAGCTTGGGCGTGCCTATTACTGCAGAGGGTATTGAACGTGAAGATGTGATCGAAAAACTCAATGCATTGGGGTGTTCAAAAGGACAGGGTTGGCACTTTGGAAAACCACTCTCGATCGCAGAAACGCGGGCCTTGTTAGCTGATAAAGACATGCTCATTCTTGGCCGCATGCCTGCTGAACCAGCTAGTTCCGAACAATCTGCGGTCCGTCAAATTATTGACAGGGCAACGGGCTGACGCTTTCCCGGCGGCTTCACCGCCAAAGCTCTGGACTTGATAGCCACCGCCTCCTAAATGGCCGCTATGGTAAGCGGAAACTTTTACAAGATGCATGGATTGGGTAATGATTTTGTTATCATTGACTGCCGCGAAACGCCGCTTGCATTTAGCACCGAAAAAGCGCGCGCGGTATCGGACCGGCATACTGGTATTGGCTGCGATCAACTCATATTGCTGAATCAATCGGCGCTCGCTGATGTTAAGATGACAATTTTCAACGCAGATGGCGGTGAGGTTAAATCCTGCGGTAATGCGTCGCGCTGTGTGGTTGCTCTGTTGGGCAAAGACTGCACTATCGAAACCGGCGGCGGTATCATCAGCGGCAGCCTGGTCAATGACGAGGTCGCAATCAACATGGGGTTACCGCGGTTTGACTGGCAAGACATTCCGCTCGCCTTTGCAATGGACACGTCGAATTTGCCGCTCGCTTGGGAAGAGCTATCGAATGCGGTGGCGGTAAATGTCGGGAACCCGCATGTGGTATTTTTTGTCAGCGATAGCGCCGAAACAGATTTGCAGCGGCTTGGTCCAATTATTGAAAAGGACGCGGCTTTCCCGCAACATATCAACGTCAATGTCGCCAATATTAAAGATGGCGAGATTTTTTTGCGGGTGTGGGAACGCGGCGTTGGCTTGACCCGGGCATGCGGAACGGGTGCCTGTGCAACGGCAGTCGCAGCCATAAAGCTAGGGCTGGTAAAATCACCAGTCGTTGTTAACTTGCCCGGCGGAAAATTGAACATTGCGTGGCAACCCGGTGAACCAGTCACAATGACTGGCGGAACGAGTTTCGTCTTTAGCGGTACCGCCGATTGGGACAAATTCGGATGAGTTCCGCCGAAGTGATTACGATGGGATGCCGCCTCAATCTGGCCGAGAGCAACGCATTGGTTCAGCAATTGGGGAATGCAAGCGATCTTGTCGTGATCAACAGCTGCGCAGTCACTAACGAAGCTGTGCGCCAAACCCGGCAAGCAATCCGGCAAGCCCGCAAGCGGCGCCCTGATGCACGAATAATTGTGACCGGATGCGCGGCGCAGGTTGACCCGGAAAGTTTCGCGGCGATGCCTGAAGTTACGACCGTCCTTGGCAATGCAGAGAAACAGCGGCCCGACCTGTTCCTCGAACGATCAAGAAACAGCAAGATAATGGTCGCCGACATTATGGCAGTTAAGGAAACCGCGCCGCACATGGCATCGGCTTTCTCGGGAAAAACCCGCGCCTTTGTCGAGGTGCAGAACGGCTGTGACCACCGCTGTACATTCTGCATCATTCCATTTGGCCGCGGCAACAGCAGGTCTGTACCCGCAGGAATGGTCATAGATCACATCAAAAAGCTGGTCGATGAAGGTTTTCCCGAAGTCGTCTTAACCGGCGTCGATGTCACCAGCTATGGCTATGACCTGCCCGGAAAACCCAATCTGGGGCTGCTGGTGGAACGCATATTGCGCCATGTACCTGACCTACCCCGATTGCGTCTATCGTCCGTTGATGGTGTCGAAATCGACGCGCGATTATTTGACCTGATTACCGGTGAGCCGCGTTTAATGCCGCACGTCCATTTATCTTTGCAGTCGGGTGACAACCTTATCCTGAAGCGGATGAAACGCCGCCATAGCCGGGAAGTCGCGATAGAATTGGTGCAAAAGATGCAAGCAGCTCGTCCAACTATCACGATCGGCGCAGACATAATTGCGGGTTTCCCGACCGAAGATGAAGTCATGTTCGCCAACAGCGTTAAACTCATCGAAGACTGCCAAATCGTGCATGGCCACATCTTTCCCTATTCCCCGAAAGCGGGCACGCCGGCGGCACGTATGCCGCAACTCGATCCGGTAGTAATAAAACAACGCGCCCGCATTCTTCGCCAAAATGTCGCGGCCCAAAAAGCAGCCTGGCAGGCGGCATTGGTTGGCACGACGGAAAATGTTGCTGTAGAAAAAGGCGGAATGTCTGGTCATGCCGAAAATTTTGCATATGTACAGCTGGACCGCAAAGTTTCCGAAGGCAGCATTGTTTCGGTAAGATTGAACTCGGTACAGGATGGACAATTATTGGCCGAGGTTATTGCATGACTGAAAAGACGGGCTGGACTGGAAAACTGTTTGGCGGGCTAAAGAAAACCTCCGGAAAACTTACCGAAAATCTCACGGGGTTGGTGACCAAAGCGAAATTGGACAATGTCGCCCTTGATGACATCGAGGAGGCGCTGATCCTATCCGATTTGGGGCCAGCCACAGCCGCTCAAATCAGACAGAAATTGGCCGCCGAACGGTTCGACAAAGGATTGGACGACGAAGGCGTACGCGTGATTGTCGAGGACGAGATCGCGAGCATATTGTCACCTGTCGCCAAGGCATTGGAGATCGACGCATTCCCTCGCCCGCAAGTCATATTGGTGATCGGCGTCAACGGATCGGGCAAGACGACGACCATTGCCAAGCTCGCACATCTGTTCCTTGAGCAGGACTACGGCGTCATGTTGGCGGCTGGCGATACCTTTCGCGCAGCCGCAATTGGCCAGTTAAAGGTTTGGGCGGATCGGTTGGGCATTAAGATCGTGACTGGCCCAGAAGGCGGCGATGCGGCTGGCGTGGTGTTCGACGCGGTTAAGCAGGCAACTGCAGAAGGCATTGATGTGTTGCTGGTCGATACCGCAGGACGATTACAAAACAAGAGCGAGCTGATGGACGAGCTGGCAAAAATTCGCCGCGTTTTGGGGCGGCTGAACCCCGCCGCGCCGCATGATGTCGTGTTGGTCCTTGACGCATCCACAGGACAGAATGCGCTGTCCCAGATTGAAGTGTTCAAAGAAATGGCCGGAGTCACCGGGATCGTGATGACGAAATTGGACGGCAGCGCGCGCGGCGGCATTTTGGTAGCCGCAGCCAAACAATTCGGCCTGCCTATCCATGCCATTGGTGTGGGCGAAACCATTGACGATTTGCGTCCGTTTGCCGCGCGCGACCTGGCCCGCGCGATCAGCGGCGGTAAGTTATGAAAGAGCCTGAAATGAAATCTCCGCCACCAAAATGGCTTTCGCCCTTGCTCGATTTCGGGCCGTTATTGGCGTTCTTTGCGGCCAACTGGCTGGGCAGTTCAAAGTCCGATCCGACGCGCGGGCCTTTGGCTGGCACCGCAGTGTTTATGGTCGCGATCATCATCGCCTTGATCGTGTCGAAAGTGAAACTTGGAAAAATTTCGCCGATGATGTGGGTGTCGGCGATATTGGTCACCGGTTTTGGCGCGCTAACCTTGTGGTTCCGCGATCCCAGCTTTATTCAGTTGAAGCCGACGCTGATTTACTTGCTGTTTGCCGCGATATTGTTTGGCGGGTTGCTGCGCGGAAAGGCGTTACTGAAATATCTTTTGGAGTATGCTTTTGACGGCGTAGACGATGGCGGATGGATGAAATTGTCGCGCAATTGGGCGTTGTTCTTCATTCTGATGGCTGGGTTGAACGAAGTGTTGCGGCATTTTTTCGCGTTCGATACGTGGCTAGCGATCAAAACTTGGGGAGTGACGGTGCTTTTTTTCATCTTCAACATGACTCAGATCCCTATGCTGATCCGGCATGGACTTAAGCTTGAAAAGACCGAGGATAGCGGGAAGTAATTCCCGAAAAAACGAACGAACATCATGCCAAAGGCGCAGAACTGCTTGTCATTTACGTTCGGACTGGGCAGAATAAGATAACTTAAATGGGGAACATGAATATGGCGAAGTTTTTTGGAAATTTACACTTGGTGCTTTTGGTAGGTTTGGCGTTCGCTTTTGCGGTGATGCTGACGCTGGGCGGTGAAGGCGCATTTGAATTACAAGCGGTTACACGCTGGTTGCACACATTTTTCGGAATCGTCTGGATCGGCTTGTTGTATTATTTTAACTTCGTCCAGATCCCGACGATGCCAAAAATCCCCGCTGAACTGAAACCCGGCATTTCCAAACATATCGCGCCGTCGGCATTGTTCTTTTTCCGCTGGGGCGCGGCGTTGACGGTTTTAACCGGTATCATCATCGCGGTGTTGGCTGGCTACGCGCATCAGGCGTTCACTTTGCAAGACCCGTTCAAACTGATCGGTGTCGGCATGTACATCGCGCTGATTATGGCATTCAACGTGTGGTTCATCATCTGGCCCAACCAGAAAAAGGCTTTGGGTATTGTCGAAGCCGATGACGCGGCAAAAGCAAAGGCAGCGTCCACCGCAATGATGACATCGCGGCTCAACACGTTGCTGTCGATCCCGATGCTATATTGCATGGTCAGCGCCAACGGCGGCTGATTTGCTGATTATCTAAATGAAACGGGCGGCCCTTTTTTAAGTGCCGCCCTTTTTTACGCGTTGCCCTTTTTTGTTTGAGAGCCTGCCAAATTTGGTGCAAAATGACATTTCATCGAAAATGCCAAGTTGACACCTAGTTGACAAAATTGACACCTATTTTGAAACTAATTGCCAGTTTGGGTATAGATAATTTCCTACATCGTAGTTATTTTGTAATTTTATTTTTTCGCAAATCCAACTCGGAAATGCGTGATCTGACCGCCAACAATGTCAAAGAGCCAGCCCTTAATTAGCAGCCATGCCCTTCGTTCCCAGAACAAATCCTACATTGCAAGGGCTAGATAGTGTCGACATATGATTGCACCGTAATACTGAGCCTGTCGAAGTACGCCTCACCGTGAAGCGCCCTTCGACAGGCTAAGGGCTACGGTCAAGTTTCGACCTTATGTCATCACCATCTAGATAGTGTCGACTTTCAAAAATTGGTTTTTTGAGCGGAGGTTATCGTCATTCCCGCCTGACCTTTGGTCAGCTTATCCTGAGCGCCTGCCTTCGCAGGCAGCCGAAGGGCGGCAATGACGAAGTTTATGTTTCGATGTATTTTTCAACCGCACTACCCCAACAAATCATGCTTCTTCAAAGTATGCCGCAATTGATCATAAGACAGGCTGAGTGCCTTTGCCGTTTGACGCTGGTTATACCGGTTCTTGGCCAAAGCCTGTTGCAGCACGGCCTTTTCAAATGCTTCGGTTGCTTCCCTGAAATCGGAGACGTCGACGTTGCTTAATTCAGCCACGTCCGACAAATCAGTCGAAGCATTTTTATCGGCGGGTGCAAATTCTTGAGTTTGCGCGCCGCGTTTCACCGGGATCGGCTTCCAAGGCGATACAAACGGATCGAACTGAATATAGTCAATCGGCTGCCCGACATCACCCCAACGGTAAACCGCTCGTTCGACGACGTTGCGCAGTTCCCGGACATTGCCCGGCCAGAGGTAATTTTCCAGCGCCTGAGAAGCGATCTCGCCAAATCCGGGCCATGCATCCCACCCCAGTTCCGCCGCCATCCGGCGTCCGAAATACTCAGACAACACCGAAACATCACCCTCACGCACGCGCAGCGGCGGCAAGGTGACAACTTCAAACGAGAGCCGGTCAAGCAAATCTGCGCGAAAACGGCCCTGATCCACCATCTTCGGCAAATCTTCGTTGGTTGCCGCAACGATACGGACGTCGACCCGGATCGGCCGTGATGAACCTATGCGAGTAACCTCGCCATATTCCACAGCGCGAAGCAATCGCTCCTGCGCACCGGAACTGAGCGTACCCAATTCATCCAGAAACAAAGTACCGCCGTGCGCTTCTTCGAACCGGCCCTCGCGCGCTTTGGTTGCGCCGGTAAACGCGCCTGCTTCATGCCCGAACAACTCGGCCTCGATCAAAGTTTCCGGTAACGCCGCGCAATTCATGGTGATCAGCGGCCCATCCCACCGCTGGCTGAGCCGGTGCAGCCTTTCCGCAATCAACTCTTTACCAGTCCCGCGCTCACCCACAACCAGCACAGGCCGGTTGAGTGACGCAGCAGCACTCGCCCGCTCAACCGCGTCGAGGAATGCCGAAGATTGGCCAATAAACTGTGCTTCTCGTTCCATTGTTTAAACATTGGCACATTTCACCACCTAATGGCAATAATTACCATGCCGCTCCGCAAGATTTTTGTCGAAAGTCGCAGTATTCCTAAAATGCTGAAAACTGGCACGGTTTCTGCAACGTAACTGGAAAGCCCGCTAATAGGCATAAACAGAGGATAGACGGATGAAGCACAATGACAAAAAGACGACCGGTGCAATGGTCAACTTACTCACATTATCCGCATCGGCTACGTTGCTGATCACGATCTGCTTCGCGCCCGCTATGGCTCAACAGAAAGATCACATCAATCATGATGGAACCAGTTCACAGCGGCCAGTCGCCGTCAGTTATCTTGCCTGACTCGATTAGCCCGCGATCGGGACGCCTACGCTCCCCCCTGCCCCCAGCTGTCCCGATCGCACCCAAATTTCAGAATACCGAATTTCAGAATTTTCGCAGTTTAAACCGGAGTTTCCCAATGGGCATATTTTCACGAACCCGCGACATTTTCGCCGCCAACTTCACCGACTTGCTCGACAAGTCTGAAGATCCGGCGAAAATGATCCGCATGATAATCATGGAAATGGAGGAGACGCTTGTTGAAGTGCGCGCTTCTGCTGCCCGCACGATTGCTGACAAAAAGGAGCTGAGCCGGCATATTGCAAAACTCGATATGTTGCAGGCCGACTGGACCGAGAAAGCCCAATTGGCACTTTCCAAGGATCGTGAGGATTTGGCAAAGGCCGCATTGGTCGAAAAACGTAAGGCGACAGACATGTCCAGCCAGTTGCAAGCCGAAGTCGATGTATTGAGCGACGCATTGCGCGCATCCGAAGGCGACATCCAAAAGCTTCAGAAAAAGCTGGCCGATGCCCGGAGCCGTCAAAATGCGCTGATGACTCGTTTGGAAAGCGCCGAGAACCAGGTCAAACTTCGCACGATGTACAATGGCGACAAGGTCCGCGAAGCATTTTCACGCTTCGACGTGCTGGAACGCCGCGTCGATATGACAGAGGGACATGCCGACGCATTGAGCATCGGCCACGAAGGCCCGTTGAGCTTGGGCGACGAAATTGCGGCATTGGCGGGAACCGATCAGGTGGACGCCGAACTCGAAGAAATGAAAAAAGCGCTGAAACAAAACGCGCAGAAGGGATCCTAACCCATGGATGAAGTAATCATTGCCCCGATCGTCGTTGCGATCCTGTTTATCGGATTGCCTTGGCTGATTTTACATCACGTCACCAAATGGAAAACGGCGGCCACGCTGACCAACGACGATGAACGTATGCTTGGTGACATGCACGATCTAGCTCGCCGATTGGAAGATCGTTTAGACACTGTCGAGCGGTTGGTTGCATCCGACAATCCCGATTGGCATCCCCGCCGCCTTGATCACGAAACCCAAGATTATAACGCAGAGAATATCCGTAAGCTGGAAAGGAACCGCTGAGATGGCTAGCCAACATACCAATTTCTATCTCGATAAAATGAACGCCAAATGGAAAGGTGTTTGTGCCGGGATCGCCGATTACACCGGAGTTGACGTTTTATGGGTCCGGCTTGGCGCGGTGGCCCTGACCTTGATGGGCGGATTTCCTTGGACCATTATCGCATATTTCATCGCCGCTTGGATGGCGAACAAAAAACCCGCACATTTATATTCAGATCAGGTCGACAAAGAATTCTGGCAGGGTGTCCGGCAATCGCCTGCCCGCACAACCCGCGATATCCGTTCACGCTTCAGGGCCATTGATCACCGCCTTGCCGATATCGAGATGTATTATGTGAGCGCCAACAAGCAACTGGCCGACGAAATCGACAGCCTTCGTTGAACGTAGGAACAACTCGAAAGGAATTTGAAATGTTCACATTGATTGTTTTTGCTGCAATTGCTTGGTTCGCATATCGGCATTTTGCCAAAAAGAAACGCGCCGCCGACATCCGCAACTGGAGCGTTGATTTTCGGAACGACAAGGCGATTCGGCCAATTACCCGCCGGCTGCCATGGAGGAACTTGTAATGAACTTCGGAGGCTCAGGCTTTATCGCTATAATCGTCGTAGTTTGTACTGCAGGTTGGCTGATCAACAACTGGATCCGCGCGAAACATGGCTATGCGCTTGAAGATGAGTGGGGCGGAAAGACCACCAAGAGTGATCCCACGGCGGACCGCAAAATCGAACTTCTGACCAGCGAGAATGAAGGGTTGAACAACAAAGTCAGTCATTTGGAAGAACGCATCGCGGTATTGGAACGGATTGTTACCGACAAAGCCGGACGGCTTTCCGATGAAATTGAGAATTTGCGCTGAGGCGCAATCAAGGAGCAAGAAATGGAACCTACAGTTGTTGAAGGTCTAATGAAGTTGGCTATTCCAATTACATTGATTACCATAGTCGGAGTTGCCGGATGGGTTGTGACCACTTGGATGCGGATTAAAAATGGCTACCCGCTGGATGGTACCTGGGGCCAGGCTGTCTATCCGAAAACCGATGCCGAAGCGGCCGAGCGGGTAAAATTGCTCAGCCAGGAAAACGCGCAATTGCGCGCAGAAATCGGCTCGATCAAAGACCGGCTGGCCAATGTTGAAAAGATTGTCGTCGACGATACCCACCGACTGACCGCCGATATTGAAGCATTGCGCGGACCCCGCAATTGATTTGAACAAGGAGCTGCAAGATGTTTGACGAAATCTGGATATTGATACCGTTGGCACCGTTTCTGCTGGGCGGCTTTGCCCTGTGGTCACGCCATAAACAGCGCGAGCTGGAGATCATGTCGCAAAGCAACAGTGAAAATGCTGCGCAATATGCCGCGCAAAATGCCAGGTTGGAACAGCGCGTTCAAGTACTGGAACGGATCATCACCGACAAGAATAACAGTCTGGCCGACGCGATCGAAGACTTGCGCGACAAGCCGCTGAATTAAACCAAATCGAAAATTTCAGGAGGAAGATATGATAGGCGATCCGTTTACTATGGTAGTTGCAATCATTGCGATCATCACCATCGGCAAAGTGCTTAGCTCGCGCTACAAAGCAAGGCACGGGATCATCGAAGACGTCAATGGCAACCAGCAACGCATCGCAGCCGACCCTGATTCTGCAAAGATGCGTGAAGAAATTTCGATGTTGAAAGAGCGCATTCAAGTGCTCGAACGGATTGCCACAGACGGCAATAATGCAAGCGATATCAACCGGCAGATCGAACAACTGCGCGACCGTTGAATGCCGCTTAGCCCTAATCAAGTGAAAGGAAGGAACCATGCCGCAAGACCCGAATTTCTATCTGATCACAGGTTGCTTTTTTCTGGCTTCACTGGCGTTGGTCGCAGTGGTTATGCTGCGCGGATGGCGCGATTGGATCACCCTGAAACATGCCGAATTGGACCGCATGAACGCCGGTGAACCCCCTAGCACCTTCGGCGACATCGCGCATCGAAGTGGCTGACTTGAAAGAGCGCGTAAAGAAGCTGGAAGCAATAGCGGCAGGGATTGATATTTAAAGGCGAAGCGTTATGGCGATGCCATGAACAGCCTATCCGATATATTAGAAGAATATGAATTTCTTGACGGTGATGACCGTTACCGGCTGTTAATTGAACTGGGCCGCGAATTACCGGACATGCCCGGTGCGCTTAAAACCGACGCAACATTGGTGCGCGGTTGTTCCGCCTCGGTCTGGGTCTATCCCGGGCAAACGGATGGAAAGTCGCTCGAATTTTTGGCAGACAGCAATGCCGCGATAACAAAGGGCATCATCGCTTTGGTATTGAAAACCGTGCATGGAAAAAATGCTACCGACGTTTTGGCGACCGACATCGAAGCAGAGCTTTCACCCTTCGACCTTAAAAACCAGCTGTCGTCAAACCGCACGCAGGGCATTCCCAATATGATCGCGCTTATTCGTGAAACTGCACAACGATATGCGGTTTAGTGCAAAAGACATCATACCGAATCATTTATCAAAAATCGTAGTGCTGTCTCCCGGCGGGTCGATGTCGAAGTACGACTATCGGATAAGCGCCCTTCGACAGGCTCAGGGCTACGGGTATTGATTTCACTTAATGTCGTCTCGCACAAGTGGTCGCCGTCAGCCGGAACTAAATTCAAGCCAACGAGGACGCTCACGTCCCCTTCCATTCCTTCAACTCTTCGGAAACGCGCAGTACATCATAGGCTGCCTGCCCAGCCTGGAACATTTTGGCGGCATCGGCATCGCCAGGTTTTACGTCGGGATGCGTTTCCTTCGCGATCTTTCGCCAAGCCTTTTTCACATCGTCAAATGTCGAATCACTGTCGAGGCCCAAGATGTCCAATGCCCGCATTTCATCGCGGGTACGCGAACCATCGCCCGAACCGGCCCAGCCATAATGCGCGGCTTCTTTAAAGCCCGAAAAATCGCTGCGTTCCTGCTTTTCACGCGCCTCGGCTTCTTCTTTGGTTAGGCCTTCGAAATAGTCCCAGCCCCGGTTATACTCGCCCGCATGGGTTTCACAAAACATCCAGCGTTCTGGGCTGTTGGGGGATTTAGGAGCGGGACAATTGCCTGCATTGCTACAGCCGTAACGGTCACAAAGCCGCACCTGCTGCGCCTCGCGTGAGCTGCCATATCCGCGTTCACGCGGAAAACCCCAATTGTTAGTCGACGAACGTGCCATGCGGCTTCCTTAAACGAGATTGCGTCTTACACAAGCCAGAGTGTTAGATCCCCGCCCCAAATAAATATGCCAGAGGGTCTATAAGCCGGGTTCTGTCCCCCGCATTTGCCAAGACAAATGCGGATGTGCGACTATTCCTCTAGGCGACACATTGCTGCGCCGCTCAAGCAACCAACCCGGAAGACTAGGCAGGAGGATGCCCACTTCTTGCGAAGCTCGCCTTCCCTATTCGGTTTTGCTCCCGGTGGGGTTTACCATGCCGCCAATGTTACCATTCGCGCGGTGCGCTCTTACCGCACCATTTCGACCTTACTATACCGAAGTATAGCGGTATATTTTCTGTGGCACTGTCCCTAGAGTTTCCTCCGCCGGGCGTTACCCGGCACCGTTCCTCGCTGGAGCCCGGACTTTCCTCCCCCATATGGTTACCCACATAGCGGCAGCCGCCCGACCCTCTGGCAATCCGGATTATATAGCATCATTGACTGTTTAGTCCAGCAATACGCCCAACAAAATGGCGCGGCATTCGCCATCAATAATGCCATCGACATTTTCCGGCCTGAACCGGCGTTGAAAGGCGACCACGGCAGCTGGCCCATCGGCAATGTCATACCCGTACCTTGCCAAGGCCATCAAAAATGCTGCGTCGCTCCATTGGGGGTCAATCAACTTCTTCCTTGGCCGTGGCACCGCAAAACCGTGGCGCGCCAATCGTTCCCAATCGAACAATTCGCCCGGATCTTGTTTGCGGGACGGTGCAACATCACTGTGGCCAACGACATTGCGCGGCTCGATTGAAAATGTCCGGACGATTTCTGCAACCAGCAAACTCACTGCATCCATCTGTTCCGTTGGAAATGGCCGATAACCCCATTCATGCCCCGGATTGATAATTTCGATACCGATGCTGGCGCTGTTGATGTCGTTAACACCGCGCCACGAAGACTTTCCCGCGTGATGTGCCCGATTTTCTTCGCGTACCATGTGGATGACTTGGCCGTCTTCGGCGACAACATAATGCGCAGAAACACCGGAATTTGGATTGGCCAGCCAATCGATGGCGGCCGGCCCGCTTTGCATTCCGGTATAGTGCAGCACCAACATTGTTATAGGCAAAGTACGTTCGCCGAAATTGGGTGACGGATTCCAGATCATCCGAACGTCATAATCTACTTCAATCAGGTTGCCAATGCGGCAATGTTCGGCGGCTGGGCTGAGGTCCGAAATCGGATGGCCTTGCCGCCGCGACGCAAATTCAGTTGTCTGATAAAATCCGCGAAACTCGCGGCTTGCATTCAATTTTTCTGTTTGCCCGATAACCGTTTCAGCGGCGCCCAGCATCACCAATCCGCTTGGCACGACGGAGTTGGAAATTGTGTCAAGCACTTGCCGCCGTTTGTCGTCGCACAAATACATCAGCATATTACGACACAGTATTACGTCGAATTTTCCGTGATTTTCAAACTTACTGAGCATGTTATGCTGCCGAAACGTTACCATTTTGCGCAAGTTTTCGTTGATAACCCAATCTTCACCAACCTGCGTGAAATATTTAAGCATCAACACAACCGGCATTCCGCGTTGGATTTCGAATTGCGAGTACCGCCCTTCCTTTGCCCGTTTCAGGGCGCTGGCCGAAACATCGGTCGCCAAAATCTCGATCGCCCAGCCCTTCCATTTTTCCGCGTTTTCGCAAAGCATCATCGCAAGCGAATAGGGTTCCTGGCCAGTTGAACAAGCCGCGGACCAGATCCGCAGTGTTTTTGAAGCGCCATTTTCGGCACGGCGCGAATCCAGCAGCGGTCCGGTTAGCAGCGCGAAGTTTGCCTGATCCCTGAAAAAACATGTTTCATTATTGATCATTGCTTCGACGCACTCGATTTTCAGTGCCTGCTCAGAATCTGATTTTATCACTGCCGCCAAAGTTTCAATATCCGGAATCGAATAACGCCGCATGATCGGCTTTAAGGTCATTTCCAATCGCCATTGCCGATTTGCGGCAACAACTTGTCCGGTGTGTTTTTCCAGCAGATCGGAAAGTACGCGATTGGAATGGCTGCTCTCCATTATCTTATGCCCTTGCCATATTGTTTAACATGGCTGCGATTTCCAACGGATTGAGCACGGCGGTTGCCAAATTTTCTCGCACGATTGCACCCGGCATCCCCCAAACGACCGACGTGTCAATATCTTGCGCAAGTATCCGGCCCTTTGCCGCCGACAATACCCGCGCACCGGCAAGACCATCTTGCCCCATGCCGCTCAATACGATGCCAAGTGCATTCGCGCCATAAATAGCAGCGACGGACTCCAACATTGCATCGACGGACGGGCAGTAACGGCTTGCGGCATAATTTGTCTGCGCGCCGATGTGAACGTGACCGTTGACAAAGCGGCAAACGAGATGAGATTTTCCCGGAGCAACGTAGATATGGCTTTCTTGCACAATCATATTTTCTTCGGCCACAACGACTTTGCGTTGCGTGTGGCCAGACAATTGCCGCGCGAAAAACGTCATGAACGCTTCGGGCAAATGCTGTGTAATAAAGATTGGGCAATCAATACGCGCTTCAAGATTTTCGATGATTTGGAAAATTGCAGGGATACCACCAGTAGACGCACCAATCGCAACGCACGCAGGCATACAATTTACGTCAATTCCGGCCGTTTTTGCGCGATCTATACGGTGCTCGACCAGCCGTTGTTTCGATTGCCCCAGGTGGATGACTTTGTCGATTAAGGTTTGTGAAAACATACCAGAAAACACGCTGCGTCCCGGCTTTGCCAAAGTGTCGCATGCCCCTAACGAAAGTGCGTTGATCGCCGCAGGACCGTTTTCTTCGGCAAACGATGAAACCACAATGATACCTGCGCCTTTGGATTTTTCAATCAAATCAGGCAAAGCATCCAATCCGGTACGTTCGGGCATTTCGATGTCTAACAAAATGACATCGACGTCTTGCAGTTCCAAAGCAGATAGTGCCGATTTTGTATCGTGTGCTTCAATAATAACTTCAACTTTTGGTGACCGCGAAAGTATCCGGGCCAAGATTGCCCTTGCGATGACGCTATCGTCAACGATCATAACCCGCACGCACTGCACCGCGGTAACTGCACGACGATTTTGTTTAGGCGAAATGAATGTCATCAAACGGTCGCGCTATTACAAGCAACCAACTATTTGCAATTTGGCTTCCAGTGTTTCGCGATCAAAGGGCTTCATCACATATTCGTCGGCGCCAGCGGCGATTGCGGCCTGAATGTGACTGATACCATTTTCTGTCGTGCAAAATATGACTTTGGCGGACGGAGACACATTTGTAGATCGGTATGCTCTCAAGAAATCCATTCCGCTCATCACGGGCATATTCCAATCCAGCAGAATTACGTCTGGCGAACCGTTCTCACATTGGTGGAGTGCATCTTGGCCATCGAACGCCTCGGCAACTGTAAACCGCATTGTTTCTAAAATATGCCGCGCTACTTTTCTAATGACCTTGCTGTCGTCGACAACCAAACATGTTTTCATTATTTTCCACTCCACGAAATCCTCTTAGACAGGCTAGGGACTGTCCATTATCATCCGGTTAATTTATGGATAAAACTGCATCTTGGTTGCAAAATCCGTTCGATCATCGCGTTCGATCATCGCGTTCAGGCAGCCAGAGACTGGGTTCCAGAGACAATCTTGCTCGGACACAAAATGACGACAATCTTACCGTCTATTTTGACCAAAGATTTCGCGAACTTTCGCCAATTTGGGCCCGGAGTGATTGCATGTTCATATTGGCTTTCGTCGATACTGATGACATCGGTTACCGCGCCAACTATCAAGCCAAAATGAAACCCGCCAATTTCCGCAATAACCGCTAGTGCGTTTTCCGGCACTGGTTTAGACTTACCTGTCACAGCATATTGAGTATCAATCAGCGTCAATACCCGGCTGCGCAATGCAAAAATACCTGCCACCAACGGATCTGACCTCGGTACGCGAATAAAATCTTGCACATGAACCACCGATTCAACGACCTCACTGGCAATTGCAACGCTTGTTCCGTCAATTTCAGCCAATAGAAAAAGCTCAGGCATATCAGCGCGCCCCCGACAATTTGGTTTCAATCGCCGAAATCAATCCAACGCGATCATACCGGTAAATACTGGGCAGATGTTCGTTTGATACAAAGTTTTGCTGACGCAGCCGCAGCAGCCTGTTGTCAGCGGTATCTGCAGCGGACTCGTTATCATCCCGGCCAATGATAATCTGGGCACTAAACCGGTCAGTCTCGTCAAAGCTGACCCTATATCCTGACGCAGTCAATAACGGCTCAAGGATGTTGCGCTCCCATTGATCATGCGGGCTGCATTCAATAAAACAAAGTGGTCGTCCCGCACCGATGTTCACGCCGACATCGCCCATCTCAAAAAACTGGAATATATTCAGCAACTCGACCGGCTCCCCATCGACTGTAAATATTCCCTCATGTTGTTTCGGATTGGCACTTTGGACAATTTCCGCCGGCAGGCTAAATACATCCAGAACTTGTTTCACAGCCAAATATTTGCAAATTTCTCCATCGGTTAGCTTTAACATTTGGATAGTTCCGGCACTAGGAACTTCAATCAAATCAAATACTTCTATCAGTTCACTGTTCACAAACGTGCGCAACTTCCCGCCAACAAGCTTAATGCTTGCGACGGAAACATCTTCCAATCTGTCAATCGCTGTAAGCCTTATGGCCCGTTTCATGCCGTCCATTGCCAAAAACATTATTGCAGAAGCCCCGGCGTCTTCTCTTTTGTCAGTTTCCAGTTCTCGTGCGGCATCATTTTGAAAAAATGAATCGGAATTTTCTGCTGCACCGATTTCGGCTGCTAACCCGCTCGCATCTAACAGTAGCATAGGGCACCCGCTATCTGGCAAAGACGTCCCCGAATACAATCCGGAAGCCATTACCAAGTGAGCGCCCGGTTTGATAACCAAATCCTCGTTATCAAGAACCGCCGCTACCTCCAATGCAAACTGGCTGCCAACGGCAGGATTGATAATTATCAATATTCTGTTGTCGTCTGCTTGATCCATTGGAATTTCCAGAATATCTTCAATTCTTCCATATGGCAGGGGCTGCCCTCTTACGTTTGCGATTTGCTTGCCAGCGACTGTTTCAATCGCAACGTTCGAATTGGAGACGGCCAAAATTTCAGCAACCGAGCTGCGCGCCACGCCAAATATCTGATCGCCTGCGCGAACCGACAGGCCCGATATTATGGATAAGGTCAGCGGCAGGCGCAACGTTATAGTCAGGCCGACGTCTGGCACATTATCCAAATCAATCGTTCCGCCGACCGATTGCAAATTGGTACGCACCACATCCATGCCAACGCCGCGACCGGAAATTGCACTAACGCCGGTGGCTGTAGAAATCCCAGGAAGAAAAATTGTAGCAAGGCGCTCGTTAATTGGCATTTTGGCCCAAACTGCGTCATCAACGACGCCTGTGGAAATCGCCTTATGTTTCAATTTGTCTATGCTGATCCCGCGCCCGTCGTCGGATATTTCAATCAAAATCTGGTTGCCAGATTGACGTGCATTGATCGAAACCCGACCGACGGCAGGTTTGCCTGCGGCAATTCGTTCAAACACGGATTCAATTCCATGATCGGCTGCGTTTCGCAGAATGTGCGCCAACGGATCGCGCAAAGCTTCAACCATCCCCCGGTCGACATCCACGTCACTTCCAGAAATCTTTAGGTCAATGTCTTTACCCAATTCGTGGCAGATATCGCGCATCAATCTAGGCAACGACGAAAATAGACGATCAATTGGCTGCATTCTCATGTGCCCAATTGAATCGCGAATTTCGGCCACCGAACTAGACAGTTTTTCAAATGCATGAGCCAGATCGGCAGTCGTTTCATTCTTACGCATTTGCCGGGAAAGTTCGTTTCTTGCCAATACCATATCGGAGACACCGTCCATTAAAGTGTCGAGTAGATTAAGCGAGACACGAACCGATCGGTTCTTTTGTTCGGTGTATATACCTTTTGATTCGGTTCCGGTGGCAAATAGCGAAGTGGATAAATCTGGTTTTTGCGCGGCACTTTCTTCGGGCAACAATGCCATCAACGCGGCGATCAGCTGTTCGTCATTGTCTTGCACCGACGCCCCGCTTTCGAGCGCGACCGTTATTTCCGCAATTTTATCAATGACGTTCAAAACTGCGGTAACCAAATCGGGCGTTGCAACAACGAGCCCATCACGCGCAACGCTGAGCAAATCCTCGGCTGCATGGCTCAGTCTAAACAGCCGCGGCAGGTCAAGAAACCCGCAGCTTCCTTTCACCGTATGGACAAAGCGAAATGCGCTATCGATCAATGCCCGATCACCGGGCGCGCGTTCCCATTGGACGAGTTGCAACGACAGAAGTTCCAAGGTATCCCGGGTTTCTGAAATAAACTCTTCTAGTAAATCATCCATAACCGAACCTTGAAAATGAAGAGGTTCAGCATTGGCCAAAGATGGTTAAGAAGTCGTTTACGCTTTGAGTTTCGGCAATTGAGTTGGCTTCCTCAATTTAAACAACATCGCTTTTGACGACGGCGCCGATTATCAGTTGTTCCGCGTCGGGCTGTGCCAATTGCACCAAACCTCCGCTGCGCATGGCAAGATTTCGCACCATCCAAGCTGCCGCAGTTCGCGAGTCAATCTCTGATTCTTTCAGATTGCCAGCCAACGCTTCGCGGACGGCGCTGTCGATGACGATCTTAGGGCCGCGGCCGCTGATGACGATTTCCTGTTCTTCCCCGCGGTTTTCAGCCGCAATTGACAATGTGCCGCCCCTGACCAACGCCTCATTGGCAATAAACGCCAAATTCAACAGTATCTTGATAGCACGTTTTGGAAGTAATTCAGAGGGCACCGCCCATTCAAGCGTCGTGCGGCCACTGCCGGTTACAATTGGCGTGATCACCGCCCGGGCATCGGCAGGATCAACGGCATCCCCAAAGCCACCAGCGGCACCGAAAGCGAGCCTGAAAAATTTCAATTTATCCGCCGCAGATTTTGCACTTTCAGTTAGCAGATCAAGGCACCGCTTTTGCATTTCCGGATCTGTTTCATCAGCAAGCAGCTCAAGCCCGTTATTCATCGCACCGACCGGACTCAACAAATCATGGCAAAGCCGTGAACACAGTAAGCTTGCTAAATCGATATCAGATTCAGGCATGGTCAATCGAATTCCCGTTCTTGTGCTACTGTTAGTTTTCGCAAACGGCCAAAGAGGTTTCAACCTTGCGTGTCAAGTTCCACTGAATCAAATCGTCCAAAAAGTGTCCCGTTCGCGGCTGCCCGCCACGCGGAAACTTGTGTTCCCGCGATGATTATCCAAATCCGCCCGTCCGCCGCAGCCATCTCAGCGTCCGTCTTTGACGGGCTGCATTCGCCATTGGGGTGCGAATGAAAATAGCCCAGCAATTCTGCACCACCGCTTCGCGATTGCTGTTCTGCGGCGATGAGCGCGCTTGGATCAATTTCAAAATGTGTGTCTGGTGCCGCAGAAACATTGCGCGTCGATGCGATGGTGTCCAGTCGCGCATTTGATCCAAAAAGCAGACCGCAGCATTCATTTGGTGCGGCCGTTTTAGCCAACAACAACAATTGCTCCAGTTGTTGCCTTGATATACGAAGCTTCATGGCCCACATCTAAACAATGGGGAGCGAAAATACCATAGTGACTGGCGTTTTGGGCAAAGGCAGGCTTGACCGTGCCTTGGTTGAAGCGTTGCCGGATATCTCACGGGCGCGGATCCAAGCGCTGGTTGCAGAGGGAAATCTGCTTGTTAACGGTACGATTGCGACCGACTGCTCGGCGAAGAGATTTGCGGGCTTGCCTTTTGCCCTCTCATTCCCACCGCTAAAGCCAGACAAAGCCCAGCCCCAACAAATCGATCTTGTCATTCCGTATGAAGATGATTTTCTATTGATCGTCGATAAGCCGGCTGGCTTGGTCGTCCATCCATCTGCCGGGCACGCCGACGGGACGTTGGTGAATGCCTTGCTACACCATTGCCGCGGGCGGCTATCCGGTATTGGCGGTATTGAACGCCCAGGAATTGTGCACCGAATTGACAAAGATACTTCGGGCCTGTTGGTCATTGCGAAGACAGATGCCGCCCATGAAGGGCTTGCGAAATTGTTCGCTCTGCACGATATTGACCGGCAATATTGGGCAGTGGTAAGCGGCGTCCCTGCCCCGCCTGCTGGCTGCATTCGCACGCAAATTGGGCGGTCAACAAGCGACCGCAAGAAAATGGCTGTGCTTTCTGAAGGACGCGGCAAGCATGCCGTCACCCATTTCAAAACCGAAAAAGCATTCAAGAAGACTGCGTTGGTCAGCTGTAAACTGGAAACAGGCAGAACGCATCAAGTGCGCGTTCATATGGCTCATATCGGGCATCCACTGATCGGCGACGCCACTTATTCTAATCGACAAAAGACATATAAAATTGGACCAAATCAGTCCATTTTCGCCCGACAAGCCTTGCATGCAAGGCACCTTGGGTTTATTCATCCAATTACCGGAAAAGATATGCAGTTCGACAGTAACCTTCCTGCTGACATACAGGAACTATTAAGCGAGTTGGATGTATAGACTTTGAAGGAAAAGTTTTGCCGATGGGTGCTTAATTGGGAGGCCCAGAGGAAAACAAACATAAAAGGAAGAAAAATGTCAGAGACGAAAAACGTTCCGGCAACAATCCCGGCCCTTGGGGGGGATCAAAGCCTAAACCGCTATTTGGCGGAAATTCGCAAGTTTCCAGTTCTGAAACCCGAACAGGAATATATGCTTGCCAAAAGATTTCAAGAACATGGCGACCCCAAAGCAGCTGAGCAGTTGGTGACGTCGCATTTGCGGCTCGTGTCCAAAATTGCGATGGGTTATCGCGGCTATGGCTTGCCAGTATCCGAGCTTATTTCCGAGGGAAATATCGGCTTGATGCAGGGCGTAAAAAAATTCGATCCTGATCGCGGATTTCGGTTGGCGACATACGCGATGTGGTGGATCCGTGCATCAATGCAGGAATTTATTCTACGCAGCTGGAGCCTGGTTAAAATTGGGACCACAGCAGCGCAAAAGAAGCTTTTCTTTAATCTGCGCCGTATGAAGAACAACTTACAAGCCTTTGAAGATGGTGATCTTAATCAAGCGGCGCTGACCAAAATTGCGACTGATTTGGGTGTGTCCGAAGAAGAAGTCAACAACATGAACCGGCGGATGGCGATGGGCGGCGATACATCGCTAAACGTCCCTATGCGCGAAGACGGCGATGGCCAATGGCAAGATTGGCTGGTTGATAACGAGCCCTTGCAGGACCAGCGTGTTGCTGACGCACAAGAAGACAATTTGCGCCATGCGATGCTTTCCGAAGCGATGGGCGGTCTGAATGATCGTGAGAAGCATATTTTGGCTGAACGTCGGTTGTCCGAAGACCCCAAGACACTCGAGGAACTAAGCAAAATATACAATGTGAGCCGTGAGCGGGTTCGGCAAATTGAGGTGCGAGCCTTTGAAAAGTTGCAGAAGGCAATGATGCGTATTGCCAGTGACAACAGGCTGTTGACAGCAATTTGAGTTCTTTGCGAGATTAATGGATGACGGGCGGACTTGCATTCGGTAGCTTTGCCGGATGACAGCCAAAACACATTCGCCCGTCGCCCGTCTCATCCGTTTTTTGGTCAAATCAATATTCTATTTCTTCATTGCAAGCATTGTGATCGTCTGCATTTATGCTCTGCTTCCCGTGCCGACGACAGTGACAATGTTGTTCGACAGCAACGGTGCCCAGCGCAAATGGACGAGCCTATCAGGCATTTCACCGAATCTAGTCCGCGCAGTGATCGCTGCAGAAGATGCAAAGTTTTGCAGCCATGACGGTTTCGACCGCGAAGCTATTGAAAGCGCCTTAAGCCGCAACGCAAAAGGCGGACGAATGCGCGGCGGATCGACGATTAGCCAGCAAACGGCAAAAAATGTGTTCCTTTGGCAAGGCGCTGGCTGGACACGCTATGTTCGCAAGGTCCCAGAGGTTTGGTTCACCTTCCTGATCGAAAACATCTGGGGCAAGCGCCGGATAATGGAAATATATTTGAACGTCGCCGAAACCGGGATCGGTACTTATGGCGCAGATGCCGGGGCACAGCGATACTTTAACAAAAGCGCCAACAGTCTAACCCGGTTAGAAGCCGCCCGAATTGCGGCTGCGCTGCCTTCGCCGAAACGGCGGGCAGTCAACGGCGCACGCGGCTTCACGCGCCGCTATGGCAACAGCATTGCTGCTCGCATCGGAATTGTTAAGCGCGACGGACTCGATCGGTGCATCTACCTGTAGCTTTCAATTGCGAAAACCAAAGATCAGGCTGCGTCTTCCTTTTTCGCTTTTTCGGTCTTTGCGAAAACTTTTACAGGGTTTTTGCGGCCTTCGATGACATCTTTATCGACAACAATTTCACTGACGCCATCGAACGAAGGCAAATCAAACATTGTATCGAGCAATATCGCTTCCAAAATAGACCGCAGCCCGCGCGCGCCGGTTTTGCGTTCGATTGCCTTTTTGGCGACTGCTTCCAACGCATCCTCGGTGAAACTCAGCGCCACATTTTCCATTTCGAACAGCTTGCTATATTGCTTTACCAGCGCGTTTTTCGGTTCAGTCAAAATCTTGACCAGTGCGGTAATATCCAAATCTTCAAGCGTTGCGGTAACCGGCAAGCGGCCTACAAATTCCGGGATAAGTCCGAATTTCAACAAATCCTCTGGCTCGATCTGCTTCAAAATTTCGCCAGTACGGCGCTCGTCGGGATCGGCAACATGCGCTCCAAAACCGATCGACTTACCTTCCAGACGGTTGGAGATAATCTTTTCTAGGCCGGAAAATGCTCCGCCGCAGATGAAAAGAATATTGGTTGTGTCGACTTGCAGAAATTCTTGCTGAGGATGCTTGCGGCCACCTTGCGGCGGCACTGACGCGGTTGTTCCCTCCATCAGCTTCAACAATGCTTGTTGAACACCCTCGCCCGAAACGTCCCGCGTGATCGAAGGATTCTCTGCTTTGCGGCTGATTTTGTCTATTTCATCGATATACACAATGCCGCGCTGCGCCTTTTCGACATTGTAATCGCTGGCTTGCAAAAGCTTGAGAATGATATTTTCGACATCTTCGCCAACATAACCAGCCTCGGTCAGTGTCGTGGCATCGGCCATCGTGAACGGAACGTCGAATGTCTTTGCAAGTGTCTGGGCAAGCAGCGTCTTTCCGCATCCCGTAGGGCCAACGACCAGAATGTTCGATTTCGCCAATTCGACATCGCCATTCTTTGCCGCATGATTCAGACGTTTATAGTGGTTATGAACCGCGACCGATAACACCCGTTTGGCTTGCGGTTGCCCAATGACATAGTCATCCAAAACATCGCAAATCTCTTGCGGGCTGGGTACATCGCCATCTTTCCGGCCAGTCAGGTTGCCCTTGGTTTCTTCCCGGATGATATCATTGCAAAGTTCAACGCATTCATCGCAAATGAACACAGTTGGACCAGCGATAAGTTTACGTACCTCGTGTTGCGACTTTCCGCAAAATGAGCAGTAAAGAGTGCTTTTGGTATCCGTACCGCTCAGCTTGGTCATATGTCTTCCTGTACCCGTGAATGTTCCACGGATGTTTCCGTTATGCGATATTATCGCCGTGCCCGAATTTGGCAATAGCCCAAAACAACTTGTATCAGTTTAGCAAACAAGGTGGATGAATTGCTAACGCCGAAATTAAACCTTCAATTCGTCGCTGCCGGCTGCGGATGGGCGCTTGTCAAAAACCTCATCAATAAGACCAAAGGCCTTCGCTTCATCGGCCTCCAAAAACGTATCGCGGTCCATCGCTTTTTCGATTTCTTTCAACGGTTTTCCTGTATATTTTGCATATAGATCATTCAGGCGCTTGCGAATACGCAAGATTTCCTTGGCCTGGATTTCTATATCGGACGCCATGCCCTGTGCACCGCCCGATGGCTGATGCACCATAATCCGTGAATTGGTGAGTGCAATACGCATGCCGGGCTCACCCGACGTCAACAGAAAGCTACCCATGGAAGCCGCCTGACCAATGCAGACAGTGCCAACGCGCGGCCGGATATATTGCATGGTGTCATGAATGGCCATGCCGGCTGTTACAACACCGCCGGGGGAATTGATGTACATCCAAATGTCTTTTTTGGGATTATCGGATTCAAGATACAAAAGCTGCGAAACGATCTGCGCGGCCATGTAATCTTCGACTTGCCCGGTCACGAATATGATCCGTTCCGCCAGCAGGCGTGAATACAGATCGGACATAAACCGGCTGTTCCCGACTTCCATTGGAACGCCGAGCATTTTTTCATCGAGGCTCTTGGCAACTGCGAACGGATTGGAATCGAACATCAATAATCCTTATTGGTATAGATATGGGCTTCAGATAGCCTACATCGGGCGCAAAGCTTCCGGTTTCAAGCCGAAAAGCAACATTGCGCTGAAAAAAGGCCCAGTCGTTTTGACCGGGCCCCTATTCCATCACTTTTTCGCTGTGCTTTTTTTCGTGGCCGGCTTTTTTGCGGCTGGCTTTTCTTCGCCACTGTCTTTGGCGGCTGCTTTCTTAGGAGCAGCCTTTTTGTCAGCCTTCGCCGCCGTTTTCTTAACCGGCTTCGCGTCCGGTTCGGCCTCTATCGCCGCTTCCAAAACCGCACGAGTTACAGTTTTTTCGCTTACTTCAGCCTTGTCGAAGAGGAAATCGACGACCTTGTCTTCAAACATCGGCGCACGCAACTGCGCCGCAGCCATCGGGTTTTCCTGAAGGTATTTGACGAACGCGTCATGCTGTTCGCGCGGATATTGCTGGGCAGCCTGCTGAACCAGCATGTTCATTTCCTGCTGGCTTACTTCGACGCCATTTCCTTGCCCGATTTCGGACAAGAGCAAACCTAGGCGAACCCGGCGGACGGCGATATCGCGGTAATCGTCCTTTTCCGACTCCATCTCTTTTTTGGCAGCTTCCGGATCTTCTTCGCGAGCGGCTTCTTGTTCAAGCTGCGCCCAAATCTGTTCAAATTCGGCTTCAACCATCGATGGCGGCACATCAAAGTTATGTTCCGCGGCAAGCTGATCCAGCAATTGACGCTTCATATATGTCCGTGTCAGGCCATTTAGTTCTTGTTCAACCTGGCCCTTCATCAATTCACGCAGTTGATCGATGCCTTCCAAGCCAAAACCCTTCGCAAGGTCATCATTCGCCTTTGCTTCTACCGGTTTTTTCACTTCGCCGACGACGATATCGAATGTCGCAGCTTTGCCTTTTAGGTTTTCGGCATTGTAATCTTCGGGAAAGGTCACGTTGATGATCGCATCATCCTTGGCTTTCAACCCGATCAATTGATCTTCGAAACCGGGGATGAGTTGGCCGGAGCCAATGACAACGGCCATCGCCTCGCCCTTGCCGCCTTCAAACGGGACGCCATCAACCTTGCCTTCAAAATCGATGATGACCTGATCGCCGGTAGCCGCTTTGTATGTTTTTGCAGCAGCTTCAAAATTCTTTTGACCACTGGCCAGTGTCAATATTGCCGCTTCGACTTCCGCGTCAGTTGGCTCGACTTGCAAACGTTCGAGTTTCAAGCCGTCGAGCGACGGTGCTGCGATATTGGGAAGAATTTCAAGGTGAAAATCGACCACCGCGTCTTTTCCGGGTACGTAATCTTGATCAAGATGAACATGCGGCTGGGTCGCTGGACGCAATTTATTGTCTTCAAGCGTTTTTTGAATGCCATCTTGAATCGAAGTGTTCAACGCCTCTTGTAACAAGCTGTCCTTGTGCATTTTCTTCACAAGATTGGCGGGAACTTTACCTGGACGAAAACCCGGCATGCGCATCTGCGGAGCAATTTTTTTGACTTCGGCGTCGACGCGGGCATCCACATCGGCAGCAGTAATGGTCAACTTATACGCCCTTTTCAGGCCTTCATTTTGTGTTTCAACGGTTTGCATACAAGCTTCTCTGATCCTGACGATGCGCGGTTTGCGCAGATAAAAAATGGTCCGAACGACATCGCTCGGCGAATTCGCATGACGCGAAAATTGGTGCGGGTGAAGGGACTCGAACCCCCACATCTCTCGATGCCAGAACCTAAATCTGGTGCGTCTACCAATTCCGCCACACCCGCCCCGGTAAGCCGGTGGGCAGCCCGTAGCGGGAAAGTTGCAGCAGGGCAAGGGGGAAGCGGTTATGCTTGCTCCATGAACGCTGCAATACCCCGTTTTTACGCCGTTGCCTTGCCAAAACCGCCAGCGACATCATAACGTCAAAAACATACTTAATCGCTATTTCAGTTTTTAATTTCGCCGATTAGTGAGCGGATTATCCCAGCAACTTCTTCAACAGCTCATTGATAACCTGCGGGTTCGCCTTGCCTTGCATGGCTTTCATCGTCTGACCAACGAAGAAACCAAAAAGCTTATCCTTGCCGCCCTGATAATCCGCAACCTTATCCGGGTTGGCAGCCATGATTTTGGCGATTTCGGCCTCAATCGCGCCGGTGTCGCTGGTTTGTTTCAGGCCCTTTTCTTCGACAATCGCAGCAGCCCCGTGACCGGTTTCAAGCATAATTTCGAATACCTGTTTCGATATGCTGCCCGAGATTGTGCCGTCCGCCACTAGTCCAAGCAATTCAGCAGCTTGTTTAGGACTGACCGGGCTGTTGTCGAGCGTTTTGCCCAATTTGTTCAGTGCGCCAAACAATTCAGACATAAGCCAGTTCGATGCCTGTTTGGGATCAACACCTTCGCTGAGCAGATTTTCAAACCAAAACGCAGTTTCCGCCTCAGCGGTCAGCACAGCGGCGTTATAGGCGGTTAAGCCCATGCCTTCATACCGCTTGCGCTTGGCATCGGGAAGTTCGGGCAGCGAAGCCCGGCATTCTTCAATAAACGCATCGTCCAGATCCAAAGGCAACAAATCGGGGTCGGGGAAATAGCGATAATCATGCGCGTCCTCTTTCGAACGCATCGACCGGGTTTCCATCTTGTTCGGGTCGAACAGCCGCGTTTCTTGCACCACAGCGCCGCCGCTTTCGATCAGATCGACCTGACGCTGCGCCTCATATTCAATCGCTTGCATCATGAAACGGATCGAGTTGACATTCTTCGTCTCGGTTCGCGTGCCCAATTCATCGCCGGGCTTACGCACGCTGACATTCACGTCGGCGCGCATTGACCCTTGCTCCATATTACCATCGCACGAACCCACATAACGCAGAATTGATCGTAACTTCTTTACGTAAGCACCTGCTTCTGTTGGTGAACGCATATCCGGGCGCGAAACGATTTCCATCAGTGCAACACCCGAACGGTTGAGGTCAACATAGCTCATCGTCGGATGCTGATCGTGCATCAGCTTGCCTGCATCTTGTTCAATATGGATGCGTTCGATGCCGATGGCGCGGGTGGCGCTGTCGGGGTCTTTCTCATTCATCGTCACATCAATCGAACCTTCGCCGACGATGGGATGATATAGCTGCGAAATTTGATAGCCCTGCGGCAAATCGGCGTAGAAATAATTCTTGCGGTCAAACCGCGACCATTTGTTGATCTGCGCGCCCACCGCCATGCCGGTGCGCACCGCTTGACGCACGCATTCGCGGTTCACGACCGGCAACATGCCGGGCATCGCCGCATCGACAAGGCTGACTTGGCTATTCGGTTCTTGCCCGAATTCGGTGGCAGCGCCGGAAAACAGCTTTGATTGCGACGAAATTTGCGCATGAACTTCAAGGCCGATTACGACCTCCCATTCGCCGGTGTTGCCTTGAATGCGATATGTTGATGAGGTCATTACCACCACTCCCCCGGACGCGCTACGAAACCGGCGCGTTCCTCTATTGCGAGGCCAGCGTTCAACACGCCCTGCTCGTCGAGCGCGTTACCGATGATTTGCAAGCCCAGTGGCAAGCCATCTTTGTTCAACCCCGCCGGAACCGACATTGCAGGCAATCCCGCCAATGACGCGGGAACCGCGAACACATCGTTCAAATACATCGCCAGTGGATCGTCGCTGTTTTCGCCCAATTTGAACGCGGCAGTGGGTGTTGTTGGTGCAAGAATGACATCGCATTTTTCGAATGCCTGCTCAAAGTCCCTAGCTATCAATGCCCGAACTTTCTGCGCCTGCGTATAATAAGCGTCATAGAATCCGGCGCTCAATACATACGTGCCAATCATGATCCGGCGTTTGACCTCTGGCCCAAATCCGGCGGCGCGCGTCGCAGAATACATATCTTGCAGACCAGCACCGTCCGGCAAATCACGCAGGCCATATCGCACGCCGTCGTAGCGTGCGAGGTTGGACGAAGCCTCCGCAGGCGCGATGATGTAATAAGCGGGAAGCGCGTATTTGGTGTGCGGCAGGGAAATCTCGACGATTTCTGCGCCTGCATCTTTCAGCCAAGCGATGCCCTTGTCCCAGCTGTCCAATATATCCTGATCGGTGCCGTCCATGCGGTATTCTTTGGGAATGCCGACGCGCTTTCCGCGCATGTCGCTGTTTAGGCCAGCCTCCCATTCGGGCACGGCCATATCGAGCGAGGTCGCATCCTTAGGATCATATCCAGCCATCGCCTCCAGCATAATTGCACAGTCGCGCACATCATGCGCCATGGGCCCTGCTTGATCGAGCGATGATGCAAACGCCACAACGCCCCAACGAGAACAACGGCCATAAGTCGGTTTGATACCGGTGATACCGGTAAAGGCGGCAGGTTGCCGAATCGACCCGCCGGTATCCGTGCCCGTCGCCGCCGGGCAAAGATGCGCCGCGACAGCAGTCGATGATCCGCCCGATGAACCGCCGGGGGCAAGCGGAGCGGGATCATTCCCCTTTCGCCATGGCGAAATTACATTGCCGAAATAGCTGGTTTCATTCGACGAGCCCATGGCGAACTGATCCATATTAAGCTTGCCGAGCATCCCTGCCCCGGCCTTCCACAAATTCGCCGACACGGTCGATTCGTAAGTTGGCACAAAACCTTCCAGAATATGACTCGCCGCCGTAGTTTGCACGCCATCGGTGCAGAACAAATCCTTCATCCCAATCGGTACGCCTGCCATCTTGCCCAGTGGCTTGCCGGCGGCGCGGTCATCGTCCACCGCTTTTGCGGCCGAAATCGCCATATCGGGTGTTTCGACAATAAATGCGTTCAGGGCCTTGGCTCTGGCGACGTTGGCATTGAATGCGGATGCGACTTCAACGGCAGAAAATTCGCCGGAAACAACGCCCTGACGTATCGCGGCAACGCCCAGATTGGTTATATTGCTCATTATTCAATCACCTTGGGAACGCCAAAAAAGCTGCCTTCTTTGGCGGGGGCATTGGCGAGCACTTTATCGCGCACATTGCCACCTGTTTTGGGATCTGCGTTGACGACATCGTCGCGCAGCAAGGATTTTTTGGCTATCACCGAAGCCATTGGCGCGATGCCGCTAACGTCAACCTCACCCAATTGCTCAACCCATTTCAGGATACCATTGAGTTCACCTACCATTGCTTCGATTTCATCGTCGCCAATCGCGATGCGCGACAAGCTGGCGATTTTTTTAACTGTTTCGCTATCTATAGACATAAACCTGCCGCTAGCATCGCGCCTGCCACGCTTCAACGTAAAACTGGCCAAAAAATGTTGCCGCTCAGCTCCGGTTCAAAATTCCGGTGCAATATTATGATAATTGTATATCTGCCAGTGAACACAAACTGGTGGACGCAAAACAGTGAACGCAAATTGGGGTAGCAAATTGGTTCGGAAATTTCTTTATGTTGTTGCTGCCATTATTGCGATTGTGATCGCAGGCGGGTTTGCGCTCAATATCTATGCAGACGAGCTGACCGAACTCGCCTTCGTACCGACGACAAAATTTGAACAGCAAAAGGCGCTTGAAATCAGCGTCTATGACGATCCGGAAATGTGGTATTCTCGCAGCGAATTCAAGAGCAATAACCCGGCATTGTGGCTGCCCGAAGGCGCGGAACAAGATGATGTTCCGGGGCCCGCCGCCGTTTTCTTTGTCCACCCGACATCATTCATTTCGCGAAACGAATGGAATGCCAAACTGGAAGACAAGGAGACGATGGCACGAACCAAAATTTTCTTAAAAGGCCTCTCCTCTCCGTTCAGCAGCGTTGGCCATGTATGGTCGCCACGTTACCGGCAAGCGTCAATTGGTGCATTCTTAACGACCAAACCCGAAGGACAAGAGGCTCTGAATGCTGCCTATCAAGATGTGCTGTTGGCATTTGATACTTTTGTCGCGAAACAACAAAAGGACCGGCCTATTGTGTTGGCCGGACACAGCCAAGGCGCGCGGCATTTGACATATTTGTTAAGGGACCGTGTTGCGGGCAAGCCATTGGCCAAGCGAATTGTAGCGGCATATATCATCGGGTGGCCGGTTTCTGTTGAACGTGACATGCCGTCACTTGGCCTGCCTGCGTGCAGCTCGCCCGATCAGACAGGTTGCATCATGAGTTGGGAGAGCTTTGCAGAGCCTGCGGATTATGCGCGGATCGTTTCGGCCTATGAAAGCACAACCGGGTTTGACGGCGAACCGAGAGCTGGCACCAACATTGTTTGCACAAATCCGCTTACCGGTGGCGGCGAATTGGCTGCAGACGCTGCTGCAAATTTGGGAACATTAAAGCCTTCGAATGACTTGGAGTCAGGCACACTGATACCGAAGGCGGTGCCCGCGCGCTGTGATGCGAAGGGGTTTCTGTTGATTGGCGATCCGCCAGAATTGGGCAACTATGTGTTACCGGGTAACAATTATCATGTTTATGATATCCCGCTATTCTGGGCAAACGTGCGTTTTGACGCATTATGGCGGACGCGGCAGTTTTTGACAAAATGATCTGCATGGGCGTTTTGGATTTCCGCGATGCTTTGCCGGGCGGCGGAGTTATCATCGGTTTGGATGTCGGCACGAAAACAATAGGTACGGCATTTTGCGATGCGGGTTGGACATTTGCATCACCAGCCGAACTGATACGGCGGACAAAATTCTCCAAGGATCGCGGTGCCATCCAATCACTTATCGCCAGCCGAATGACGTGTGGCATTGTCATAGGCTTGCCGTTAAATTTAGATGGCAGCGACAGCCCGCGCACCCAATCAACCCGTGCATTTGCGAAAAACATCGAAGATTTACAATTGCCGATATTATTATGGGACGAACGCTGGTCAACGCAAGCGGTCGAACGCGCTATGATCGCAGCAGATGTCACCCGCGCCAAACGTGCGGAAAAGATCGACAACGGTGCGGCTGCCTTTATCCTGCAAGGTGCAATTGACGCTCTCGTAGCAAAAACGGTTTGAATATGGTGCTTGAGCCTGCTGCAATTTCGCTTTAAGGGCATCGCTTTAATGACATCGACATCAAATCTTGCCGCCGACCGCTTTCCAGCAGGTTCGGCTGCTTTTCCGCACCGCCATTTACTTGGCATCGCTGGCCTGCAAAACTGGGAAATCCTCTATATATTGGCAGAGGCTGAACATTGGGTCGCATTGAATAGGTCGGGCGCTGCCAAACACGATGACCGCTTGGCCGGTTTGACGATCATCAATGCCTTTTTTGAAAACTCCACCCGCACGCTGTTGTCCTTTGAAATTGCAGGTAAGCGATTGGGCGGCGATGTCGTGAATATGCACGCGGCGCAATCGAGTGTGAAAAAGGGCGAGACATTAATTGATACCGCAATGACGTTGAACGCGATGCGTGCCGATGCGATTGTAATCAGGCACAGCAGTTCCGGCGCGGTGCAGCTGATTTCAGGAAAGGTCGATTGCCCGGTCTTGAACGCAGGCGACGGAACCCACGAACATCCAACCCAAGCATTGCTCGACGCGCTTACAATTCAACGGCGCAAAGGCCGCGTAGAAGGGCTGATTATCACCATTTGCGGCGATGTTTTGCACAGCCGGGTTGCTCGTTCTAACATGCTTTGCCTCACTACATTGGGTGCGCAGGTCAGGGTTGTTGCCCCCCCTGCCCTAATGCCAGCCGGGCTCACCGAATTTGGCGTTAAACCGTTTCATAATTTTGACGCAGCATTGGAAGGTAGCGATGTCGTTATGATGCTTCGCCTGCAAAATGAACGAATGCAGGGCGAGTTCATTCCTTCGCCGCGCGAATATTTCCATCTTTATGGCCTTGATGAACGCAGGTTGGCAAAAGCAAAGCCAGATGCATTGGTTATGCATCCCGGTCCTATGAACCGCGGCGTTGAAATCGCCAGCAGCGTTGCAGATCACATCGATCGTTCTGCGATCACAGAACAGGTGGAAATGGGCGTTGCTGTCCGCATGGCTTGCCTCGACATATTAACGCGCAAAGCGCGCGGTGTGGAGGGCTGGTCATGAGCATGCGTATTGATGGCGGCTTGGTTCTATTGCCAGGCGCGGATGACCCTGTAAAAACAAGTATTTCAATCAATAATGACCGCATCACGGGCGTTAATTTGCAATCTGATAGCGACGAAACGCTCAATGCAGATGGCTTGTTAATTGCTCCCGGGATTATTGATTTAGGTGTTTTTGCCACAGACAAGCCTGCTTTCCGCTTTGGCGGCATCACCAGGGCGGCGTTATTGCCCGACCAATCTCCGGTGCATGACGATCCGGCGACCGTTCGTTTTGCAGCACTGAAGGGCAAGCCAGATTTTTGGGTTCACCCGCTTGCTGCCGCAACGCGCGATCTGGACGGTCTGCATATGGCCGAAATTGCCCTGATGAAAGAAGCCGGAGCAAAGGCAGTATCAACCGGTCGTAAATGGATTGGTAATAGCGGCTTTATGTTACGTGTGATGCAATATTGCGCGGCGCTCGATCTGCCCTTGTTTGTGCATAGCGAAGATGGTGGGATTACTGGCGATGCGGTTGCAACAGCAGGGCCAACGGCGACTTTATTGGGCCTATCAAGTGCACCGGCGATGGCCGAAGCGATTTCAATCGCTCGCGACTTGATGCTTGCCGAAGAAAGCGGCGGCCACATTCATTTTCGGCAAGTCACCACTGCCAAAGGATTGGACCTGATACGCAACGCCAAGAAACAAGGCCACAAAGTCACGTGCGGCATTACGCCGGCCCATCTTTTTCTATCCGAAAATGCGGTTTCAGATTTTAGAACTTTCGCACGGCTTTCACCGCCTTTGCGTTCTGAAGATGATCGGCGCGCTTGTATAGAGGCAGTGGCAGACGGCACGATTGATGTCATCTCATCGGGGCACAATCCGCGCGGCCCCGAAGACAAACGCCTTCCGTTCAGCGAGGCTTTGCCTGGAATGGCTGGCGCAGAAACCTTATTGGCACTTTCTTTGAATCTTGTCCGCGACGGGCATATCCATTTGGGCCGGTTATTTGAATTGCTGAGTACAAATCCGGCAAAGATACTTGGCATTGATGCCGGCCGTATTGCGGCGGACTTGGAAGCTGACCTGATATTTGTTGATGTTGACGCACCATGGCAAGTTGATGGTGCAAAAATGGCGGCTTTGGCTGGCAATACGCCGTTCGACAAATTACCGGTGCAAGGCCGTGTCCGCAAAGTAATGAAGGGCGGCAAGGTCATTAACTGACCCGCCGCCCCCGATTACAAATTCAGTTTTACTTAACGAGATGCAACTTTCCGGCCGGATGCTGATGCTAGCTTGACCGGTTGATTACCTGACACATTCCGGACCAAGCAGCTACCGCCCTTTGCCTTGATGCTATTGCAAAGAGCGTCTGCACTCTGCTTGCTATCAAAACCCATTGCGGCCAATCTTATGTAAGACTTTCCATTGACGACAGTGGAAGAACTTGCAGAACTGAAGCCTGACAGAACCGAATAACGGTTGTTATATTGTTCCCAAGCCTTCTTGGCGCTTTCAACTGACGAAAATGCACCAAGTTGCACCAGATGCGTACCCTTTACACCCGCAGATTTTTGAACTTGTGGAACCATATCGGCCATCGCCAATTTTACCGGCTTTGCTTCGTTCGAACGTGCGCCAGGTGCTTCGACCGCTTTTTGACGTGCTGCAACACCTGCCGTTTTGGTCGGGCCCTTTTGGGCAAAGATCAACGGTGCCTTTCTATCGGGAATGATCTCACCGAGCACTGGTATCGAAACCATTCTGATGCCGCCGGACGTAATTGAATTGGACGCAATTTTATTTTCAACAGGGGGAACAGGCGCGTTTGCCATTACGCTGGCAACATCCATGGCCGATTCCCTAGCCGCTGCAAAACCGTTACTTTCAGCCGTCGGCACTGGACCAATTGCAGATAACGTGCTGTTTTGATTTTCAAAAGCAATGGCGCTTTCGGGTCCCGCAACTGAATTCGAAGCAAGCGAACCAGGAGCATTGGCCAACGCCAAGCGTACGGGTTGTCCCGAGTCCGATTGCGGAGTTACCTTCAACAAGCCAGCCACTCGCATCTCGTAAGCGCCCGGGCGGGCATACTGTGCCCACTCAGCGATCCGTTCATTAACCACATCTTGGTTCATATCTTGCACGGCCATCGACCGGGCCTCACGCCAGCGGCCGTCAAGCGCAAAAGCAAGAGCCAGATTTTGGCGAGTCCTGGCTGTCGCGTTATCGGCGCGAATTGCTTCGCTCAAAACGCTGACGGCGCGGCCGGATTGCCCAGCCAAAGCCAATGTAAGTCCATAGTCGCTTGCAGGTACCAAAGACCGGTTGGCTTCAACCAATGCGACCGCCGATTCAACTTTGCCCAATGCAATGCGGCTAAGTGCAAGTGAAATCACGGTACGCGGATCGACCTGGCCCAGATCCATAACATCCATCCACGTCTGTTCGGCAGAGAGGAACCGGCCTTGCGACATATAGATTTGCGCCAATTGGGCGCGGTAATCTCTGTTTTGAAAGTCTTCTTGAACAGCCGCCTCACTGAACATCACAGCCTTATCAAGTTGACCCTTGGCAACAGCCTTCTCGGCCTTAAGCGCCCAAGCATGCGCCTTTTTGGCGGATGCCGATGCCTTATTCACATTCAACGTGCTACTGATACCAAGGCTTGTGCAGCCAATTGTTGGCACTGCAACAAAAGCAGTCGTCAAAGCTAGCTTTATCATAAAATTGCTGGTCATTGCATCACCTCAAAGAAAACTATTATATTCAAGTTACTTATTCGCCGGTAAGCGAGCAGCGAGCTGCGCGATTTCAGGCATATTGTCGAGAAGTACATCAAGCGCTTCGGTTACGAGCATTTGTGCCGATTTGTTGTTCACGGCGCAGGCAAGACGAAGTTTCAAATGACGATCAGCGTCCAATCGCAACGTAAACGCAGCCTTGCTTTTTGAACCAGACACGGCGCGCTTTTTGAATTGTTCAATCGAAACTGGCTCTGCAACTTCGGCGACAGAAGCTCTTGCAGGTGCTTGCACAAAGCGTGGCCTTTCAGAAGGCTGGCTTGCTGCCATTGAAAGCTTGACCGGTTCGACCACAACAACTGCCGGCAACGGGGCGATGCTCTCAAATCCGACTTCTGCCTGCGCCTCAAGCTGCCTTGCAATCTGTTGTTGTTGCTCACGAACATATGAATTCGCTTCTGGCACAGCATTCGCTAGCGGATTTCGGCCCGAATCATGTTCATAGTCCATCGGAACTGATTGATCTGGATCGACATCATACCCCATATCGTTCCAGCCGAGATCTTCATGCAACACTGACAAATTGCCGGGACTGCCATCAGCAGTCGGACGGCGCATAGCCGGACGTGCAGCGCCTTTGCGGGCCAGCAGCAATCCGGAAAGCGATGCGAGTGGTTTTGGTTCGCCCATTTTCTGATCCTCTGCCTTAAGAGCCAAACACGCGGCGGCCGAAGCCACCCATTGGCCGTGCGTTAGCCATTTGTGTATTGGTTGCGGCAGGAGCACTAAACACGGTGCGGCGGAAATTTTTCTCAAGCCGGTCAGAGACATAGTCCCAAAGCTGCTGAACTTCTTTTGCAGATCGTCCGTTGGGGTCGACTTCCATCACGGTACGCCCGTCAATCATCGATGCGGCGAAATCAGTTCTGTGATGTATTGTGACAGGGGCCACTGTTCCATGTTGCGACAAGGCAACTGCTGCCTCCGAAGTAATCTTCGCCTTGGGCGTTGCTCCATTTACAACAAATATCAGCGGCTTGCCGGCACGCTCACACAAATCAACGGTCGCGCCAACCGCGCGAAGGTCATGTGGACTTGGACGAGTTGGCACAACAATAAGTTCCGCCACAGAAATGACGCTTTGTATTGCCATCGTAATCGCAGGCGGAGTGTCGATAACCGCAAGTTTAAAGCCTTGCTGGCGTAAAATGGCCAGATCCGAAGCCAGCCTTGCAACCGTCGTTTGGGCAAAAGCAGGCAATTCAGCTTCCCGCTCATTCCACCAATCCGCAGTTGAGCCTTGCGGATCAATATCTATAAGCACTACCGGTCCGGCGCCAGCCAGCTGGGCTTGTACCGCAAGATGCCCAGAAAGCGTCGTTTTGCCCGAACCGCCTTTTTGTGATGCCAATGCGAGAACCCTCACATCCATTCCCTTCGATTAAGTTTCAGGAACGGAAATGACAGGATAGGGCTAATATCTGGTTAACGTGGTTTGCCGAATTCAGCTTTTATATCCGCTCAACTTTGCATCTGCTGCTGATGCTCGATTGAAAACCATCAGAGCATTGACCTATCACAACAATTGGTTAAGCACTCACATCCAGCTGTTTACCAATTTGCAGTATTCTATTCCGTATATAGTGCATGACTGTTGTTATGGAGTGATTGAAATGGCACAAAAATATTTGAACCCGGCCTTGGGCCTTGCGGCGTGCATCGCGGCTTTGTTGGCAACCCCGGCACTGGCAGATGTGAAAGCCGGCGTTGATGCCTGGTCACGCGGCGAATATGAAACGGCTGTGAAGGAGTGGCGTGCGCCTGCTTTAAAGGGCGATTCTGATGCTCAGTTCAATCTGGGCCAGGCGTACAAGCTTGGCCGGGGTGTCAAAACCGACTTTAACGTTGCATTGGATTGGTACCGGCGCGCAGCTGAACAAGGCCATTTGCAGGCTGCTGACAGCTATGGCCATCTTTTATACTATCAGGGCAAAGTAAGCGACGCGCTTCCTTATTTGCAAGCATCGGTAGACCGCGGTGATCCGCGGGCCCAGTACCTCTTGGGAACAGAGCTATTTAACGGCGTACACATGCAAAAAGACTGGGTCCGTGCGTACGCAATGATGACGCGTGCCTCATCTTCGGGGATGGCGCAAGCATCGCGCAGTTTGGCCCAAATGGATCAATTTATCCCAATTGAACAACGGCAACAGGGCACAGTACTTGCCGGCGAACTTGAAAAGCGATCAACTGCTAATAGATCGGCACAGATTGCGGGCTTTCCAATCAATACGGCCCCGCCAACCCCCACAGGACGGCCGATTGACATACCTCCTTCGACACCATCGCCAAGCGCGGCATCAGGGTTCCCGACCAGCCTGCCTGCTCCGTTGCCAACGAACCCCGGATCTGTCCGGCCTAGCCCATATCCCCAAACACCAGCTGTTCGCCCGGCACCGGCGGCAGTTCGCCCTGCACCGACTGCTGTGCGCCCTGCACCACCCGCTGCGCGCCCTGTAGCGGTAACGGCGAAAGATGGCGGTTGGCGGATCCAGCTTGGCGCATTCAGCAATGAAAACAACGCGCGCAGCCTCTGGAATTCGCTAAAATCGCGAGTTAGCACACTTGCCGCACTGCAACCTTATTTGAAAGCAACAGGGCGGATCACGCGGCTGCAGGCAGGACCATTTGCATCACGAAGCGCCGCAGAAAACGCGTGTGCAAGCGTTCGCAATGCGGGGCAAACATGTATTGTAGTCAATAAATAAGCTGCACCCAAAATCTCTTGGCCCAAATCTTTTGGTTATGGGCAAAGTTTTTCAAAATCCCTGCCCAATGCCCGCCTGGCATTTTCGTCACCTTGTTCGACGATGAAGTAACTCGTTCCGGAAAAGCTTGCGCGGCTTGAACAATATGCCGCGCAGCCTTTTTCCATTGATCCGGGAAATCGCAACTCGATACCGTCGAAACCCGCTTCAAAATGGCAACTGTCTTTTCCCGAAAGGGTTATTTTGACCTTCTCATTTGCGATGGAAGCCGTGCCTCTCGCTTCACATTTGCTTTCCGGTCCGAACACCGCAAGCACTCCGATGCTGAATTGCTTGGCTCCTTTCTTAACCGCGCAGAACTTATCCGTTCCCAAATCGCTGCGCGTTTCATATCGGCCGCCGAACACCAAATTTTCAGTGTCAGGCAAAATCCCCGCCAATTTGGCTTTCCTGTCCAGTGCAGCGCCTGCATCGCCGCTAATTTGAATTGAATCGCTTGAACCAGAAGATGTCTGCGCATCGCAGGCCGCCACACAAAATGACAACGAAGCCAATATAGTCAGCTTAGCTTTCATAGGCTTTCAAGCCCGCTTTTGGTCACCCGGCGGTAAAAACAGCTCGGGGCACCGGTATGACAAGTGGGGCCATCCGGCCTTGCCTTGATCCAAACCGCATCCTGATCACAATCAATCAAGAAATCTACCAAATGCAGAATATGCCCGCTCGTCTCGCCCTTTTGCCAGAGTTTCTGGCGGCTGCGTGAGAAGAAATGTACCGTTCCGCTATCAAGCGTTTTTTGAATCGCTTCAGCATTCATGTGGCCGACCATCAATACCGCGCCATTGTCGCTGTCAGTGATAACGGCCGTTAACAATGCGTTAGCATCGAATTTGGGATCGAACTTCAATCCAGATTCGCGTATATTTTCCATTATTTCCGGCTATCCTATGCGTGATGAAAGCGCAATCATTTGGCCTGAAAAACCGCAGTTCACAATTTCGTAACACGGGGGCAGACAATCTCTATTACTGTGCCTATATGCAAGCCAATCTTGGCGCAGGCGGATTCGGACATGGGAATTTTAACTACTAACCCCTTTGATGATGATAAGCTGCGTGAAGAATGCGGCATATTTGGCGTCGCGCGGGTCGAAGGCGCTGCTGCTATGGTGGCACTTGGCCTTCATGCCCTGCAGCATCGCGGCCAAGAAGCCGCTGGTATTTCCAGCTACGATGATTTTGAATTTCATACTCACCGCGCCATGGGACATGTGGCGGGCAATTTCGACCGCGAAGAAATCATCGGCGGCCTCATTGGCGAAAGTGCGATTGGCCATGTGCGTTATTCGACCACTGGTGAAACCTCGCTTCGCAATGTGCAGCCCTTATACGCAGATTTAGTATCAGGCGGATTTGCCGTCGCGCATAACGGCAACATATCCAATGCCTTGGCGTTACGCAGTGATTTGGTGCGGCGCGGCTCAATTTTTCAATCGACATCCGATACCGAAGTGATCATTCATTTGGTTGCGACATCAGGATATCGCACATTGCTGGACCGCTTGATTGATGCGCTAAAGCGCGTTGAGGGTGCCTATTCGCTTCTTTGCCTGACACCCGAAGGCATGATTGCGTGCCGCGATCCGCTGGGCATTCGTCCGCTTGTTATGGGAAAACTGGGTGATGCCATTATCTTTGCGTCAGAAACAGTCGCACTTGATATCGTTGGCGCTGAACTTGTTCGTGCCGTTGAACCGGGTGAATTGATCGTTGTGCGTGACGGCGAAATATACTCTCACAAGCCGTTTATCGCTCTTTCGCCGCGTCCCTGCATTTTCGAACATGTCTATTTTTCTCGGCCAGATTCAATTGTCGACGGAAACAGTGTTTATGCGGTTCGCAAGGCCATTGGCGCAGAGCTTGCCAAGGAAAATGGAGTTGACGTTGATTATGTCATTCCCGTTCCCGACAGCGGCACTCCGGCGGCAATCGGCTATGCCGAAGCGGCAGGTATTCCATTCGAACTTGGCATAATTCGTTCACATTATGTTGGACGCACTTTCATTCAGCCCGGCGACGGCGTTCGCCATCTGGGTGTTAAGCTTAAACATAACGCCAACCGCCATTTGGTGCAGGGCAAAAAGATTGTGTTAATCGATGATTCGATTGTTCGCGGCACAACTTCGCTAAAGATCGTGCAAATGATGCGTGAGGCTGGTGCCGCTGAAGTGCACATGCGGATCGCCAGCCCGCCAACGCAGAATAGCTGCTTCTATGGTGTCGATACTCCGGAGCGTTCAAAGTTGCTGGCAAGCCGGATGGATATAGAACAAATGCGCGCCTTCATTCAGGCCGATAGCCTCGCCTTCATTTCCATTGATGGACTTTACCGTGCGCTTGGCGAATTAAAGCGCAACGATTTGAAACCGCAATATTGCGACGCCTGTTTTACCGGTCAGTATCCAACGACGCTGACCGACCATGACGGCATTGGCGAAGACCAGCAGCTTGATTTGATCACTGAAAGAAAGCTCGCCTGAACGTGGGTGACCCGGTCTTAGCAGGGCAACTGGCGTTGGTAACCGGTGCCAGCCGCGGAATCGGCGCGGCGACAGCTAAGGCGTTGGCCGGCCAAGGAGCGCATGTCGTTCTCACTGCGCGCACAGCCAAAGAACTTGAATCGGTTGAACAAGAGATATTCGAATCCGGAGGCGCAGCAACGATTGCTCCATTCGACCTAACCGATGGTGACAGCATCAGCCGTTTGGCGAGCGCAATCCAGCAACGTTGGGGCAAGCTTGATATATTGATATTGAACGCCGCGATGTTGGGTTCGCTAACCCCGGTCCCGGCAATTGATAGCGCGGAATTCAGCCGGATAATAACCCTGAACTTGATCGCCCAGCAGGCCATTATCGCTAATTTCGACGCGATGTTGCGCGCTTCTGATGCTGGCCGTTTGGTTGCAATTACTTCCAGTGTCGGAGCAAATCCGCGCGCTTATTGGGGCGCATATGGATCATCGAAGGCCGCATTGGAAAATCTGGTCCAAAGCTATGGCGAAGAAATGGAAAACATCTCGTCGTTGCGGGTGGCGATTGTCGACCCTGGTAAAACCCGCACAGCAATGCGCGCCAAGGCTTATCCCGGTGAAGACCCGCATTCGGTAAAAGAGCCGTCGGTGGTTGCAGATGCCATATTGGAATTGCTGCAATCCGATTTTGCCACGGGGCATCGGTTGATTGTTGAATAGCGGGCACTTGACCGTTCAACCTTTGATTTGCGCATAAGCTGCAAGCGCGCGTTCCCGTGCCATTCTATGTCCGACGACCTTGCGCGGATATCCCTTGGGCCGCGCGCCATGTTCTTCGGGATCGTGAATATATGGCTCGCTCAAATCCGCCAATTCAGGCACCCAGCGCCGGATGTAACCCGCCGCATCGAATTTCTCCGATTGCGATAGCGGTGCCATGATTCGGACGAACATATTGCTGTCCACGCCCGTCCCCGCCGTCCACTGCCAATTGGTCGCATTGCTGGCGTAATCAGCATCGACCAGAGTGTCCCAAAACCATTTTTCGCCTTCACGCCAATCAATCAATAGGTGCTTTATCAAGAACGAAGCAGCAATCATTCGCACGCGGTTATGCATCCATCCCGTCGCCCAAAGTTCGCGCATACCCGGCATCTACAATCGGATAGCCGGTGCGCCCTGTTTGCCAAGCCTTCAGGTCCGCTGCTACTTCTGGTTGCGTAACATCGCGCCATGGCAGCGCGTCCATCGCCTCACGCGCGTTTTTACTGCCATAATCGGGATATTGCAGGATTACATTCATCCCGTATTCGCGCCAGACCAGTTCCTTATGAAACACTTCCGAACTGCCGCCTGCGTCCATAGTGGCATGCCAGCACGCGCCCGGCGAAATCTCGCCAAAATGCAGATGCGGAGACAGGAATGAAGTGCCCGCAATCGAAGGAAAATTGCGTTTCTCATCATACACCCGCGCCTTATCGGCAAACGCATCTAGCCGTGCCTGCGCCCCGGCCTCTCCGGGGGTCCACATATCGGCCATGCCCCCTGCCCAATCAGGCTTGGTTGGCAGCAAGTTCCAATCGTTCAGGTCATCACCATCGGGCCATTGGTCGGGAGCATCAATCGCGGTGGGCGCAGGCAAAGGCGCGGGCGGCGGCATGTGCTGGCTCAGCGCCCGCCAAAACGGCGTATAGATTTTGAAAGCCCCGCCGCTTCCGGTTTTGGCAGTACCCGGCGGCAACAGATAATTGCCATGATGGCGTTCCAGTGTGCAGCCATCAGGCAAACCATCCTTCATGGCCCGCTCTGCATTGCGCCACCATGGTTCGTGATGATAGTTGGCATGCACCGCCAAGAGCAGCAGGTTTCGCGCGCAAGTTCGCACAAGATCGCGGCCGAATTCCCCCGCCGCAATATCAACCGCGAACCGAGCTTTCGTAGGTCCGCATCAAGCGATTTCAGCGAATGATGCAACCACCAGCGCGACGCGCCGCCCATGCAGCGGTGCTTGGGCGTTTCGTCATCAAGTATGAATACGGGAATAACCGGCGCGCCGCTGGCGACAGCCGCGGCCAATGCAGGCTGATCGGCAAGGCGCAGGTCGCGGCGCAGCCAGAGGATTACAGGTGCGGTCATATAGCTTCAATCAACAATTCTGAGCTGGTCATCGGTAATGTGGCTTACTACTGTAAAGCGATCTCTTACCAATGAGTTACGAAAACGCATATCACGTACCTCGACGTCCACTCCACCATTTATTGAGGTACTAGGCCTGATACTTGTCACTGGCATTCGAGACCAAAAGTTGAATGCTCTAAATTCTCGATCAGTTTCAGACGCTATGCTTGCTTCAATACTCAATTCCCCAGCATCTATTTTTTCTGAATCCAACTGAATGAATTTTCGAGCAATCAAATCAAATTTCCCTGAACCATATTGGCTTTTACCATCTGTCAATTGCCACCACAAAATTTCTCGACGCCAAAACAAAACGGGCTGCGGATTAGCAATGACTAAGTCAGGCTTAAAACCATCCTTTTTCGCGATTTCTATAGTCGCAACTGCCTCGGCTTGTCTGGTAACTGCCCCATTAGCAAAAATGTACGCTGACAAGATGAGAAACGCTGCCTTGGCTGGTCGTCGCCAATCGTGACGCTCCGCTCGTTCACGGCGCAACGAAAGGATAACCCCCAGACCCAACGCCGCCAAAATCCACACATCGATAATGAAAAGCGTATCGCCATAAAACCACTGGCTCGAAAACGGCTCCAGCAAGCGGATGCCGTAACTGTTGAACCAATCGAACAACGGATGGCTCAAGCAACCGATCACAGCCAACGCCAGCAACCAGCCCTTATGCACCGGCAACCGCGCCTCCGGCCTTTTTCCTCGCCGCGTTTGCCAATTGTCGAACCAGATCATCGCGCCCCACAGCAATAACGGCAGCAACACCATCGCAATCGGCCCATGCGTTATGCCCCGCCGTAGCGCCAAATGCTGATGCCCGCCAAGCAGCACCGCAACCGCATCAATATCGGGTATATTCGCGGCGATGATCAGCGTCGGCATGGCAAGGCCAGTCTTACGCTTCAATCCCATCTGGCCAAACAGCGCCCCGATGAGGGAATGGGTCAGGTTATCCAAAAATAAATTCCTCGCACAAAGGCACGAAGGCACAAAGAAGTGTTCGTTTTGTCATGATGCATAATAGTTGTTTGCTAACCGCTTTAAGCCATCTCGGAATGTTTCCATTCCGAAATTCATAAGCAATCCAAGTGGCAGTTTTGCCAATCGAAGGTATGTGATTACTTGCTTCGCGTGGACTGGAGCGTATCGTTCTGTTGATTTAAGTTCGATTAAAAGCTGATTTTCAATTATCAAATCCGCTCGAAAACCTTCGTCAAGTGCAACACCATTGAATTGAATGGGTATGACCTTTTGCCGATCAACAATAAGCCCTCTTTCCTTCAAACTCTCGAACAACAGCCGCTCATAAACGGATTCGAGCAACCCGGGGCCTAAGCTCTGATGTAACTTGAAACCGCAATCAACGGCAATCCTAGCAACCTCTTCAAGATCTCGCTGCAATTCTTGTCCTTTGTGCCTTCGTGCCTTTGTGCGAGTATCTATTTTATATATTTAGACTGCTACGCCGATCAAATCTCCGGATGCCCCTCTGCTACGGTCCAGGTTTGGCCTTTTTGCAGCAGCTTGCCCAAATCGGCTGACTTGCCTTCGCTTGCAGAGGCATTTTGCGCCATTACGGCATCCTCGAATGTCGGGCGCGGATCATCATACAGCACGCCGAGCGCCATCGGGAATTCGCCGAACGGCATTTCGACCAGCATGTGCGCCACGCTGCGGTTGGTGACATCGTGCACGATGACACCTGCTGCCGCATGGTCGCCGTCCACCACATCAACCACTTTCAGGTTCAAAGTCGCCAAATCAAGCGCGATCCCCTTAACTCCGCCGCTCTTTTCCGAACCGAACAGCATGGGCTCTCCGTTTTCCAGCCACAGCTGATGGTCTTCCGCGCCTTTGGGAACAGCAAATTCCTCGAAAACATCTTTATTATAGACAATACAATTCTGAAATATTTCGATAAATGCTGCACCCTTGATGTGCATGCGCGGCTTTCAACACATCAGTGAGTTTCTTCGATACATCAAATCCGCGTGCCACAAACCGCGCGCCAGAGCCCAGCGCAAATGCACAAGGCGTCGCAGGACGGTCTACCGAACCATAAGGCGTCGATGGGCTGTTCGTACCAATCCGCGATGTTGGCGAATACTGGCCCTTGGTCAGGCCGTAAATCTCGTTGTTAAACAACATAATTTGGCAATTCAAATTACGCCGCAACAGATGCATCGTATGGTTGCCGCCAATCGACAGCGCATCGCCATCACCGGTAATAATCCAAACATCGAGGTCCGGATTGGCCAGCTTCACCCCCGTCGCCAACGCCGGAGCGCGGCCGTGGATGGTGTGAAAACCGTATGTTTCCATATAATAAGGAAAGCGCGAGGAACAGCCGATGCCGCTGATGAACACGGTGTTTTCCGGCGTCCCGCCAATTTCCGGCATCGTGCGCTGCACCGCCTTCAAGATAGCATAGTCGCCGCAACCGGGGCACCAACGCACCTCTTGATCGGTTTCCCAATCCTTCATGGTGGTTTTAATGGGGGTCATATCGTTCATTTCATAGCTCCCTCAATCGCTGCTTCCATCTCTGCAATCGTAAACGGTTGCCCCGAAACTTTGTTCACTGGCTTCGCATCTACCAAAAACTGATCTCGCAGGACGGTTTTCAACTGCCCGGTATTCATCTCCGGCACAATCACGCGGTCAAAACCTTTCAGCAATTCGCCCATATTCTTTGGCATCGGCCATATATGACGAACATGGACATGCGCGACGTCCAACCCTTTGGCGATACTGCGTTTTACTGCTTGATGAATTGGACCGTAAGTCGACCCCCAACCAACAACGCACAGCTTCGCGCCCGCATTACCCAAATCAACAGCTTGATCCGGAATGGTATCGGCAACACCGTTGACCTTCGCTGAACGAATGTCGGTCATCGCCTGATGGTTTTCCGGGCCGTAATTGATGTGGCCGGTGTCGATTTCTTTTTCGATCCCGCCGATCCGGTGCATCAGGCCGGGCGTGCCGGGCTTTACCCAAGGCCGTTTCAACTTGGCATCGCGGCCATAGGGTTTGAAGCCGCCCTCTTGCGCTTCATCCATGAACTCCACTGGAAACGGCTTGTACGCAGTCAAATCCGGTACTTTCCAAGGTTCCGCCGCGTTGGCGATATAGCCATCGGTTAGCAGCATCACCGGCGTCATATATTGCGTCGCAATCCGCACCGCCTCAATCGCGCAATCGAACGCATCGACGGGTGATCGCGCCGCGATAACCGGCATTGGCGCATCGCCGTTGCGGCCATATACAGCTTGATACAGGTCGGACTGTTCGGTCTTGGTCGGCAGGCCAGTCGAAGGACCTCCGCGCTGGCTGTTGACGATAATCAACGGCAGCTCGGTCATAATCGCCAGCCCCATTGCCTCGCCCTTCAACGCAATGCCCGGGCCCGATGAACTGGTAACGCCCAATTGCCCCGCATAACTTGCGCCAATTGCCGAGCAGATCGCCGCGATTTCATCCTCGGCCTGAAACGTGGTGATGCCATATTCTTTAAGGCGGGACAGGTGATGCAGGATCGCGGAGGCTGGCGTAATCGGGTAACCGCCAAAAAACATCTTCAGTCCGGCGAGCTGCGCACCTGCAACCAAACCGAATGAAAGCGATTCGGCACCGGTGACGGTGCGGTACACGCCCGGTACCACCGGCGCGGGATCGACATGAATTTGTTTCAATGGCCCGGAAAGCTCGGCTGTTTCGCCATAAGCATGCCCTGCGTTCAATGCCGCGATATTCGATTCGGCCAACTCCGGCTTCTTGGCAAATTTAGTATTCAGCCAATCCACAATCGGTTGCCGGTCGCGGTCAAACATCCACAGCGACAGCCCCAGCGTCCACATATTCTTACAACGCAGCGCTTCTTTATTGCCTAAACCGAAAGGTTTCACAGCTTCTAATGTCAGCGCGCTGATATCGAACGCAAGTAATTGCCATTTGGCCAAACTGCCGTCCTCAAGCGGATTGGCAGTATATTTGGCTTTGGTCAGATTGCGTTCGTTGAATTCGCCGCTGTCGGCAATGATCAAACCGCCCTCGCGCAATGCACCAACATTGGTTTTCAGCGCCGCCGGGTTCATCGCCACCAAAACATCGGGTTGATCCCCCGCCGTATCGATAGCTTCGGAACCGAAATTCACCTGAAATGCGGAAACGCCGAACAACGTACCAACGGGCGCACGGATTTCAGCCGGAAAATCGGGAAAAGTCGCAAAATCATTACCTGCCAACGCCGCCGACAGCGTAAACTGACCGCCAGTAAGCTGCATGCCGTCGCCGCTATCGCCAGCAAAGCGGACAACGACCGACTCGCTTTTGTGAGCAGTGCCTTGTTCATTAAGTTCTTGTGCTGCCATCGCCATGCGGTTCAACCTGTTCTGTTTCGATACAATGAATTCATTGTGAGTAAGCAGTTTCGGCTGCAACTGCAATTTAGAAAATCTGTCAGCCACGCTTGGCTTGCTTTGCTGGCAAATGCCACATAGGTTAATGTCAAACACAGCCCCGATAAATCGCGTTGCGATCACGGGCAAGATAACGGGAGTAGCAGCAATGAGTGACACCGAAACAAAACCTTTTGTGCGCCCTGACGTTGCCGCACTAATCGCAATGCTGGCCCAAATGGGCAGCAAGCCGATGGAAGAAGGCAGCGTAGAAGAAGCGCGGCAGATGTACCTCGCTATGACTCCGATGGCCGATGCCCCGGCCGAAGATCTGGCAGTGATCCGCGATCTGGAATGCCCGGGTCCAGCAGGGCCGATTAAATTGCGGCTTTATGATGCGCAGCAAAATCGCGGCGCAGGGCCGGTCATGGTGTTTTTGCATGGCGGCGGATTTGTCATCGGTGATCTCGACACGCACCATTCGATATGTAGCTATTTCGCCAAGCATCTGGACATGCCCGTGGTTGCGGTTGATTATCGGTTGGCGCCCGAGCATCCGTTCCCGGCAGCACCGATTGATTGCGAAGCCGCCACGCGCTGGATTGCGGAAAATGGCAAAGAGCTTGGCTTGGATATCACTGGATTAGTTTTGTGCGGCGATAGCGCAGGTGGCAATTTGACCATCGTGACCACGCGCGCGTTGATGGCGCACGCTGCCGCAGTGCCGGTCATTGCCCAGTTCCCGATATATCCGGTGACCAATGTGCAAGCCTCTGGCGGCTCGATGGACACATTCTCCGACGGCTTTTTCCTGACCGCAGCGGGGATGGACTGGTTCGGCAGCCACTACCAGCAAATACCCGGCGATCCGCGCCATGACGTGTTCGATCTCGACCATGCGGGCACTCCGCCAACTTTGGTATTCACTGCCAGCCTCGATCCACTGAGCGACCAAGGCCGTGACTATGCAAAGTCCCTTGAAAATTCGGGTGTGCGCGTGATTCACGACGAAGCAGAGGGTAACATCCACGGTTTCATTTGCTTACGCGCCGGTGTCCCGTCATCGGTCGATGACGTCGACCGGATGATCGGCCACATGAAGAAATTGCTGAGTTAATTCGACTACATGACCAGAAAATCAAAAGCACACAGCTATCGTCCGTGCGCGGGTATAATGCTGGCCAATCGCGACGGTCAAATATTTGTCGGGAAACGGATCGACAATCCCGGAGTCGAAGCCTGGCAAATGCCACAAGGCGGGATCGACGACGGCGAAGACCCGCGTGAAGCGGCGCTGCGCGAGCTGTTGGAAGAAACCGGCGTCGCAGGTCATCTGGTTGATATCCTCGCACAAAGTGCAGACGAATATTATTACGACCTGCCCGAAGAACTCGTGGGCAAGCTATGGAAGGGCAAATGGCGGGGGCAACGGCAATGGTGGTTTCTGTTGCGGTTCAAGGGCGACGACAGTGACATTGATATCGACGCCGAACACCCCGAATTCTCACACTGGCAATGGGTTGATGCCGCAGAATTGCCGCACTTGATCGTACCTTTCAAGAAACGGCTTTACGAACAATTGGTTGAAGAATTTTTGCCGCTAATTTGACTTCGGTTGCTGCTCGTTTACCACCGGCATTGCAACGGGATCGATCGCTACCGCGCTCGCCTGCAGCATTGGTTTTTCTCCGGCTTTACCAATTGCTGCCGCCAATTTTTCAACGCCCGTGCAATTGTTCTGGCACAACATTTTTAACCGGGCGAGGTTGGCCTTCGCTTGATCGACCGCGCCTTTGGCAAGCATAGCATTGGCCTGCTCGATCAACGCCGTCTGGTCATTCGGCTCCAGTTCCAATGCTTCTTTGTAAAACCGGATCGCTTTGCCATTCAGCCCTTTTGACTTCACCGCACGCGCCATAGCAATATAAGCGGCGCGGTTCTTTGGATCGACTGCCAATGCCGTTTCATAAAAACCAACAGCCTCTTCGGGCTGTGACGCAATCGCGGCGGCGTTGCCTTTTTCCAGCATTGCCAACGACACAGGCGAAATTTCATCGTCAGATTTTGTTGTATTTCCGGCGCTTGAAAGCATCGCAAGACTTAATGACAGGGCAATCGCCGCTGGCGAGAAACGCATAATTTTTTCCAACAGAGTTTCAGTTGCACCCGTAGCTATCACAGCTTCTTCAGCCTAGCCATGAAAAATCCATCCGAACTGTCATGTTGAGGAGTTAAAAGCAGGCCATCGCCGTGCACCCGGCCAATCGAAATACCTGTACTGGTTACGGACCAGCCTTTGTGTGAGTTCAAGAAATTTGCCACTTGCCCCTTACCTTCTTCGTCAAGCAACGAGCATACTGCGTATACCAAATGTCCATCTGGAGCGACCATTTCAGCCGCGATGCACAACAATTTTTCTTGTTCTGCAACCACGCGCTGCAATCGTTCTGCATTTAGACGCCACCGCGTTTCGGGGTTACGCCGCCATGTTCCGCTGCCCGAACAAGGCGCGTCGATCAACACTAGATCACATTTTCCCGCCATATCGGACAACATCTGGCTTTCTTTTCCCGGGTTAAGCAGCCGTGTTTCGATATTCGTTACGCCCGCTCTTACTGCGCGCGGAACAAGCTGGTCCAGGCGATTGCGGTTGGTATCGCTTGCCAACAGTTTGCCTTGATTGTCCATGGCAGCAGCCAGCGCGAGAGATTTTCCGCCGGCACCGGCACACAGGTCCAAAACCGCCATTCCGGGTTTAACTTGGCATGCCGCGGCGATCAGTTGGCTACCCAAATCTTGAATTTCAACGTCGCCATTTAGCATCAAAGCATGCTGTTCGATTTGCACGCCCGTCGGCAGCCTGACTCCAGTTTCGATTGCATCAATCGCTGTGGCTTGGTCCAGACCCGCCAATATAGCGACCCGATCTGTCTTCAAACTGTTAACCCGCAGGTCAAGCGGTGCCCTCTCGAGCAGCGCAGCGCGTTCATGGTCATCGATAAATTCTGGAAGCAGCGGCAAAATCCATTTCGGCAACGCGCCGCCAACGGCTCTGGGTTCATCGATGGAAATCGCTTTTGGTCCATAGCCGCTATCATCAAACAAATCCGCAATCTGTGCAGATTGGTCGGCCATGGCAATGAACGCCGATCTGGCCGTTTGCGGACGTTCGCCAAATTTGCGGATGGCATCCCAGGTCATATCTCTGATCGCGCGCCGGTCTTTTGAACCGGCATAGCGCCGCGCAGAAAAGAATTTTCTTGCCAATGTATCAGCAGAAGCCCCGTTTTCCCGGGCGGCCAATATTATTTCGTCAAGCAGTTCAATGGCTGCCTGTAATCGAGCCGGCGGCGTCATCTGATCTTAGCGTGTGGGATAATTTGGCGCTTCGCGCGTGATTGTCACGTCATGGACATGGCTTTCACGCAAACCGGCATTGGTAATACGCACAAAGCGCGCGCGTTCTTGCAAATCCAAGATAGTTTTAGAACCCGTGTAACCCATCGCTGCCTTCACGCCGCCGACAAGTTGATGCACGACGTCGCTGGCCGGCCCTTTGAAGGGAACTTGTCCTTCAATGCCTTCAGGCACGAGTTTCAGTTGATCCGTGATATCTTGTTGAAAATAACGATCTGCCGAACCACGTGCCATCGCGCCCACAGACCCCATGCCGCGATAACTTTTGTAAGCGCGTCCTTGATAAAGGAACGTTTCGCCCGGTGCCTCTTCGGTGCCGGCAAGAAGTGAACCCACCATTACACTAGATGCCCCGGCCGCCAAAGCCTTTGCAACATCACCGGATGTCCGTAAGCCGCCGTCTGCAATAATTGGAATTCCTGATTTTTTGGCTTCTGCAGCGGCATCCATGATTGCCGTTAGTTGCGGCACACCAACACCCGCAACGACGCGAGTCGTGCAAATAGAACCCGGTCCTATTCCGACTTTGACTCCATCGGCGCCGGCGTCGATCAAGGCGCGTGTCGCCGCTGCTGTTGCGACATTACCCGCAATAACTTGGACATGGCTGCCCATTTTCTTAATTTCTTTGACGACGTCGGAAACCATCTGACTATGGCCATGCGCCGTATCAACCACAATGACGTCGCAATCTGCATCTATCAAAGCCCGCGTCCGCTCAAGGCCTTTTTCGCCGACGGTGGTGGCGGCGGCAACTCTCAATCTGCCTGAAATATCCTTGGTAGCATGCGGATAGTTAACGGATTTCTCCATATCTTTTACTGTTATCAAGCCGACGCAATGATAAGCTTCATCGACTACCAGCAATTTTTCAATTCTACGCTGATAGAGTAGCCGCCGTGCATCGTCTTGCGAAACACCCAGTGAAACGGTGGCAAGATTATCACTGGTCATCAACTCGCGCACAGGCTGATTTGGGTTTTCGGCAAACCTGACATCGCGGTTGGTAACAATGCCAACCAACTTGCCGCTGTTTTCGACCACCGGAATGCCGGAAATCGAATGCATTTTCATTAGAGCAATGGCATCCGCCAATGTCGCGTCTGGTGTAATCGTGAACGGATTGACGACCATGCCGGATTCGTAACGCTTCACTTGTCTGACAGCCGCAGTTTGCTCTTCAATCGACAAATTTCGGTGAAGCACCCCAATACCGCCCATTTGCGCCATAACAATCGCCATGCGCGCTTCAGTTACCGTATCCATCGCAGACGACAGGACCGGAATGTTGAGCGAAATCGACGGTGTTATAAACGTTCGGGTATCAGCCTGACTTGGCACGATGCTAGATGCCGCAGGTTGCAGCAATACATCGTCAAACGTTAGGCCCAAGGGAATATCAATCATCATGCCACCATATTCATTCTTATTTTGATTCGTGGCGGCCCATGTAACCAGTAACCTCGTTAACTGCCAGTCTTGTTTCCTGCATGTTGCTGACGACTTGCAAAGTATTTTCCCAGCGCAATATGCAGTTCGGTATCTTCGGCAGTACCGGCCAAATCTAAAGCACCGGATATCTCGTCGTCGGGCCCATGATACAGGCTGCCCATATATTGCTCCAAAAACGGAATATCAGAAAATGAACTGTTAATCATCAACGCCGGAACACCCTTTTGCGTTAGCGCCCAGCCATCTTGCCGTTCCAAAAAGACATTCGCTTGATCAGACTTTTCAACCTTTCGGCCCAATTTTGCGGCTACTGACTCGATTGGACGATCTAGCTTTGTTTTGCCCCGTCCGATGATAGCAACCTTTGATCCCGCGGGCGCAACAGCAATCGTATCAACATTCAATGCCACAACAATTTGATCCAAAGGTACCGGAGGGTTGGCGGCAAAACTATATGCCCCATGCAGGCCAGATTCTTCGGCAGTGGTTGCGACGAAGTAAATATCCCGGTCATGGCGTTTTTTAGCCAAGGTACGTGCCACTTCTGTCAAGACCGCTATGCCGCTTGCATTGTCAATTGCACCGTTACAAATCCGGTCGACATCGCCTTCTGGCCGGCAAATGCCCAAATGATCCCAATGCGCCATGAACAAAACCGCACCGCTTGCTTTGTGACGCCCCGGTATTTTGCCGATCACATTCATGCTATTAAAGCGGTTGACGGTGGTTGACACTTCAAGGTCGGCAGTGATGCCCAAATCCTCGCCTAAATAGCCTGGCTTGGCAGCAGCTCTTCGCAAACTATCCCAATCTTTCTTCGCCCCTGTTATCAAGGCGACCGCAAATTCGGAGCTTATCGCGCCCTGCAACGGCGCTCTAATTTCTTCATTTTGCAACGCAGTGCTTTTCGACATCAATTGCCTGCGCATTGCAGGCCAGCTACCCTCGTCACCGTCAGCAACCATCAACACTGCTTCAGCGCCAGCCTTAACCAGCGCATTATGGCGCGATTCGACGGATTGGACTGCCACGTTACCGTTGCTTGAGCCGTTGGCCAGCATTAGCGCCAGCTTTCCTTTGACTCCGCCAATGGCTTGCCCGTCTGGGGTGACACCATAGCCAACGAAAACCACAGGCAATGCAGATACCTGGTATTCCTTGTCGCGCCCCAACAATATGATTTCGTTGCCTGCAATGCTCAGGCGGTGACCATTTTGAAGAAATGTGAATTTCGAACTATCTGGCCGGCGGTCAACCAATGCAACCGGTTCAAACCAGCTGCCGTCGCTTGCGGCAGGTCGTAGTTTCAATGATCGCCACGAATCAGCGATATATTTGATCGATTTACGTTCGCCCTCTGTACCTGGAGCGCGGCCCTCGAAGGCGTCGCTGGCCAATATCTCGACGTGGGTGCGCAGCCGCTTTTCTAGCTTCGCATCCGCAAATGAGGCGTCTGCCGCGCCAATTGAACAAGCTAAGGCAAGCAAGACCGCGAATGGCCGCATCAAATCGACTCCCAACGAGCATGTCCGCCCACGGCTTAACGCAAACGTGCGTCGCCTCATCCGTTAGTAGCTAATTGTGTTACCTTATGCGACGATAAAATTCGAACAATCTGCCGTTGCTTATCGCATCATTTTACCGGCCATACCGATGATGTCATCAAGGGGATTGCCATCGCCATCCATGTCTAACAGGCTGCCTAAACCGCCCAAGCCGCCGCTGCCCGCTGATTGATTTCCTCCGCCCAGCAAACCGCCTAGCAAGCCGCCTAAACCGCCAGCAGCCCCGCCGCCTTGCTCGGCGCCGCCCGACTGCTTGGCCATATAGCCGGCAACCAGCATCGCAAGGATTGGCAGCATTTTTTTGAGCAGCGAGGGGTCAATTCCAGTTTGAGTCGCCGCCTGCCCTGCAACGGAACGGCTCACATCCTTTGATCCGAAAATCGTGCCCAATATGTCATTACCTTGATCTACTGGTGTTGGTTCGGGCGCAACAACGGAATCGAATAGCCCACCCCCGCCGAGTTGCCCCAACAAACCACCAAGGCCTTCAAGTCCGGAAGGCTGCGCTTGTGCGGTTTTCTTAAAGCCGCCCAAGATCGACGGTAGCAACGCCGCTGCGCCCATTTCTGCCATCTGCTCATTGACACCAAGTTGCTGGGCGATAGCGCCGATCGCGCCGGATTGTTTTAAAATTGCAGCCAAATCCATCGTAATACTCCTAATATACAATAGCATTACGATTGGCCGCTAACGACCAATATGGCAAGCGCGAACCGTAAATGTTCGCGAATTTCTGAAGTTTTTACAAATTTCCAAATGTTAACGCTGCAATGTCGGAATATTGTGTCTATATATATCGCTCAGGTTCCGCAAACAACTGCGACAACCGCAATATAGGAGGTTTCATGAGCATATTTGGAAAAATTAAGGACGCAATTTTTGGTAAAAAGGCCGTTGCTGCAGTTCCAGCCGCAGCTGCGCCAGTTGTTGCCGCGCCAGTTGCAGCCCCTGTTTCTGTTGCAATCAGCGATGTAGATGTGATTGCACATCTTGAAGCAATGGCGGCCGAAAACAGCCAGCAGCTCAACTGGCGCAGTTCAATTGTTGACTTGATGAAGCTTGTTGGCATGGAAAGCTCGCTGCAAGAGCGCAAAGATCTAGCTATGGAACTCGGTTATTCAGGCGATCTTGCTGGCAGTGCTGAAATGAATATCTGGTTGCATAAGGCGGTAATGCGCGAATTGGCTGCCAATGGCGGCGTTGTTCCTGCAGAGCTTCTTGATTGAATTAGAAGTTGCCGTAGAGCGCGATGAAATCATATCGAATCATTTATCAAAAACCGCAGTGCTGAGCTTGTCGAAGTACGACTATCGGATAAGCGCCCTTCGACAGGCTCAGGGCTACGGTATTGATTTTACTTAATGTCATCCCGCTCTAAAACACAAAAAAAGCCCGGTCCGCAATGGCCGGGCTTTTTTGTGCCTACGCAATTTGGCGCAATAAAATTACTCTTTGCCGCCAAACAGTCCCTTGGCCATTCCTGCCAAATCATTCAGCGGATTGCCGTCACCGTCTTTGTCGAGAAAGGTGGTGGCTTTGCCCAACCAGCTATCTTCACCGCCCAGCATTTCTTTGATCTTATCAACCGACACTCCATGTTCCGCGGCCAAATCCTGAACCGCTTGCATTTTATCGCCGTCTCCGGTCAATTTTTCCTGCAACGAAGTCATTAGCGCGCCTGCTTTATCTGCTGGCAAACCCAATTTCTCTGCAATGCCTTCTACATTGCCCATCAATCCATCCAAAATACCCATGTCATTTCTCCAAGTTAGGATTTCACTTCAACCACAGCTCATAGCAAATTTTTACAGTGCATTGAACGGTTTCAATGAAAATGAATGTAAATTCGATTCACTCAAACAAATGGCATGATATCCGGCGGGACAAAATTGCGCCGCGCCGCAGCTGAAGATAACACCGAACTCGAATAAAATCGCAGCAGCCAACGACGATCCCCTCTTGGCGATTGCAGCAAACTGTTGACGGCATCCACTAAGGTTGTTTCGGCAGAAATGGTCGCCAAATGTAGCCGTATCGTTATGATGTAAGCCTGAGTGATTGTCTCGTGATAACCTTGGCTGTCATCGTTGATCCCGCCTACCGCTTCATTGTAGCTGCGGATAATATGCGGCAGTTCCGTCTCCGCCGCAATATCTTTGCGCTCCATTATTATCCAGCTACACGCGGCCAAATGCGCTTCATGCGTCCATTCGGTCCGCGGCAATTTGCGCAATAACAGTCCCTCGCCGATTCTGCGTACATCCGAACATCTGGTGAATAGCCGCGGCTGGTATTCTGACATAATCGGCGTATCCCGCGCAATTGCTCACAGGGCTAAACTATGCAGCCAGCGGTGCCGCTTTACGAACAGCATCATCAACATGATCCGCAAACTGGGCAAAATTGTCTATGAATTGGCCGGCCAATTTGCGTGCGGTCGCATCATAGGCATCCTTGTCTGCCCAGGTTGATCGCGGGTCCAGTATACTACTGTCAACTCCGGCAACGGCGATCGGTACCTCGAAACCAAAATTGGCGTCAATGCGGTATTCCGCGCTATTCAAACTGCCATCCAGTGCTGCGTTCAACAATGCGCGGGTTGCCTTGATCGGCATACGGCTGCCTTCGCCGTATTTGCCGCCGGTCCAGCCAGTGTTTACCAACCAGCATTGGACGCCGCCCTTGGCAATACGTTCCTTAAGCAGGTTGCCGTAAACGCTTGGATGACGCGGCATGAACGGCGCCCCAAAACACGTCGAAAACGTTGCCTCTGGTTCGGTAACGCCGATTTCCGTACCCGCAACCCGGGCGGTGTAGCCAGAGAGGAAATGGTACATCGCCTGTTCTGGAGTCAGCCTCGCGATCGGCGGCAGAACGCCGTATGCATCAGCTGTCAACATGATGACATTTTTGGGGACAGGCCCCAGATTGTCGGCGCTGGCATTGGGTATGAAATCAATTGGATAAGAGCCGCGGCTGTTTTCCGCTAGGCTAGCATCATCAAAATCAAGCTCGCGTGTTTCCGGGTCAATTACCACATTTTCCAATACAGTTCCGAAACGCTTGGTTGTCGCAAATATTTCGGGTTCTGCTTCCGGTGACAACCGGATCATTTTGGCATAGCAGCCGCCTTCAAAGTTAAACACGGCGCTATCAGACCAGCCATGTTCATCATCACCAATCAACGTGCGGCTTGCATCAGCAGATAATGTTGTCTTGCCCGTTCCCGACAGACCGAAGAAAATTGCCGTGTCGCCTTTGGGACCGATATTTGCAGAGCAATGCATCGGCATCACGCCTTTGACTGGCAACAGATAATTTAAGATACCGAAAACCGACTTCTTCATCTCGCCGGCATAGGCTGTGCCGCCAATCAAGATCAGCTTCTCTGTAAAGTTCACTGCGACAACGGTTTCAGATCGGCAACCGTGGCGTTCAGGATCGGCGCGAAAACTGGGCAAATCGATAATGGTATATTCGGGCACAAAATCTGCAAGCTCGCTTGGTTCGGGGCGCACTAACAGGGTCCGGATGAAGAGATTGTGCCAAGCGAGTTCATTGATTACCCGCACGTTTACACGGTGATCAGCTTGGCTACCGCCATAGAGATCGGCCACGTACAACGTAGATTTTTCACCAAGAGCTTTCAAAAAATCGGCCTTTAGTGCCGCAAAATGTGCAGGCTCCATGCCGACATTGGTTTTGCCCCACCAAATGACGCTCTCGGTATTGGCATCACGCACTATATATTTGTCTTTTGCGGAGCGGCCTGTGTGTGCGCCGGTTTTTACGACCAATGGGCCATCTTTGGCCAATATCCCCTCGCCGTTTGCGAGCGCTGTTTCCACCAATTGCGCGGTGCCTAAGTTCCAGTAGACTTTTGCCGGTGTTTCGATTCCTTGCTTAATCAACGCAAATTCAGGTGAAATCGACACATCCGTCTCCTTAATTGAAAATTTGGCGTTGGCCAAAATATAGGCGAAAGCAACAAATTTCATTCGCCCCTAGTGGAGACGAAACGGCAGGTCAAACCGTGGACCTTAACACACATGGCAGACATCGTTGTCATATAGTTGCAAAATTGCGCAACTGACTTGCGTCAAATGGAAGCCGAGCGAAGCATTCGATTGAACCAATAAGAACTGCGCTCTATAGACGTTGGATGGAACCAAGCATCGCCCTTGTTGATGATGATCGCAATATACTAACGTCCGTATCGATTGCGATGCGAGCAGAGGGTTATTCGACCAGAATATATGCTGATGCCGAAACAGCTTTGAAAGCACTGCAAGAAAACCCGGCAGATCTGGGCATATTTGATATAAAAATGCCCAGAATGGACGGGCTGGAACTTTTGCGCCGACTGCGTGAGAAATCTGCAATGCCGGTCATTTTTCTAACGTCAAAAGATGAAGAATTGGATGAAGCGCTTGGTCTTGCAATGGGTGCGGACGATTATATCTCCAAGCCATTTTCACAGCGACTTTTAGTGGCAAGGGTTAAGGCCATTTTGCGGCGTGCCACATTTGATAAGGCCAAAGAAGCGGGTAAAGAGAGTAATGAGCCTGAACCAATGGTGCGCGGAAATCTCAAAATGGATCCCGCGCGTCACAATGTTCTTTGGTATGGAAAGCCTCTGACATTAACGGTTACGGAGTTTATGATACTTGAGGCGCTGGCAACTCGGCCGGGAGTAGTGCGTACACGCGATCAATTGATGGATGCCGCATATCAAGATGATGTCTATGTCGACGACCGCACCATCGACAGCCATATCAAGCGACTGCGCCGCAAATTTCGGGAAATAGATGCGGAATTTTCCGCGATCGATACACTTTATGGTGCAGGTTATCGTTTCGCAGAAAACTGAGCCGGATGCTTTAGCATTGTCGTGGAGCCGCCGATGGTCACTCACCGCCCGGATATTGGCGGTGAACATATTTGTCTTGGCGCTATTCGGCGGCGGGCTGTTTTTTCTCGATAGCTATCGCGGCCGGCTGATAGAAGAGCGTCAGCACGATATGACGCGCGACGTTGAATTGCTGAGCTTAAGTTTGCAAATTGTGCCGCCGCAAAAACAAGCCGCATATTTGGTGAATTTCGGAAGACTCAATCGGTCACGAATAAGAGTGTATGATGAAAGCGGCAAAAAAGTGATCGACAGCTTCGCCTTGGCGCCGCCAACCTACTCCATGCGCGACCCGCACACCGAACCTTGGCAGAAAAAAGTTGCGCGCACGCTTGATTACGGGTTCGATTTTCTGGTCGGCGCAAAGTCATTGAAAGTGTTTATTGAGCCCAAGAATGATGTCGCCGATTCTTGGCCGGAAATTACCCAGACAAAAGTAGGCCAAGTGACGTCTATGACTAGGCTTGCTCCGGATCTGACACATTTCATAAGTTCGGCTACCCGGTCCCCGCAACAATTATCAATTTTGTCGACTTCGAGTGCCCGCGACATTCGCGCCAATGTGCGCGATGAACGATTCCGTGTCGGAATGTTCTTTTTGTTTGTGTTGGGTATTGGCCTTATGATGTCATTGTTTCTTGCCCGCACTATCGTGCGGCCGCTGCAACATTTAGCCAATGCAGCAATTAAAGTTAGATTGGGCAGAGCTCAGGAGGTTACTGTGCCTCGACTGCCTTCACGGCGGGATGAAATCGGAATGTTGGCCCGCGCCCTTTCTGACATGAGCACAGCACTGCGCCAGCGGATCGATGCAACCGAAGCATTCGCGGCTGATGTTGCTCATGAAATAAAAAATCCGCTGGCGTCATTGCGCTCGGCACTTGACGGAATGGATAGTGTACAGGACCCTGCTTTGCGCGACGAATTGATGGATGTCGCAAAGGCAGACGTACTGCGCATGGACCGCCTGATTAGCGATATTTCAGAAGCCAGCCGCGTAGACTCGCAATTGGCCAAGGCAAAATTCGAGCTAATTGACATGGGCGACATGATTGAACAGTTGCTGCAATCGCGTGAACATCGTGGCCGTGACGGTAATGTCAAAATTGCATTTGCCCGGCCGCGCAAGGGTGTCGCCGTTGTGTTGGGTGAGGATGTGCGGCTGGAACGGGTGCTGAATAACCTGATTGATAATGCCGTTTCATTTTCGCCTCCCTTCGGCATCGTCGAAATTTCTGCCACGCGAACGGATAAAGAAATAATCATTCGTGTGGCCGATCAGGGCCCCGGCGTCCCGGTCCAAGAGCGTCAAGATATCTTTCGCCGTTTCCATACCGAGCGCCCGTCTGGTGAGAGTTTTGGCAAACACAGCGGACTTGGCCTAGCCATCGCCCGTACAATTATCGAGGGCCATGAAGGTACAATCGAAGTGCTTGATCGTGAAGATGGCGAGCAAGGCGCATGCTTTGAAATTGCAATTCCATCGCCAGAATCAAAACTGGACTAGGGTCAAGAACGAATGTCCCATTCAGCCAAAAACATCCATGCAACTGCCGTCAGTATTGGCGGGCATGGAGTGATAATTTGCGGGCCGTCGGGGCGCGGCAAATCCGATCTAGCCCTAAGATTGATTGACCGCGGCGCCGTCCTTATCAGCGACGACCGCGTAGTTATCGAAGAACGTGTGGTTATCGGCGAACGCGGTGGACATCCCGTTTTGCAGCCTGCCGGCAATATCGCGGGTTTGATCGAGGTGCGCGGAATTGGAATTCTCGAAATGGATTATACACATGATGTCCCTCTTAAATTACAAGTAAATTTGGCTGACACCACCGAAAGATTTGTTGAGAACATCGCGGTTGCAGATGTTGCGGGATATCCGGTACATAGTATTACACTTTCCGCATTTGAAGCGAGCGCCGCTATCAAAGTTGAACTCGCATTGCAGTCAGTTGTTGACCCGATTGCAAGGCCGGTGGCAAAGCCGTCGTCAGGATCGGACCGTTAAAATGACGCAAGAAAGTTCTGCTAAAAAGAACAAGACAATTTTGCTTGTCACCGGTTTGTCAGGAGCCGGCAAAACAACCGTTCTGCAAACCCTCGAGGACTTGGGATGGGAAGCGGTTGACAATTTCCCGATCCGTTTGGCCGGACCGCTTTTGGCGCTGCCATCGCCAGAGGGACGGGATAGAGATGAAGTCCCGCTGGCATTGGGATTTGATAGCCGGACCCGGGGATTTAAACCGGAAAAGTTGATTCAACAAATTAAGCAACTGGATCGCCGTAATGATGTCGACATAATGACACTTTTTCTGGATTGTGCTGGCACCGAAATTGAACGCCGTTACGCAGAAACCCGAAGGCGTCATCCACTCGCACAAGATCGTCCGGCGATAGATGGAATTGCCCAAGAACGGATGTTGATGGAACCGTTGCGCCGCTGGTCGAACACCGTTATCGACACAACGAAGCTGTCGGCAAGCGATCTTCAAGCAGAAATACGCGAAAAATTTCGCACCAATCACACCGCAGGTATGAATGTTGCGATCAACAGTTTCGGTTTTTCTCGCGGCATTCCGCACAATGCCGATCTGGTTTTTGATATGCGTTTTCTGCGCAATCCGCACTGGGATCCAGAACTCCGTCCGCTCACCGGGCTGGACTCAACTGTTGCCGCCTTTGTCGCACAAGATCCGGCCTATGAAGGGGCGCTGTCAAAGATACGTGATTTGCTACTTTTTCTTTTGCCGCTCTACGATAGCCAGGGCAAAGCCTATGTGAATGTCGCCTTTGGTTGCACTGGCGGACGTCATCGTTCGGTGCATGTCGCCGAAATGTTTGGCAAATGGTTGCGCGACGCCGGTTTTTCGCCCACGGTAACGCACCGAAATTTGACATCTCGCTCAATTGACGCCTTAGAAGGTCCGATTGAGGGTCCAAATTGAACAACGCAGTAAAAGTCATGCAAAAAAAATGAAACAGGGTTGGGCACAAGAATGATTGGACTGGTTTTAGTCACCCACGGTAATCTCGCCAAAGAATTCGTCGTTGCAATGGAGCATGTTGTCGGCCCGCAGAAACAGATTGCGACGGTTTGCATCGGCCCAAATGACGACATGGAAGAACGCAGGCGCGAAATCGCTGTCGCGATTAAATCTGTGAATGATGGGCACGGCACAATCATTTTGACAGATTTATTTGGCGGCACGCCATCAAACTTGGCAATCTCGTTGCTGGAACCAGGGCAAATCGAAGTGATTGCGGGAATTAACCTGCCGATGCTCATTCGGCTCGACAGTGCGCGCAAGACAATGGGCGTCCGCGAATTTGTTGTGGCAGCGAGGGAAGCTGGCCGGAAATATATTAGCATCGCGTCCGAATTTCTGGAGGCATCTAAATGACTCGTATTAGCCAAAGTGTCACAATCGTAAATGATCGCGGCCTTCATGCGCGTGCCAGCGCCAAATTTGTAACGCTCGTCTGCCGATTACCAGATGATTTGGTTATCGAGGTCGAAAAGGACGGACAAAGCGTTACTGGCACATCGATCATGGGGTTAATGATGCTTGGCGCGGCAAAAGGCAGTGAAATCACCGTACATGTTGCAGGCAATGGTGCTGAAAAGGCGCTGGAAAAGCTTGTTGGATTGGTCGTTGACGGCTTCGGCGAAGACTGATCGGATTACTGGGCGATGCGCCGCGAAATTACCGGATTTTCCAATCCTCTGCTCAAAGAAGTCCGCAGCCTGCGGGACAAAAAACATCGCAAGCGCGCGGGGCAGTTTCTTGCCGAAGGCTTGCGCATCATGACAGAGGCGCGTGAAGCCGGATTTCTGCCGGAGATGCTGTTCCGGATTGCTGGCCGCGATGTGCATCCATTGGAAGAAGCTTTGGAGGCAAACGTTTTGGCGGCTGGCGGTGATGTGATTGAAACCAGCGCCGACATTATGGCAAAACTTTCCGGCAAAGAAAATAGCCAAGCCATAGTTGGCGTCTACCGCGAAAACTCCACCGCGCTATCGGATATAGACCGAAGCACCGCGCCATTATGGCTGGTGGCGCAGGCGATGCGCGATCCCGGCAATCTGGGCACGATGCTGCGCACCGGCGATGCCGTGGGTGCAGGCGGCCTGATCTTAGTCGACGATTGCACCGACCCGTTCAGTGTTGAGGCCGTGCGCGCCAGCATGGGGGCGATATTCACGCAAAAAATCGTGCAATGCCGCTGGGACGAGTTCATCCTATGGCTGCGCGCAGGAACTGGTCAATTGGTCGGAACCAGCCTGCAAACTGATACCGATTATAGGTCCTGCAAATACACCGCCCCCTGCTTCATCCTGACCGGCAACGAAGCGCAAGGATTACCCGAAGCGTATGAAGTGGAATGCGATGCGCTGGTCAAAATGCCGATGTACGGCAAAGCGGATAGCTTGAACGCGGCGGTTGCCACGGCGGTCATGGCCTATGAGGTTGTTCACCAGCTTCAGCCATGATATCAACAGGCCATGCGATATCTGTCTGCCTTTGCGATGTTCGCACTGTTAGGTTGCACACCAATCGCGACAACAGACAAAAATGCGCGAGATCCGGTTGTTCACGGCGCGGCACCCAAAATGGGCGCAGCTATCGTCCCGTTTAAGACGCTCAACGGTAGTGCTTGGCGCGTTGAATCAATTAACGGTATCGCCGCGAAAAGCTTCAATTCACGCGAACCGGTCACTGTGGAATTTGCAAGTGGCAACGCGCGCGGATCAAGCGGATGTAACAGCTATGGCGGACTCTATTTGCAAATTGACGACAAGCTATTTTTTGGCCGCATAATAAGCACGGAAATGGGCTGCCCTGGAACAACGGAAGCCACGCTTTACCGCCTCCTTTCCGGGCCAGTTGACACTGGCTTTACGTCGGACGGCAAGCTTCATTTGGCTAAGGGCAGTGACAAAGCCATATTGGTCCGCAGCGAAAAATGCATAACTTGTGGTGAGCCCGCAATATCTGTGCCTACATTAAGTGGACCGAAATGGCAGATTGTGGCGATTAACGGCGCGACGCCCGTTGGCCTTAATGTATTCAAGAATTCGCTAATTATGTTGTCCAATTCGGAGATGACAGGTTTCAATTTCGCGCTGGCTGTAACACGACTGACGGAACATACCGCCGCAAAGACAATCAGTTGTTCACACGCGTAGGAGCAAGCACTGTTAGCTTATGCAAACCGGATTAACCGCGCAAGATCAGTTGATTACTGCAATTTTTGCCGCAAATCCATTGTTCGTCTCAGGGCCGAATATGGATATGCTTTTTGCAAGCGAGGCAGGCATGGTTGAATTGCAAGGACCACCATCACGGCGAAAATCGGAATGATTGAGGGTTAAGGCTCAGACGAGTTCAAACGTCACTTTCGATCGCCGCCCCCCTCAATCAATACCCGTTCACCTTCACTGCCATATCGCGGCAGCGCCTCGACGGGCATTAAATCTTCCAGTTCGTGCTTGCCAGTTTCGATGTTTAGCTCGGCAAACTTGCGGCCGGTGGACATCACGTTGCGTTCAAAACTGCCGACGAATTTGTTATAGTTGTTTACTGCGCTGTTCAAACCGGAACCCACCGATTTCAAATGCTGCGCCGCCACGGCTATGCGGTCGTACATTTCCTTGCCCAGTGCGCCGATTTGCTTCGCTTCACGCGCTAAGCCTTCTTGTCGCCACACGCTTGCCACCGTGCGAGCAATCGCAACTAAATTGGTAGGAGTTGCCAGTAATATTTTCTTTTCAAATGCAAAATCCCACAATAACGGATCATGCTCCAATGCCGCCGATAAGAAATGCTCGCCCGGTACAAACATGATCACATAATCGGGGGTGTCGGCAAATTGATCCCAATAAGCTTTGCGTGACAGCCCGTCGATATGGTTTTTCATCGACGCGCAATGCCGCGCCATTGCCACCAAGCGCAAGTCATCATCATTGGCGGCGAACGCATCTTGATAATCATTCAGCGACACTTTGGCATCGATCACAAGGCTGCTGCCGCCAGGCACTTTCAATATCGCATCAGGACGAGCCCGTCCATCGGCGGTATCGACACTGACCTCAGTCACAAAATCGACATGTTCCGACAGTCCGCAGCTTTCCAGCACATTTTTAAGCTGCTGTTCACCCCAACGCCCTCGCGCTTTTGGTGCGTTGCGAAGCGAGTTGACCAATTTTGCCGCCTCGGTTGACACACGCTCTTGCCCTGCCCGCATTTGATCAATCAAGCCGGTGAGCTGTCCATAAGCCTCATTCCGGTCCTTTTCGACCTTGCCCACTTGTTCTTCATACGCCTTTAATTTTTCACTGACCGGCGACAGTAATTGCTTCAGTCGTTCTTCGTTTTTGCTTTCGGATTTATTGAATTGGTCGCTGGCCTCGCGCAGAAATTCGGAACGCGCCTCGCCCAGCAATTTCTTACCAACCTCGCCAAATTGGACGGTTAAAGCGTCCTTCGCTTGCGCCAATACCGCAATTTGTTCATCGAACGAACGGTCGCGCTCTTCGAGTGATGTCTCCAGCCGCGCCAGCCGGTCCTTTGCGCTATCGCGTTCACCAACGACAGCATCCAGCATAGAACGAAGTTGCAGGGCCGTTTCCGCTGCCCGCCTGCCCCATCTGCTTGCCAGCAAACCATCCGATAACTGCCCCCAGCAACAAGGTCAAAACAGCGATAGCGACGATCAATAACGGGTCCACAGGCCCAATTCCTTATTTAGAACAAAATGCGAACATAGCCGCAAAATCCCTGTGGTCAAGCTGCTTCGTTTGCACGTCGCCCGCGCTTCACCTTTGCATAGCCAATCACACTAAACGGCAATAAGCCTATATAGACCAACGTAATCACGATCAATCCGACCCAAGGTGCGGCGATCAAAATTGCGACTATGAGGCCGAGTGCGGCCAGCGCGAAAAAGCGAAAGCTTGGCCGAATTCGTATCGATGACCAGCTATATGTGGCGACGTTTGAGATCATCAGGACAGCCGAAAGCAGCAGCCACGGGCCGACGATCCGGTAATCCCGCATCCAATCCCCAAGCAAAGATAAGTCCATATCGTTTTGGCCCTGCGTTTCCAGCCAAATTATCAACGGCACCAGCGCCAAGCCTGCCCCTGCAGGTGATGGAACGCCAGTATTAAAGCCGGCTGACTTATGCGGTTGATCATCATTGTCGATCCGCGCATTGAACCGCGCAAGCCGCAATGCGGCGCAAAGCACGAAGAATATCGAAATTGTCCAACCAAAGCGCGGCATATGTTGCAATGCCCAACTGTAAAGAATGAGCGCAGGCGTTACCCCGAATGAAATTACATCGGACAACGAGTTCGAGTTCCGCACCAAAACGGCTTTCGCCCTTCAGTAACCGGGCAATCCGGCCATCCAATGCGTCTAGTATGCCAGCAATAACGACCGCAGCTACTGCCGCATCCCATCGCTCTTGCATTGCAAACCATACACCTGAAAGGCCAGTACATAGCGCCATAGCGGTGACTGCGTTTGGGGCCAAAGCCCGCAACGAAATTCCTGGAACAGGTTTTACGTTCACCAATCCGGCCTATTGATTGATCGCAAGAAGTTCTTGATCCACGCCAATTTCCGCAATCAATGTTTCGCCAGCCACGCACCTTTGCCCTTTGATAACAAGCGGTGCGGTTCCAGCAGGCAAGAATACGTCGACTCTGCTGCCAAACCGGATCAAGCCAACACGTTGCCCATTGCCGACTTCATCGCCTACTTTGACAAAGGCAACGATACGGCGGGCAACCAGCCCGGCAATTTGGGTAAAACCTATGCGTACGCCGTCGGATCGTTCGATAAGGAAATGTTGACGTTCATTTTCCTCGCTTGCCTTATCCAAATCAGCGTTGAGAAATTTCCCGGCGATATACGCTACACGCTTAACAGTGCCGCGAATTGGCGTGCGATTGATATGCACATCAAACACGCTCATAAATATCGACACTCTGATCATTGGTTCATCGCCCAATCCATCTGGCCCGGCAAGTTCAGGCGGCGGCACAACTTTCTCAATCAAGGTAACCAACCCATCGGCTGGTGATACAATGAACCGATCGTCCAGCGGCGTCGTGCGCGCCGGATCACGAAAAAATGCAAGCGTCCAAGCCGTCACAGCCGCCATCGGCCATGCAAGTGTTTCCCAAGCCATGAACGCAAACACCAACGTGATGACGCCGGCAATCAAACCGAATTTGCGGCCCTCTGGATGTACCGGAGGGAATGACCATTTCGCGACACCGTCGCCCCGATTTGAAAGTTGTAATTTTGACATGCCGATCAACTAGGCCCCTAACCGCCATTTTACAACTGTTCTATCGCGCATTTCTGTGGGTAAGCAGAATGCCCAAACCGGAATTCAGCAATCAAGGAAATCGCCTTCGGTGCGTTGCACGTTAAGTTCAGTTGAACAAATCGCAGGTTTTGCTATGGCCGCGACGAACGAATATTAAACCTTATGGAAAGCGGCTCAAAAATGGCAAAAATCAAAGTCAAAAATCCGGTTGTGGAACTCGATGGCGATGAAATGACTAGGATCATTTGGCAATGGATTCGTGAGAAATTGATCCTGCCATATCTTGATATTGATCTGAAATATTATGATTTAAGCGTGGAAAAGCGTGATGAAACCGATGACCGTATTACGGTCGACTCTGCGAATGCGATCCGCGAGCACGGCGTTGGCGTCAAATGCGCGACGATCACACCGGATGAAGACCGCGTTAAAGAGTTTGATCTGAAAAAGATGTGGAAATCGCCAAACGGTACGATCCGCAACATTTTGGGCGGCGTTGTGTTCCGCGAACCGATTGTGATCGATAACGTACCGCGCCTTATCCCCGGATGGACTGATCCCATTGTAGTTGGCCGCCACGCCTTTGGTGATCAATATAAAGCGACCGATTTTTTGGTTCCCGGCCCCGGCAAACTTCGCCTTGTCTGGAACGGTGATGATGGTTCAACAATTGATGAAGAAGTATTTCATTACCCATCGCCCGGCGTTGCATTGGCAATGTACAATTTGGACGATTCAATCCGTGATTTTGCCCGTGCCTCGCTAAATTACGGCGTCAACCGCCAATGGCCAGTTTATTTGTCGACAAAAAACACCATCCTGAAGGCCTATGACGGCCGTTTCAAAGATTTGTTCCAGGAAGTATTTGACGCCGAGTTTAAGACTAAATTTGCTGAGCTCGGCATAGTTTACGAACACCGCTTAATCGACGATATGGTCGCAAGCGCCCTAAAATGGTCAGGTAAATTTATCTGGGCATGTAAAAACTATGATGGCGATGTGCAGTCGGATCAAGTTGCGCAAGGGTTTGGGTCGCTCGGTCTGATGACATCAATCCTGATGACACCGGATGGCAAGACCGTTGAAGCGGAAGCGGCGCACGGCACTGTGACGCGGCATTATCGTCAGCATCAGCAGGGCAAAGCAACGTCAACCAATCCAATTGCATCGATCTTTGCATGGACCGGCGGCTTGAAATTCCGTGGCAAGTTCGATGAAACGCCGGACGTAACGCGCTTTGCCGAAACGCTTGAACAGGTATGTATCGAAACCGTGGAAAGCGGCGCAATGACCAAGGATCTGGCAATCCTTATCGGACCTGATCAGGCGTGGATGACAACCGAACAGTTCTTCGAAGCCGTCCGCGCCAACCTTGAAGTCAAAATGGGTAGCTGGCAGTAATCACTGCTTGGCATCCGGCGACTGCACATGCTCCCGCCGGATGCCAAGGCCGATTAGCCTGCCCGGTATGCGCCGGAGATATGGGAAGCGGTCGAGCATTCTCACTGGCCACGGCGGGCGCGTGAAGGACGCGCCGGGTTCTAGCACCGCGCCGACAATGCGGTTCTGCGCCAGCTGCTGTGCGCGCTGGATCGCGCGGGTCGGCCAACTGCGCCGTGCTTCCACTTTGGCGAGCAAGTCATCAACTTCGGCACGGACGCGCATTGGCGCCGCCAGTATGTTCGCCGCCGCCACTGCGTCCTGAATTGCGAGATTGATCCCGATCCCGCCAACCGGCGACATCGCGTGCGCGGCATCGCCAATCGCGAGCAGGCCGGGCACGTGCCAGCGATCAAGCCGGTCCAGCTTGACGGTCAGCAGATGCATCTGGTCTATATCGGTCAACACCGTTTCCAGCGGCCCGAGGATAGGCGCCACCGCCTCGATACGCTGCCTTAGCGCCATAATGCCTTCGGCTCTCAGTTTCTCTCCCATGCCTTTTGGGAAGACATAGGCGCATTGCCAATAATCCACCCTGTCGATCAGCGCCATCAACGTGCCGCGTGCTACGATCCCGCGCAACGCCTCCCCGCCGTCTCGCTGCTTGGGTACACGGAACCAGAAGACATCGATCGGTGCGCCCAGTTCGGTCACGGGCAGCAGATTTTGCCGCCGCACGATCGAGCTTCGTCCATCGGCGGCGATTATCAACTTTCGAGCACGGACTAAGTGACCGTCAGTTAGCACCGCACCCGAAACGCGGCCCCGTTCGAACGTCAGCTTGGCAACACTGCTTTCCATTAACAGGTTGAATGCTGGAAATGCCGCCGCCTCATCGCGGAGGAAATCGAGAAAATCCCATTGCGGCATAATCGCGATGAAGGGTGCGGGCGTTTTCAAATGCCGAAAGTCGCCGATGACCACTTCCTGCCCGGCGACGGTACCACGCGCCGCGGTGAGACGATTGTGTGGTCGCAACAAAAACCGTTCGAGCAAACCCAACTGATCAAGTATCTCCATCGTCGAGGGATGGACGGTGTCACCGCGAAAATCGCGCAGGAAATCGCTGTGTTTTTCCAGCACCAGGGTATCAATGCCAGCGCGGGCGAACAATAATCCGGCCATCATTCCCGCCGGTCCACCGCCGATAATTACAATATCCGCTTCCATTGGATGACTTTGCCACGATGCTACGTTAAGTGCAAATGATGGCAATCGAACTTCAAAGTGAAACGTTAAACAATATGTTGGTCATTTTGGGTGCAGCCGGGCTGGTCATTCCTGCATTTACTCGTCTGCGAATTACCCCAATCATCGGCTTCATTCTTGTCGGCATATTGGTTGGTCCAATGGGTTTGGGCGCACTTACCGGACAATATCCGTGGCTAACCTGGATCACAATTTCCGATGCCAAAGCGATCGAGCCTATTGGCGAATATGGCATTATCCTGTTGCTGTTTTCAATTGGATTAGAACTTTCCTTTCGGCGGCTTTGGAAAATGCGGCGGCTTGTGTTCGGGCTTGGTGCAGTTGAACTGCTCGGCGGCGGCGCAATTATCGCGGCCGCCTTGTTTCTAACAGGGCAGAGCTTGATTGCAGCAATCTGCCTTGGAATTGCCTTGTCGTTATCGTCGACCGCATTAGTCCTGCCGTTGGCGGGAACCAAGTCAGCGGTCGGCCGGCCCGCGTTTGCGATGCTGCTGTTTGAAGATTTGGCGATTGTTCCGATTATTTTCCTGCTTGGTGCGCTCAGTCCGATTGGGCAAGGCGGGTCTTGGGACACATTGTTTGCAACGCTGTGGCAAGGTGCGCTTGTGGTTGCGGGAATGTTGTTACTTGGATGGCTTCTGTTGCCGCGCTTATTTGGCCAAGCCGCCCGCACAAAAAGCCCGGAGTTATTTTTGTCCGCCAGCCTGTTGGTGGTGATTGCGGCCAGTCTTGCCACCAGTGCAGTGGGGCTTTCGCCAATTGTCGGCGCGCTGATCGCTGGCTTGTTGATCGCCGAAACTGACTATCAAAGTGAAGTCGAAACGATTACCGCGCCGTTCCGGGGATTGGCGCTGGGAGTATTTTTGATCAGCATCGGCATGCAGATTGATCTGGGCTTTGTCGCAATTAACTGGCCGTATTTGGTCGCGGCAATTGCTGGCGTAATTTTCGTCAACGCATTTGTAACCGGGGCGCTGCTCAAGTTTTCTGGCGCCCGCACGGGAGTAGCCACTGAAACTGGCCTGTTGATGGCCAGCCCATCGGAAACGACATTGATTGTCTTGGGCGCAGCAAGCGCGGCGGCCATTATCGATCCGCAAACCGCAAAGTTCTGGCAAGTGGCGACTGCGCTTGGACTTACTTTCACGCCCATATTGGCGCGTATCGGGCGCGATGTCGCGCGCAGGATAGAGCTGCGCGGGCAATCACAATCGCTCGCCGAAAGTCCCCCGAGCGAGGTGCCGCGCGCAGTAATAATCGGTTTTGGCCGTGTTGGGCAACTTATCGCCGATATGCTAACGCGCCACCAGCAACCTTATATTGCGGTTGAATTGGATATCGATGCTGTCTTGGCTGCGCGCAGATCGGGCTATCAGGTTATTTTTGGCGACATCACACAGCATGATGCTTTGAAGCGACTGGAACTCGCGAGTGCCACCGCCTTGATTTTGACAATGGACGAACCGGTTTTGATGGCGCGCATTGTAAAGCGCGTTCGTGCCCAGTTTCCTGATTTAAAAATCGTTGCACGTGCACGCGATGCCGATCACGCCGCCGAACTTTACCGTGCCGGTGCCAGCGACGCCGTACCGGAAACGTTAGAGAGCTCGCTGCAATTGTCCGAAGCTGTTCTTGTCGATCTTGGCGTGCCAATGGGACCAGTGATCGCGTCCATCCACGAAAAACGCGATGAATTCCGCCGCGCCATTATGGATGCGGGCGGATTGAACACTGCACCGATATTGAAATCAATGAGTTAAGGCAAGCATAGCTATCAGGCAAATGTCATCTTGATCGCATCAATCGCAGCCTGAGCTTGCTCAGAACCCGCAGGACCGCCACCCTGCGCCATTTCGGGCCGCCCGCCGCCGCCCTGGCCGCCCATTGCCGCTGTGGCAGCACGCACCAATTCGGGAGCATTGAAACGATCCATCAAATCGGCGGAAATACCGACAACCACCGTGTTGGCATTTTCATTCGCAGCGATGATCGCGACAACGCCTGAACCAAGCAGTTTCATTTGCTCATCGGCAAGACCGCGCAATGCCTTTGGTTCAATATCTGCAATGATTTGCCCCAGATAATTAACACCATTTATTACTTGGGCCTCGGCCTTTTGGCTGCCACCCTTGCCGCCCGAAACAGCAAGCGCAGTTTTTGCATCTGACAGTTCTTTTTCCATCCGCTTGCGTTCAGTCAACAACGTTTCAACGCGGGCCGCAACATCGTCGATACCGGTTTTCAGCAAAGCGGCGACATCTTTCAACTGCGCCTCGCGGTGGGCAAGATGCTGCCTTGCGGCTTCCCCGGTTAGCGCCTCGATGCGCCGAATGCCGCTGGCAACGGCACCTTCGGAGAGGATCGTGAACAAGGCGATGTCACCCAACGCCCGCACATGTGTTCCGCCGCAAAGTTCAACTGAATAATGCTTCGCTTCAGTATGCCCCATAGAAAGAACACGCACTTCGTCACCATATTTCTCGCCAAAAAGCGCGAGTGCGCCCGCCGCCACCGCATCATCGGGCGTCATCAAACGGGTGGTGACATCTTGGTTGCCGCGAATTTGCGCATTCACTTCGGCCTCAATCGCCGCAATATCTGCTGGCTCCACGGCTTTGTTATGCGAGAAATCGAACCGCAATCGGTCTGGTGCAACCATGCTGCCTTTCTGGCTGACATGACCGCCCAAACGGTTACGCAACGCCGCGTGCAACAAATGCGTCGCGCTATGGTTGGCGCGGACGGCATCGCGGCGCACGACATCTATTGAAAGCGCGATGACATCGCCAACTGCAATTTCTCCGGCTTTCAACCTTGGCATGATGCGCATGCAAACGGCCCAAAGGTTTTCCCGTATCTGAAACGGCGGCGCGCAAACCCTTGCTCGAACTGATAGTTCCTGCGTCACCATTCTGGCCGCCAGATTCGCCGTAAAAAGGCGTCTGGTTGGTAATGATCATTACGTCATCGCCGGCACTGGCGCTATTCACTTCAACGCCCTCTTTTATCAGGGCTAACACCTGCCCCTCGCCTTCGGTCGCAGAATAGCCGGTGAATTCGGTGGAACCAGCGCGCTCTGCTATATCGAACCAGATATCGTCGGAGGCTTTGGCTCCCGACCCCTTCCAAGCAGCGCGTGCCATGGTTTTTTGGTTATCCATGGAGGCGTCAAAACCAGCCTGATCGATATCAAAACCTTGCGCGCGCAAGGCATCTTCAGTTAAATCATAAGGGAAACCATAAGTATCATAGAGCTTGAATACGACATCGCCGGACAACGTATCGCCCGTTTTCATATCCTTGGTCGCTTCATCGAGCAACTTAATGCCTTTGTCCAAGGTCTGCCGGAACCGCGTTTCTTCCTGCCGCAACGTTTCTTCAATCAATGGCCGTGCGCGCAGCAATTCTGGATAAGCCACGCCCATTTCGGCAACCAAGCTGCCGACCAAACGGTGCATCAACGGCTCTTTTGCGCCCAGAATATGTGCATGCCGCATTGCCCGGCGCATGATCCGGCGCAGCACATAGCCGCGCCCTTCGTTGGAGGGCAACACGCCATCGGCAATCAAAAAACTGGTCGAACGCAAATGGTCAGCAATAACGCGGTGGCTTGCCTTTTGCTCGCCTTCTGCTTTGGTTCCCGTCATTTTTTCGGATGCTTCGATCAGCGCGCGAAAGGTATCGGTGTCATAGTTGTCATGCACACCCTGCAACACTGCGGCAACGCGTTCCAAACCCATGCCGGTGTCAATACTTGGCTTGGGCAGTTCGGTTTGGCTACCATCTTCATGGCGTTCGAACTGCATGAAGACCAAGTTCCAAATTTCTACAAAACGGTCACCATCTTCATCCGCAGATCCAGGAGGACCGCCAAATATATGATCGCCATGGTCGTAAAAAATCTCGCTGCACGGGCCGCACGGGCCGGTGTCACCCATTGACCAAAAATTGTCATTGGTGGCGATGCGGATGATCCGTTCTTCAGGCAATCCGGCAATCTTGCGCCAAAGGTCAAATGCTTCATCATCGGTGTGATAAACGGTCGCAGTCAGGCGGTTTGGATCGATTCCCCAAACTTTTGTCAGCAACGTCCACGCATGCGTGATCGCGTCTTCTTTAAAATAGTCGCCAAAGGAAAAATTTCCCAGCATCTCGAAAAAAGTATGATGCCGGGCGGTATAGCCAACATTGTCTAGGTCATTGTGCTTTCCGCCTGCACGAACGCATTTTTGGCTGGAAACCGCGCGCGGAATTTCGCGGCTTTCCAATCCGGTAAATACATTTTTGAACGGCACCATCCCGGCATTGACGAACATCAATGTCGGATCGTTATACGGAACCAATGGCGCAGATTGCACCACATCATGACCCGCGCCCCCAAAATAGTCGAGGAATGCGCGGCGGATATCGTTAGTTGAGCTCATAATCACGCGACTTAGGCGACCAGTATGCCTGCTGCAAGCGCGATGTGTCGTTTAGACAAATCGTTCATGCATATGCATAAGCGCCACCTTTTTCGAGTGCGGCTTGGTAGCCCGGCATCGCATGGATCATTTTTACAAATGCGGCAAGTTTTGGCATTTTGGCGCCATATCCCTGTGCCACCGCTATTTCTGCCGGAAAGATCATCATAATGTCTGCGCCGGTCAAGCTGTCTCCGACGAAATATCCAGAAGGCTGGATACTATCTTCCATGAATTGAAAGTGGCTTTCGAGCTGCTGATCGATACGCGGATTCAACGGCTGCGCGGCATCGCCAAGGCGTGACGTATATAAACGCAACAGTATCGGCGTCATCGCAGATCCTTCGGCGAAGTGCAGCCATTCCAGATAGCGGACATGGTTGTTGGTGCCGCGCGCGGGCACAAGATGAGCGCCGCCATGTCGCTCACACAGATATTCGGTGATCGCTCCGGATTCGCAAACCAACTTGCCGTCATCCTCAATCATCGGCGATTTACCGAGTGGATGCAGCGCCGTGAGGCTGGGCGGTGCCAAGTTTGTTACTGCATCGCGTTGATGATGTTGAATTTTATAAGGCACGCCAAGTTCTTCGAGCAGCCAGAGAATACGCTGCGAACGGCTGTTGTTTAAATGATGGACGGTCAGGGTCATGCATTCTTCCTTTTCAAAATTCGACTAACGGCCGCCTTAAGGCATTGATGATGCAATTTCGCGGACAAACTTGGCCGCCAATATGGCGGTTACTTCATTAATGTCACGCATTGTCTTCAACTTGGTAATGCCCGGCACGATGCGGGCGCTATGCTTGTGCCATATTGTCACAACCTCACGCAGCCTATGACCGCCCGGATCGGAGTGTGCAGACCTGATCGGGAAAGGGACTAAGCCGAACCTGACATAAAATGGCCCGCCTCGGGGTGGGTCGAGGCGGGCCAGCGCGCAGTCTTTCAGGCGAAAGACCACACACTTCACTCCAAGGGGGAGGAGGAAGTTTAAAACTGAAACGATGTTAGAATTTAGATGTCGGTATCGATTTCGGATTCGGTTTCCGTGCCCTCGTCCGGTCCAGGACCAACGAGCATTTCTTCCGCCACTTCATCAACCTTACCGCGAATCGCAGCTTCAAGCTTGGCCGCCATTTCAGGGTTCTCCACCAGGAAGGTTTTGGAATTCTCCCTTCCCTGACCAATGCGGACCGAGTCATAACTGAACCAACTGCCGGACTTTTCGACCACGCCGGCTTTCACGCCCAGATCAAGCAATTCACCCGTTTTGGAAATACCCTGACCATACATGATATCAAATTCGACCTGCTTAAATGGCGGAGCGACTTTGTTCTTTACCACTTTCACGCGCGTCGCATTGCCAACGATATCCTCGCGATCCTTGATCTGGCCGATACGGCGAATATCAAGGCGCACGGAAGCATAAAATTTGAGCGCGTTGCCGCCGGTCGTTGTTTCCGGCGAGCCATACATCACACCAATTTTCATGCGGATTTGATTGATAAAAATAACCATACAGTTCGAACGGCTAATCGAACCGGTAATCTTGCGTAGTGCCTGGCTCATCAACCGAGCCTGCAAGCCGACATGGGTATCGCCCATCTCGCCTTCAATTTCAGCGCGCGGAACCAATGCTGCCACCGAGTCAATTACCAGGATGTCAACCGCATTAGAACGCACCAATGTATCGGCAATCTCCAAAGCTTGTTCGCCCGTGTCGGGTTGCGACACGATCAGATTATCAATGTCGACGCCCAATTTTTTCGCATAGGACGGGTCAAGCGCATGTTCCGCATCGATAAACGCGGCGGTACCGCCTGCTTTTTGACATTCCGCAATCACATGCAAGGTAAGCGTAGTTTTGCCCGAGCTTTCCGGACCGTAAATTTCAATGACGCGGCCCTTTGGAAGGCCGCCGATGCCAAGGGCAATGTCCAGCCCCAAAGAGCCCGTCGAAATTGCCTCGATATTCATGGCCTCTCGGCTACCCAACTTCATTGCAGAGCCCTTACCAAAGGCGCGGTCAATTTGCGCCAACGCAGCTTCAAGGGCCTTTTCGCGATCGCTATCTTTCATTTTTGCCTGACTTCCCGTTTCTATCACTTTTAGATTTACAGCCATTTTCCCACTCCTTAGCTCTGTTTCGTGAAGACCCACCCGGATCGTCTAAAACAGTTTGTATGCTATTTGTTCTAATAGAACAAGAGTAGAACGAAATTATTTATTCTTTTTTTATCAATCGGTTTTTGCTGCAAGTGCGTCGCGCACGGCTTCGGCGATTTGTTGCACCGAAAACGGCTTCGGTAAAAAATACACATTTTCCAGATTGATCGATTCCCTCAATTGCTCTTCGGCATAGCCGGACATGAACAGAATTTTTACATCGCCGTAAGTTTCGCGCAATTTTCTGGCCATCGCTGGGCCATCCATGTTGGGCATAACCACGTCAGAAACGATAAGATCATATCGTTTTCCTTCAGCAAATAATTGCACGCCTTCTTCGCCGTCGCGCGCCGTTTCGATTACATAGCCTTGCCTGACCAAGGCTCGTTCCGCCACGGCGCGAACCATATCCTCATCTTCCACAATCAGTACCCGGCCGCTACCCCAAAGATCACGCGGCTTTTCGGCCGGACGCTTGACAGGCTTGTCTGCGTCAGCGGGCTTACCGACATGAACCGGCAAAAATATATCGAACCGCGTGCCTTTGCCCATTACTGAATCAGCAAAGATGAACCCTCCGGATTGTTTCACGATCCCATAGACCGTCGATAATCCCAAGCCTGTGCCTTTACCCACTTCTTTGGTGGTAAAGAACGGCTCAAAAATCTTACTCAGATTTTCCTTTGAGATGCCGGTCCCGCTATCCACCACTGAAAGCTGCACATAATCGCCAATTGGCAAAATATCGCTGCCCATCGCTCGGACTTCCCCGTGTGATACCGGCTTAGTCGAAATCGAGAGCACGCCGCCGCTTGGCATGGCATCACGTGCGTTTACGCCCAAGTTGACAATAACCTGCTCCAATTGCCCGGGATCCGCCCGCACAGTTCCGGTACCGCGGCCATGATGCACCTCCAATCGCACCTTTTCACCCAGCAGCCGCTTCAGCAAATTGGAAACTTCCGCCACCACATCGGGCAATTGCAATATTTGTGGCCGCAAAGTTTGCTGACGTGAGAATGCCAGCAATTGCCGCGTCAGGCTGGCCGCGCGGTTGCTGTTATTTCTGAATCTGCTGGATATCATCATAATCGCTATCGCCAGGTTGATGGCGCAGCAACATGAGGTCGCAATAACCGATGATTGCGGTCAATATATTGTTGAAATCATGGGCAACGCCGCCGGCCAATTGCCCGACCGCTTGCATTTTGGTCGCTTGCGCCACTTGCCGCTTTAATTTTGTTTCTTCGCTATTATCCTTCAATCCAATCAATACTGATGCATCACCAAGCCCGCGAACCCCCGCTATCGACAACGCAATGACTTCGTCTGGCTGATCTTTGAGCCGTACGGCAATGTCGCCCGACATTGATTGGCCGCGGGCATAACGGCGAATACTTTCGGATACCGCTGCTTTGTCTTCATTGATTACCAGATCGCCGGGATAGGGCGGTAATTTTTCAACCGGCATATCAACAACGCGCGCAAATGCTTCATTGGCAAACAGGAATCGCCCGTCTCGGTCGACCAACGCCAATCCCAATGGCAGGGTTGAAAGCAATTGTTCAACATGGCTGAGCGCAGATGCGCGGTCGGTTGTTGCGCCATCATCATCGACCGCCAGCAACATCGAGGCACCTTGTTGACCAACCCCGCCCAGCGGCACATGCATCAACCGAACAGGCAAGCCCTTGCGCCCTTCGCGTTCAAAGAATATTCGGCCTTTTTCATCCATTCGCATGAATGCGGCAAGCTCCCGTCCGATGATGTTACTATTTTCTGTACCCGTCGATCGCAAAGCAAATGCCGCATTTGCCGAACGGATACGGCCATCTGCGCTTAACGACACGGCCATAATGCCGGAACCAGCCATCGCATAGCCGATTCGTCCGGAAATCAAATCAGCCGCGCGCGATTCGATGTCACGTTTTTCCAGCGGCGCAAACCACCAGAGAAGATATTCATCACCTGCGCCCGATCGGATTGCTTTGACAGTGTATTCGAACTTATTGTGGCGCAAGCCTTCGGCTGTTGCATGGCCATCGCGCCAAGCCGCACGCGCCAGTTCGGTCAGCATCTCGCGGCCAGCGTCATCCACGGCAATATCGGGGGGAGCACTCAGCCCCTCAAACCACTCGGTAAACAGACTATTGGCGCAGACCAATCGTCCGGCTCTATCGCTAATAGCCACCGCCGCGCCCGATAAAGAGGCTGCCGTCCGCGTTACCGACCAATCGGGCAGCATTGTTCCTGCGGCAATCGCCGCCGGGACATTTTTACGGGCATATTCAATATACGCCCAAAAGCTAATCTGCGCCGCGGCAAAACCCGCAACCAATCCCAAATTCCGCGTTGCCAGCCAAATCAAGCCCAGCGATAGCAACCCCGCAGCGGCGAGCATAAGCACCAGCTTGCGGTTCTGGGCGCTATCCTCCGCCCCATCCCCACCAAATAGCTGCAAAGAAGTTGGTGTGGACAGGCCGGTCAATTGAAATCCTCGTGATGTTACCAGATGCGCGCCCTTGGCTTGGGCGCGTGATATAATTTTTTGTCTTTTTTGGGCTGGAACGCATCATGCCATTTGTCAAGGTTTCGTGCGAAGCAGGTAAGCTGTTCTATTGAACTGAAACGACGTTGGCGCAAGTTCGCTTCACTATACTTGCGCCGCCAAACTTTGGTCCAGCCTAAAAAGAACTGCTGATTGCCGGTAGTTCTATCAATAATTGACGCATCCGCGCCGTAAAGAGATGGTCTATTTGCATCATCGGCAATCGTCAGTCCATTTTCGTAAAAGCGTAAACTCGCCTTTTACACACTCGCCCGGCGTCGCCATTTGCGAACCAGCATCCAACGCCATAGGCCAGCGGCCAATACATAACCGATGGAAGCGCTAACCACCGCAATGATCGCCAATCCAGCAAGCATAGCAGGAGCTGCATCCGACAAAAGCCACGAGATCCATTCGGAAAACGATGCATGGCTTTCTATCAACACCTGAAACCTGCCCACATCAGCCCCAAGATGCAGCACCTTGTTGCCAATGTAGACCGAAGCAGCAAGAATGAACGGCGTCGTTGCAGGCATACTTAAGAACGTCATTGCCGCCCCCAATGGAACGTTCGCGCGAACCGGCAAGGCGAGCAGTGCTACGCCAGCAATTTGAACGCCGGGTATCAGCAGAAAAATTCCGACCAGCAATCCCAAAGCGACGCCGCGCGGAACTGAGCGCCGGGTAAATCGCCACAACGCGGGATGAAACACGCGTTTGGCAAACGGCCGCAGCAACGCGCTTTTTTCAAAGCTCTCGCGCGTCGGCATTTGCTTTTGCAGCCAATTAGGGATTTTTTCAGCCTTTTTCACGCATCACTCGCCCTTGTTCGCGCTTCCAATCACGTTCTTTTTCCGTCGCCCGCTTGTCGGGAGCTTTCTTGCCCTTGGCCAACGCGATTTCTACTTTCGCCCGCCCGCGATCATTGAAATAGATAGACAGTGGCACGACTGTCATCCCCTGTCGCATAACCGCTGCATAAAGCTTGTTTATCTCACGGCTGTTAAGTAACAGTTTACGCGGCCTTTTAGGTTCGTGATTAAACCGGTTGCCGTGGCTGAATTCCGGGATGTTGGCATTAACCAGCCAGACATTGCCGTCTTTTACCTCGGCATAGCTGTCGGCAATATTGCCCTCGCCAAAGCGCAGTGATTTCACCTCGGTTCCGGTCAACGCGATGCCAGCTTCGAATTTGTCGGTCAGGAAAAAATCATAGCGCGCTCGGCGATTTTCAGCGACGGTTTTGACTTTCACAAATGCTTCGGGTTTTGGGCGTACCATCAGAGTAGTCCTGCGTTCTCCAGAGCCGCATCAACCAGACGGCAACTGTCTGCGCTTGGCGGAGTCATGGGCAAGCGAAGCTCGGTTGGGAACCCTTCGATGATCCGTGACATTGCGTATTTGATCGGACCGGGGGAAGCGTCAGAAAATAAAGCTTTATGAAGCGGATAAACTTATCATTCAAATCTCTTGCTAGATCATAATCGCCCTTGGCACAGGCCGCCTGAAAATCGGCGCATAATTTGGGGGCAACATTTGCTGTGACCGAAATGCAGCCCACGCCGCCGCTGGCGTTGAATGCCAACGACAATTCATCGACCCCCGACAACAGACAAAAATCCTTGCGGCAATCAAGCCGATGTTCTGTCACGCGCGACAAATCGCCGCTCGCGTCTTTAATGCCGGCAACCGAAGGTAGCAAAGAAAGCGCCGCGACTGTTTCCGGCTTAATATCCGTCACCGTTCGCGCAGGCACATTATAAAGAATCAACGGAAGGTCATTTTTCTCGGTCAGGGCCGAAAAATGTGCGTAAATTCCTTCTTGATTTGGCCGGTTGTAATAAGGCGCGACCACCAAGCCAGCTGCCGCACCGCATTTTTTGGAAAAATTTAAATGGAGCATGGCGTTGGTGGTGTCATTTGATCCACAGCCGGCAATGATCGGAACCCGTCCTGCTGCCTGTTCGATACAAACCTCGATCACACGGTGATGCTCGGCATTCGACAATGTTGAGCTTTCTCCTGTCGTTCCGCAAGGAACAAGCGCACTCGATCCCTGTTCAATTTGCCAATCGACAAGCGCGCGGAAATGCTTCTCGCTAAACGCTCCATCGCGAAAAGGAGTCACTAGAGCCGGAATTGAGCCGGAAAACATGGATTTTATTCCTTACATAGAGTCAAAGCGCGGCTATACATCGCTTATTGGTTCAATTCAGCTTCTGCTAAGGAAACATCCCTTAATATGTCTAATATGGTAAAGCATCTGATTTCGACAACCGCCTTCATTCTTCCAGCTGTCGTTATGGCAGCGCCAGCACAAGCGCAACAAATTGAGTGGCGCAACGGCGTTGGTAACGGCCAAATGATTGTTCCCACCAGCCAGGTCGATCCCAGTCAAGGCAACATCCCTGCGGCGTTACAACGTTGGCGCATGCTAAGTCAGACGGGAAACTATAGCTTTGGCGAATATGCGTCTTTCTTGCTGACATACCCAAATTGGCCAGGCGAAAAAGTCATGCGGCAAAATGCCGAGCAAGCCATTGACCTCAACAGCTATTCACCGTCACAAACTATTGCGTATTTTGATCGATTGGAACCCACCACGAATACCGGGCGAGCAAAATTTGCAATCGCGCTGGCCGCAGCGGGCGACAATGTTCGTGCTGAAAACTGGGGCCGCCGGGCTTGGCGCGAGGGGCCGCTTACCGATGACGACGAAGCACGCATTTTGAGTTTGATGGCTGCGAAGTTGACCGCAGACGATCATGATGCCCGCGCTGATAAACTGCTTTGGTTAAAGGCTACACGTGCAGCAGAGCGGGTCTTGCCATATACATCGAGCGCCAGGCGCAACGCATTTGCCGCCCGCATTTCGATTAAGAACGGAACGGGTAATGACCTCGCATCGCTTGGTAACGCGGCCAATGCCGATCCCGGTTTGCTAGCGGACCGTGCGATGGCATTGCGGGCGCAAGGCAATGGCTGGGCCGCCCGCGAATTGATCGCAAATCGCAATGCGTTGCTGCTGCCGCCTGCCGACACCGAAGAATGGTACGAAGTTTTGCTCACCATCGCACGTGAAGCCGCGAACGACGGGCAGTATGACATGGCATACCGGATTGCATCACGCGTCGATGATGGCCTTGCTCCGGGTAAAGCGGTGCGCGACCAATCAATCGGCGTGCGCGATGATTACACCAGCCTGACGTGGCTCGCCGGAACTATGGCACTAAACAAACTCAACCGCCCAAAAGATGCGGTGGGCATGTTTGAACGCTATAGTCAGGGCGCAAAATCGCCCCAGACCCAGACCAAAGGATATTATTGGGCCGGAGTCGCAGCGAAGCGCGCGGGTGACGTCACGGCGGCAAACAGCCATTTTGAAAAAGCCGCACCGTTCTACGATCAATTTTACGGTCAATTGGCAAACGAAGCCTTGGGCCGCCGCATCAGCGCGGCAGGTGCCGTAGCTTCCATTCCGGCATTGCCCTCCGTCGATTTGTCTTCGGTATTTCAGGCGGCAAGGCTGGCTCCGAGATTTGGTGACCACAAGGAACAGACACTTTTCCTGCGCGCGATTGCCAATTCAATCCAGTCCGAACAACAATATATCGACGCGATAAGCCTTTCCAAAGCGATTGGCCGCCCGGATTTGTCAGTCATGGCGGGCCGAAATGCCCGTATCGATGGACATAGCAGCTTGATACCTTATGGATTTCCAACAGTATCCGTTCCTGCGGGCCATAACCATAACTGGACGATGATCCACGCCATCGCCCGGCAAGAGAGCCAATTTGACCGCGAGGCCATCAGCCATGCCGGTGCTCGCGGCCTGATGCAGCTAATGCCGGGAACCGCGAGAGAAACTGCGGGTAAGATTTCGCTGGGATATAGCCGCGAATCATTGACCGATGATCCTGATTACAACGTGAAACTGGGTTCGACCTATATTCAGGCGATGATGAATTACTTTGGCGGCAGCTATCCACTCGCGGTGGCCGCTTACAATGCTGGTCCCGGCAATGTGAACAAATGGCTTCGTGCCAATGGTGATCCGCGAACAGGCGCGATCAGCATGCTGGATTGGATCGAGCAAATCCCGATATATGAAACCCGCAACTACGTGCAGCGCGTGCTCGAAAACGCGGTTGTCTATGATTTGCAGCATCCCGACAAAGCAAATATCAAAACGACTTATCCGCTCAGCGCCTATCTTGGAAAATCCGTTCCGGGATGATTCGCCTTCGGCCGGAACGCAAACTTGCAGAACGCAGCAATCCAATCACTCCGGCAGGATATGATGCATTGCGGGCGCGCTATGTCGAACTGTACGAGGTCGAACGGCCAAGGATGGTTGAAACCGTAAGCTGGGCGGCAGGCAATGGCGACCGCAGTGAAAATGGCGATTACATTTATGGCAAAAAACGCCTGCGCGAAATTGATGGCGAAGTGCGGCATATTTCAAAGCGGATGAAGGCGGCGAATATCATCGACCCTGCGGAGCAACCAGACAAAGCGCATGTCTATTTTGGCGCAACAATCGTGCTGGCCGACGAAAATGATAATCATCGCACAGTGACAATTGTCGGCGACGATGAAACTGACACAGATAAAGGATTGATCGGGTGGAGCGCACCGCTGGCAATTCCCTGCGAAAAGCTGCCATCGGGGATTTGCGAACGGTTAACTTGCCATCAGGCCCAAAAGAATGGGAAGTTATTTCGGTAAGTTATCCGTCCAAGGATGGTTAGAGAGTGGGATGAAGTTGGAGTAGAGCATAACCCCCTCTCGGTTAGTCCTCTGCTCGTCGAAGGACATGACAAGCAACCTGTACTTCGACAAGCTCAGCACGAACGGTTTGCCTTATTCAAAAGCTCCCTCTCCGTTCGTCCTGTCTCCCGGCGGGTCGATGTCGAAGGATGAAACCAGTAACCTTCCCTTCTAAACCGTAGTGCTGAGCCTGTCGAAGTACGTCTCTCAGTGAAGCGCCCTTCGACAGGCTCAGGGCTACGGTATTGGATCAACTTAATGTCATCATGCTTTAAAGCAGCGCAATCTAATCAAACGCCTGCTTCGCCAATTTCGCAATTTCATCGGTAACGTCCGGGAAATTCTGCGGCACGTGCGATTGCAACTCCTGCAGAATATGCCGCAACACCGCAATGCGCGCTGCCTTTTGATTGTTGCCGTCGATCACAGTCCACGGTGCCCAGCGGGTATCAGTTTGCGCAAACATCTCGGCAAATGCCGCAAGGTAATCGTCACGCTTGGCGCGATTACGGAAATCTTCAGCGGTAACTTTCCAGCGTTTTGACGGTTCAGAAAGCCGTTCTTTCAACACCTCGTCCTGCGCCTCTTGGGTGACATGCATGAAAATCTTGATCAGCTTTGTGCCGATCTCCACTTGTTGCGATTCAAATTCGTTTATCTCGTCATACCCGCGCCGCCATTCCGCCTCACTGCAGAACCCTTCAACCCGCTCGACCAGAACGCGCCCATAATGGCTGCGGTCAAGGATGTGGATTTCCTCACTGCGCGGTAACTTGTTCCAAAATCGCCACAGGAAATGCTTGTCTTTCTCTTCGGCTGTCGGCGCGCTAATCGGGAATACTTCGACATAGCGCGGGTCCATATTGGCGGTCAGCCGCTTAATCGCCCCACCCTTACCGGCAGCATCCCAGCCCTCAAAAACGATGAGTGTGCGGCATTTGTGCAATATGTGCAGCGACTGTTGCTCCGCCAATTGCTTCTGCAATTCAGCCAAGTCTTCAGCATAGTCGCCGCTGTATTTTTCGCCGGCTTCAAATTCGGAAAGGTCAATACTCATAGCCGCCTTTGAGCATCATTCCTTGGCGCGAACAAGTCGCGGATTTCCCCTGTTCCCAATAGGGACAATCACGCTTTCGGCGCTTGTTCCACAATTCGGATGTTGAGCTCGCGCAGCTGTTTGGCCGAAACTGGTCCTGGTGCGCTCATCATCAGGTCTTCTGCTTTTTGGTTCATCGGGAAAACGATGACTTCACGAATATTCGGTTCATTGGCCAACAACATCACGATCCTGTCGATGCCCGGCGCGCTTCCGCCATGCGGCGGTGCACCGAATTTGAAGGCGTTGATCATTCCGGAGAAATTTTCATCGACATCGGCTTGCGTGTAACCGGCGATTTCAAACGCTTTGTACATTATTTCAGGGCGATGGTTGCGGATTGCACCCGATGATAGCTCCACCCCGTTGCAAACAATATCGTATTGGAATGCAAGGATGTCGAGTGGATCCATATTTTCCAATGCTTCCATTTCACCTTGCGGCATCGAGAATGGGTTGTGACTGAAATCAACCTTTTTGGTCTCTTCGTCATATTCGAACATCGGAAAATCAACTATCCAGCAAAATTCGAATGTTCCTTCGGGAATAAGTTCCAACTGTTCCGCGCACCGCGTTCGCGCGGCCCCGGCCAGCTTCACCACTTTGTCTTCCTTGCCAGCAGCAAAGAAACAGCCGTCATCTGGACCAAGCCCTAATGCGGCATACAAAACGAGCATCGCCTCTTCGCCGTGATTTTTAGCAATAGGCCCGCCAAATTCGCCGCCCTTTCGCGTTACATAACCAAGGCCCGCATGGCCTTCACTGCGGGCCCACTCATTCATATCATCAAAGAATTTGCGGCTCTTTTCTGCGGTCTTTGGTGCAGCAATGGCGCGAACAACACCGCCCTCGCCCACGATCCGTTCAAACAAGCCAAAGCCGGATGATCTGAAATGGTCGGTGACATCATTGATGATAATCGGGTTACGCAAATCGGGTTTATCGTTGCCATATTTCAGCATCGATTCACGGTAAGGTATGCGCGGAAATGGCATGGCGCTGACTTTGCGGCCATTGGCAAATTCTTCAAAAATGCCATGGAGGACTGGTTCTATCGCATTGAAAACATCGTCTTGCGTCACAAAACTCATTTCAAAATCGAGTTGATAAAATTCGCCCGGTGACCGGTCTGCCCGTGCATCTTCATCGCGGAAACACGGTGCAATTTGAAAATAGCGGTCAAACCCGGCCACCATCAACAGCTGTTTAAACATCTGCGGTGCTTGTGGCAGCGCATAGAATTTGCCGGGATGGATACGGCTCGGTACCAGATAATCGCGCGCGCCCTCTGGCGAAGACGCCGTTAGGATCGGCGTTTGAAACTCGGTAAAACCTTGGTCGATCATTCTGCGCCGCACGCTCGAAATCACATTTGATCGCAATACGATATTATTGTGCAGGCGTTCCCGCCGCAAATCCAGATAACGGTATTTAAGCCGCGTTTCTTCGGGATATTCCGCGTCGCCAAATACTGGCAAGGGCAATTCATCGGCGGTTGACTGCACGGTCACTTCGCGGGCGCGCACTTCTATGTCACCCGTTGGCAAATTGGTATTAACCGTTGCCGCATCACGCGCAACGACTTCGCCGGTAATCGTCACAACTGATTCGCTGCGCGCTCTATCCAGCACCTTAAACGCCTCTGAATCGATATCCGTTACAATTTGCGTCAGACCATAATGATCGCGCAAATCGACAAAAAGTAACCCGCCATGGTCACGTTTACGATGCACCCATCCTGAAAGACGAACCTGCTGTCCGACATGATCAGCACGCAATTCTGCGCATTTATGGGTACGATAGGCGTGCATATGATAATATCCGTAGATTGGAATGTGCTAAAATTGGAAGCTGTGCGCTACACAAGTCACCGTCCCCTTTGTCAAGCCGTGAATGACTGCTAAGGGCTTCAAACATGAAAATCCTTCCACTGATCACCGATAGCAAACAACTCGCCGAATTTTGTGGCCGCCTCGCAAAGGCGCCTTATGTCATCGTTGATACCGAATTCATGCGCGAAAACACATATTATCCCGACCTGTGTCTGGTGCAATTGTCCGACGGGCAAGAGGCGGCGGCTGTCGATCCCAAGGCTGACGGTATCGATTTGAAACCGATGCTGGATCTGCTGACTGACAATGAAGACATATTAAAGGTATTCCACGCGGGCGGTCAGGACATCGAAATTTTCTACAACCTAACCGGGCGCACTCCGCACCCGATGTTCGACACCCAAATTGCCGCGATGGCGCTGGGCCAGGGCGAACAGGTGGGATATTCGAATTTGGTTGATCTGTGGCTGGGCATTCAAATCGACAAAGGCGCACGGTTTACCGATTGGTCGCGGCGGCCACTGGATAAGCGCCAACTTGATTACGCCGTTGCTGATGTCACCCATCTCGCGGCGATTTTTCCGATGATGCTCGAAAAATTGAAGGAAACTGGTCGAGGTCAATGGCTGGACCACGAAATGGAGCGAATTTCCAACGTCGAAAATTACCGTAACGACCCTGAAAAAGCGTGGGAAAAGGTAAAAATTCAATCGCGCAAGCCGGAAGTGCTCGGCCGCGTTAGGGCGATGGCCGCGTGGCGCGAGATCGAGGCACGCAACAAAAATATCCCTCGCGGTCGGATCATGAAAGATGAGACCCTCGGCGACATCGCATCACATCCGCCAAAGACGCAATCCGAATTACCTAAAGTTCGCGGACTTTCCCCTGCCTGGCGGGACAATGACATCGGACAGCGCTTGATGATCGCAATTAGCCAATCGACGCCCATCGACCGGGACGCCATGTCTGAACGCACTCGAACCGGAACCGGTGGAGGCAAAGAAGGCGCGCTCGTGGCCGACTTACTCAAATTGTTACTCAAGATCCGTTCGCGAGAAATAAACGTCGCATCGCGGCTGATTGTCAAAGCCGAGGAACTAGAACGCTTGGCGGCAGGCGAACGGGACGGCCTGCAGCTGCTTACCGGATGGCGGTTCGAACAGTTTGGCAGGGATGCTCTCGATTTGGTCGAAGGGCGGCTCGCTTTTGCGGTGGTTAATGGCAAACTCAAGATGACACGCACGCTAAAAGAAGAATAGCGCCCCAGCCGAACTCAATTTTACGCCAATATCCGCTTTACTAACCCCAGACTGACCGGAGCATTTTCAGCAAGCGCCAGGGCATTGGCATCGCGCGCAAAGTTTTCGATGTCGGCGTAGCGCCGGTTGATACGGCGCGTGACATAATTGAGCGCCTCGATACCAATTGCCGTTCCCCGATCTGCAAGATGTTTTTGAATCAGCTGCGCCAGCAATTCATCGTCAGGCAACGGAATTTGAATGAGCAACGCACTCGCCAAACGCGAGCGCAAGTCCTGCAACCCAATTTGCCAATCTGCCGGTGCAAACTGTGAAATCAGCAACAACGGGCGCGCCGTTTCTTGCGCGCGGTTCCATGCATTAAACAAGGTTACTTCACCAACCGAATCGGCATTATCAATCGTCACGCCTTCGACTTGCGATGCGAAATACCGCGCCATCAGGCTCTTTCCACTGCGCGCTGGCCCACATAATATCGCACAGCGGCTTGGCCAATTGGCGGCGTCACTTAACGCCGCAGCACAGGCCGCATTTGATTCGGTGATAATCAAGCTAGCAGCTTTGCCAGGCCTCAACTCATCAAGGGGTAAAGCGATTTGTCGCATAAATTGTGACCTTGAATGAAGGACAACAGCTTAATTGTTGCTGTCGTTTTCAGCTTCGCGGGCCTTGCGTTCCTCTTTGGCCCTGCGTTCTGCTTCCTTACGTGCTTTCTTTTCCGCTTTTTCCCGTTCGCGCTCCTGCTTCTTTTGTTGTTTTTCCAGTTCCCTGATCTCTTTTTCGGTCAATTGCACTGGAGGCGGTGCCACTGGCGCAGGAGGCGGCGGCGGTGCAACTGGTAAGATGTTCTGATCGAGTACGTCTGTAGGCGCGACGTCCAAGCGATCCGTTGTTGCAGGCCGGTTCAAATCGCTGGAATCTCTGGTTGGTGTAACGGAAACTGGCAAGTCTTCGTCAAGCGCCTCTTCATCAATCAACGCTTGTTCAAAGATCAACGAGGTGTCAGCACGGAGTCGGCCGGCTGCCAAGGCGTTCTGGAACAATTCATCCATTTTTTTGACACCGGCATTCATCATCGCCGGTACGCCCTTGCCGCTCTGCGTGCTCAGCGTAAAACTGCCCAGATATTTGTTGTCAGGTCCATAGCGTGCGGAAAAATGAGCTGTCACCGGACCGCCTGGCCATTGTCTATGCAGCCGGACAATTGGCATGATGACATCTGCGGCGCCAAATTGATCCAATATCGTTCGCCACCAATTGCGGCCGCGCCGATCCAACTGGCCTGCGTTCAGCAGCAATGATTCTGAACCGATCCCGCTGGGGCGGACATAATCGATGCGGCTGTCTGCGGTCCGGAATTTTGCCCACGCATCTTGCCATGCATTTCGTTGTTCAAAAACGATCGGCGCGCCGCCGTCCCAAATTACCGGGATGACCAACAAAGGTGCGGATCGCCGCGTAATACCGCGAACGCCCAAAAGCTGCCCGGCGCGGGCCCGGTCGAACACGACGCCCAATTTCGCAATGTAGCGGTGCGGGCCGATTTCTTCTTCTTCGACAACAATGGCCGATACGATGCCGTTAAGCGACGAATCGGATAGCGAAGATTTGCCGCCGCCATGGTTGCGCGCCCACAATGCGCTCCAAGCCAGGCGCTGCGCTTCTTCCCAACCGTTTTGGCGGGCTTCCTCGGCATTTTTGCCGGTTGTCTCAACTTCGATGCCGGAAATTTCAAAGTCACCGGTGCTCGCAATCGGCATGATTCCGCGCTTTGGCCCCTCAATCTGGGCGACGACGACAACGCTACCGGCGATCACCAACGGCAGCGATAACGCCGCGACTATACCGCGATTGTTGGTAAATTTTGCGAACCATTTTTTCATTACCGCGCCTTTTGGCGACATTGGCATGGAAATCCAAGTCTCTTCTCGCTAGCAGCGTAAAATGGACTCAAAACAAAATCAAACCGAACCCTATACCTATGCCAACGCTGGCGTATCCATCGATGCCGGAAACGCGCTCGTCCGCGCCATTGCGCCGCTTGCCAAGGCCACGCGCCGCGCCGGGGCCAACGCTGAACTCGGCGGTTTCGGAGGATTCTTTGATTTAAGGGCAGCCGGGTTTACCGACCCGTTGCTCGTCGCCGCCAATGACGGGGTCGGTACAAAACTGAAATTGGCGATTGATTCGGGCCGCCATGACGGCGTCGGCATTGATTTGGTCGCGATGTGCGTCAACGACCTGATCGTGCAAGGCGCGGAGCCCTTATTCTTTCTCGATTATTACGCCACCGGCAAACTTGACATCGAAGTCGCCACCGCCGTGGTTGCGGGCATTGCCGAGGGTTGCAAGATCGCCGGATGCGCTTTGATCGGCGGCGAGACCGCAGAAATGCCGGGCATGTATTCAGACGACGATTATGATCTCGCCGGATTTTGTGTCGGCGCGGTCGAACGCGGCGATGTCCTGACCGCTGACAAGCTGGCCGATGGCGACGTGTTGTTGGGGCTGGCATCGTCCGGCATCCATTCCAACGGTTTCTCACTGGTGCGCCGTTTGGCAGCGGATAAGGGCTGGAAACTGGACCGGCCAGCTTTGTTCGACCAAAATGTGATCTTGATCGACGCCTTGATGGCACCAACCAAAATTTACGTGAAATCATTGCTGCCGTTGGTGCGGACGGGCAAAATTCACGCGATGGCGCACATCACCGGCGGCGGATTGCTGGAAAATATCCCGCGCGTTCTGCCCGATCATCTGCATGCCTTTGTTGATGCCGATAGCTGGGAACAGCCGCGATTGATGGCGTTCCTGCAAGCACAGGGCAATATCGAACCCGAAGAGATGGCGCGCACATTCAATTGCGGCGTCGGCATGGTGGTTGCAGTTGCTGAAAGCGACGTTGCAGATGTCTTAGCTGCGTTGCAGGCTTCTGGCGAAACCGTCCACCGCATCGGCCATATCGCTGCGGGGGCAAAGGGCTGCACAGTGTCGGGCAGCGCCGAAACCTGGAGCGCGACAGGTGCATGGACCGCGACGCATGCGGGGTGACTCCTTGCAAGTCCAGCCGTGCAAGGGGAGGCGGCTTTTCCTATTCCCCTCCCGCTTGCGGGAGGGGCTAGGGGTGGGCCTCCAACCTGTAGGAAGCATGCTCGCCTCCGGCTCGCCCCACCCCCGGCCCCTCCCGCATGCGAGAGGGGAGCATTTATGAAAGCCCGCATCGCCGTCCTGATCTCCGGCAGCGGCTCCAACATGGCCGCATTGCTGTACGCCGCCAAGGCCGCCGACTGCCCGTATGAAATCATATTGGTCGCCAGCAACAATCCCGACGCGCCGGGCCTGAAACTCGCCGCGGCAGAGGGCATCGCTACCTTTGCGCAAGCCCATAAAGGCATCGACCGCGCTGTCCACGACGCAATGATGCACGACCGGATTGTCCATCACGGCGCGGATTATGTCGCGCTGGCGGGCTATATGCGGATATTGTCGGCTGAGTTTGTGGCGCGGTGGGACGGACGGATGCTGAATATCCATCCCAGCCTGCTGCCCAAATTTAAAGGGCTGGATACGCACAAGCGCGCGATTGAAGCAGGCGACAGCCACGGCGGATGCAGCGTGCATTTGGTGACGGCGCAGCTGGATGACGGCCCTGTGCTGGGCCAAACCCAAGTAGCAATCATATCCGGCGACACCGCCGATACTCTGGCAGCGCGGGTGCTGTTCGCTGAGCATCAGCTATATCCCCGCGTGCTCGCCGAATATGTCAGTCGTGAGCTGAACACCGATTGGCTGATCGGCAAAGTTGGCGAACTCGCCCTCGCCTTACCTGAAACTAGCTTCCGCGAAAGCCACGGATCTCCCGCATGGCGCGTCGGCCCGGAAAGCAGCGGCAAGTTCTTTGCCTATGTGTCGGTCAACCACCACGGCGAAGACCGCACCGCATTGCTGGTCAAATGCAGCGGCGCTGATGAAATGGCGGCGCTTGATTGAACAAGACCCCGAAATATACCACCGCCCCGCATATTACGGCGCATCCGGCTGGATCGGCGTGCGATTGGACCGCGCAGGCGTGGATTGGGGGCATGTTGCGGAGTGGCTGGAACGCAGCTGGGCCAATGTTGCGCCGAAGCGGTTGACGAAGATGATGGATGTGGCGGGGGAGTTTTGATGAAACTGCTGGTAATATTGCTTGCAGCTTGTCGCAATATATTGGTGGTGGCGGAGGCGAAAAGATCTGGCTGAAACTTCCAAAATTGCTCAAACGTCAGACTTAAGCATGCTACCTGAGCAGTTTGTAATTTACGATCTGGAAACGACGGGTTTAGAATTGTGAAAATCACGAGATCAATTGAAATCGGAGCAATTAAAGCAAACCGAAACTCGGATTTACACGTTACATTTCAAACGCTGGTTATCGCCTGTTGGCAGAATATCAGCAAAAATTACACAAATAACAGGACTTGATAGAACCGCACTAAAGAACGGTGGCATTCCAATCAAGGAGGCCCTTGAGAATTTCATCGAATTTGTCGGTGATTTGCCGATGGTTGCCTACAATGAGCAATTTGATCACGGCTTTCTTGAAAATGCTTGTCAAACGAATGGACTGCCTGTTTTAAAAACACAAGAGACATTGCGCTCTAAAAATGGCTCGTAGGGCTTGGCCACGACTAGGTAACTATAAGCTATCAAGTCTAGCAAAAGTCGGCGGCACTCGCGATGGACAACGAACATCGCGCGTTGGGTGATTGTAGAAGAACTTTGATAGCATTTTGTAGCGGCAACCCAAGTGTTGCGCGTAAAACTTGTAACGCAACAGCCCCTCATTTGCGAGAGGATACGTCGCATCCGGTTGGCTAAGCATCTGAATTCACCTGCCAATCAGAATACCTAAACTCGTCATTGCGAGGAGCGAAGCGACGTCGGCAATCCAGAGCCTGAAGTATGCAACACATGGATTTGTCACGCTTCGCTCGCAATGACGGCGATTGTTTCCAGTTACCCGACAATCTCTTCCGGCTTGAAAAAAGTACACTAACGCAATCGCAGCTTTCTCGTCGCTGCCTGAGCCCTGCACTGTGCTTCAGCTTCGTTGTATTTCGCCGCATCGTTCCGGTCGCTGCGTCTTTGGGGTTGGTTGCGGCCCATTAACGTCGCGACTGCCTTGCGCCGCACATTCGCGCTTGTAATGTAGGATTTGTTCTGGGAACACAGGGCATTGCCGCTGGTTCGGGGCTCGCTCTTTGAAATTGTTGGCGGTCACATTACCCAGCCTTCGCAGCGGAATGTGCGGAAACGGAAAAAGCAGAAAACCACGATGTTGGTAATTATATTACGGCAGACTTGCAATAAATGTCAAAATAGGCGTCAATCTTGTCAACTAGGTGTCAACTTGGCGTTTTCGGCCCTGTGGCTACCCAGGACATTTTGCTGCTGATTTTCACTCTCTGCCATCCCCAACTCGGTCGGGGACGACAGATTTGGTGATCTTGGATTTACCCGACAATTTCTTCTGGCTTGAAGAAATATGCGATCTCAATCGCTGCATTTTCGTCGCTGTCCGAACCATGGACGGTGTTCGCTTCGATGCTTTCGGCCAGCTCGGCGCGGATGGTTCCGGGTGCGGCGTCTTTGGGGTTGGTCGCGCCCATGATGTCGCGGTTGGCTTGCATAGCGTTTTCGCCTTCGAGCACTTGCACGACGACAGGGCCGGAAACCATGAAGCTGACCAGTTCACCAAAGAATGGACGCTCCGCATGTACCGCGTAAAAGCCCTCGGCTTGCGCTTGGCTCATGTGGATGCGTTTTGATGCGACAACGCGCAGGCCAGCTTCTTCAAGCATTTTGGTGACGGCACCGGTCAGGTTGCGGCGGGTTGCGTCTGGCTTGATGATCGAAAATGTGCGTGTGACTGCCATGGGAGAATTCCTTGCGATTGTTATGTTTGATGTTGGACGCGCCGATAGCGGGAGATGCGCGATGGAGCAAGAGATAAGCGAATTTCTAGTACCGCAGCCCTGAGCCTGTCGGGCCGAAGGCGACCGCAGGTCAACGGCGTTTATCTTACACACACCCTTCGACAGGCTCAGGGCTACGGATAATTTTGCTATGCCGCGAGCCGCTAAGGCCCCTGCACCCATTTGCCGCCGTCCTGCCGCCAATATCGGCGCTCCACGCCTTCGCTATCGCCAAGCTTCCTCCACGCGGCGCGGGCATCGTCAGTGCGCTCAGGTGCAAATAGATAAAACGCGCGGTCAAAACCAAGCGCTTCATCGCGCCATCGCCCGTCGGCAAGTGCGATATTCTTGGCGCCATTAGCAGCATCTGCAGCATTCGACAGCAGGATTGGCTGCGCCGCATCCCCCTGCCCGCCGTCCGCAATCGCATGCGCCAGAAAGCTATCGGCTTTGTGCATCCAAAGCGCAGCGGACACATCGGCCAATTGCTTTGCATCATCGCTTACCACCAACAGCCTCGCATCTTCACTGTTCAGCTTAGCCGCCAATGCAGGCAGGATTTTCTCCGCCGGATCGCGGGTCAGCTGGTAGAAATCAACCTGCATCGCCGCGCGCCTTCCTATCCCTCAAAATTATCGGCGATGAACCGGTCGAGCAACTTCACGCCAAAACCGCTCGCACCCTTGGCCCATGTTGGCCCGGCTTTGGGCGTCCAGACTGTTCCGGCAATATCGAGATGCGCCCATTTTACGCCGTCTTTGATATAGCGGTGCAGGAATTGCGCCGCAGTAATCGATCCGCCGCCTCGTTCGCCAACATTCTTCATATCGGCAATCGGGCTATCGATCATCTTGTCATAGGCAGGGCCAATCGGGAATCGCCAAAGCGCATCGCCGGTTGCCTTTCCGGCTGCATCCAGTTTCGCCGCCAACCCGTCATCATTGGTGAACATGCCTGCATATTCATGCGCGAGGCTGATAATGATTGCGCCGGTCAACGTCGCCAGATCGACGATATATTCGGGGTTATAGGTTTCCTGCGCCCAATGCAGCGCATCGCACAGGACCAAGCGCCCCTCGGCGTCGGTGTTGATGACTTCGATAGTTTGGCCCGACATACTGGTCACGACATCGCCGGGACGCTGCGCATTGCCATCGGGCATGTTCTCAACCAGCCCGCAAATACCAACGACATGCGCGTTGGCCTTGCGTCCTGCCAGCGCCTTCATCGCGCCCGCAACCGCGCCTGCGCCGCCCATATCCCATTTCATATCTTCCATTCCGGCCGCTGGTTTGATCGAGATACCGCCAGTGTCGAAAGTCACACCCTTGCCAACGAAGCACACGGGACGTTCTTGCTTGCCGCCCGTGCCGTCCCATTTCATCGCCAGCATGCGCGATGGCTTGCGTGACCCCTGCCCCACGCCAAGCAACGCACCCATGCCGAGATCGGCCATCTGTTTTTCGTCGAGCACCGTAATTTCGATGCCTAGTTCCGCCAAATGCTGGCAGCGTTCAACAAAGCTTTCCGGGTAGATAATATTGGCGGGTTCGCTTACCAGCTCCTTGGTCAACTCAACCCCTGCTGCAATCGCTGCATAACGCGGCCAAGCCTCCGAAGCTGCGTCTGGTGCGCCGACCATATAGACTGTCTCAATCGTCGGCTTTGCTGTCTCTGCCAATTTTGTCCGGTATTTGTCGATCCGCCAATTGCGCAGCAGCGCGCCATAAGCGACCTCAGCAGCACTTGTTTCAGCCAGACCATCCGCATAAATCGCTATAGTTTTGGCGCCGCACGTTTGCACCTTTGCCAAAATTTCACCGCCCGCCTTTTGATGCTCGGTCGCACCTTCGCCAACACCTACCAATATGATGCGGGTCATTTTGCCGTCGACAGGAGCGATCAACAAAAAAGACTGCCCCGCAGCCCCTTCGAACCGCGCCAACTTTGCTGTTTCAAACAACTGCGCGGCATTATCAACCGCAAACGTCATGCCCGCAAAATTGGCTTTGGTAACAACAAATGCGACAACATCTGTGGAGTCAGGGCGTTGGGCAACAAATTCTATTTTCATGCTATTTTTAGCCTCTTAGCTAGATTCAATCTTTGATATCCGAAACACTGGCCGAACAATTCAAGATCGTCTCTATAAGCGCAATCATTGCGCCGATTAAAGCAAAACATTGTAATCTTGATTGCCATGCTGAAAAAAGCGGACAATAGAGGCAGCAACGCGCTGGTCGGGGCTAGACCACGCGCAAACTGGGCGATAAAGGACGAGCAAATCTTATGGACGCCCTACTCCAACTTATCCGACCGTCGCGCGCGATGTTGCTTGCTGCTTCGCTTTGCACATCCATGGCTTCGACGCTTATGGTTTCTGAATTGGCATTTGCTAAAGAGCTGGAAAACCCGAAATCTGAAAATGGCACCGAAGCAAAGGCCGAACCAGTAATCAACTTTTCAGCTGAACGGGTCGATTACGACTCCAATGCAGAAGTCGTCACCGCTGCTGGCAATGTCATATTGATACGTGAAGGGTATCAGTTGCGGGCTGACACAGTAATTTGGGATCGCAAGTCGGGTGAGGTCACTGCCCAAGGCAACATTCGCTCGATCGGGCCAGAGGGCGATACTGCTTATGGCGACTCTATAAAACTTACCGACTCACTGAAGGACGGTTTTATAGAAAACTTATTGTTGGTAATGACCGACGGTGGCCGCTTAGCTGCTCAAAGAGGTACGCGGACAAATGGCGCTCTTGAGCTAGATTATGCGGCATATACGCCCTGCGCCGTTGAACGTTCAGATGGCTGCCCGAAAAGGCCAAGCTGGCAGGTCAAGGCGGTTAAAGTCCGATATGATCCACAAACCAAGCGCGTCACTTATGACGGAGCGCGGATTGAGCTGTTTGGCCTTCCGGTTATCCCACTGCCTTTTCTATCGCATCCCGCAGAAACCAAAGCAGCTAGCGGCTTTTTAGTACCCAACCTACGCTATTCTCGCAACAACGGTGCCGAAATTGAATTGCCCTATTATTTTCGGTTGTCACCGAACCGTGAGCTCACCGTTTCCGGAACGTTATTTTCAAAAGTAGCCCCTTTAGTACAAGCTAAATTTCGGTCATTGGAAGAAAAAGGTCTGATAGAGATTGGCGGATACGCAACCTACAGCAGCAGAATTTCGACTGCATCTGGGGCTTCTACTTTAGAAAATCGGCGGTTTCGCGGATACATAGATGGTTTAGCCAATTTTCAACTTGACCCGAATTGGTCATTGAGCAGCTCATTAAGAGTAACAACCGACCGCACGTTCTTGCGCCGTTATGACATTAGCGATGACGATAGACTGCGCAACACAGTCCGGTTGGAACGCATCGACAGCGACAGCTATTTTTCTTTGTCCGGATGGGCCGTCCAGACACTGAGAGCGGGCGATAGGCAGGGCCTGACCCCAATTGCCCTTCCTGAAATTGATTATCGGTTACGGCTGAACAATCCGATTCTAGGCGGTAAAGTTCAGCTGCAAGCTAACACTTTGGCGATTGGTCGCACAGCCGGCCAGGATACCCAGCGTGCCTTCGCCTCCGCGCGTTGGGACTTGCGTACTATTACAGGCCTTGGTCAGGATGTCAGTCTAACGATGTTTGGTCGCGGTGACGTATATCACAGCGATGAAAATGAAAGCACGTTGACCGCGGTGTATCGCGGCAATTCCGGTTGGCAGACGCGCGGCGTATTCGCCGCAGCGGCTGATATACGCTGGCCGTTTGTCGGACAGGTGTTTGGCGGCACACAGATTTTGACGCCTCGTGTGCAATTGGTCGCTGCGCCCAAAGTTGCCAATCTCGTCATTCCGAATGAAGATTCGCGAGCCGTTGATTTGGAGGACAGCAATCTGTTTGCACTCAACCGGTTCCCTGGCCACGACAGGTTTGAAGACAATTATCGCTTAACAATTGGCCTAGACTGGGCCTTTCGCGGTCAGAATGTTGCAATTGATACCACCGTTGGACAAAGCGTTAGGCTTTCCAATCGCGCCACGATTTTCCCCGATGGCACCGGACTATCGGAAAAAGTATCAGACTTTGTCGGACGTACTGAAATCCGGTTCAAAGACATTGTTAAATTGAACCACCGTTTCCGTCTCGATAAAGACAATCTTGCGATCCGCCGAAATGAAATTGATGCGACGATTGGTTCGCGCGGCACATACGCGCAGGTGGGCTATCTAAAGTTGAACCGAAACATCGGTCCGACCATCGAAGATTTGTCTGATCGCGAGGAAATTCGTTTGGCCGGGCGGGCTAAGATTGCCCGTTATTGGTCGATTTTTGGATCGGCAATTGTTGATCTGACAGACCGGCAAGAAGATCCCTTATCTACGTCCGACGGTTTTGCGCCCATTCGTCACAGGCTGGGTATTGCGTATGATGATGATTGTTTAACGATCGGCTTCACTTGGAAACGCGATTATCAGGCAACGGGCGACGCGCGGCGCGGAAACAGTTACTTGTTCCGGCTGGCATTTAGAAATTTGGGTGTGTAAGCAACGAACGAAATTTAGAGAAACAAGCGCAAGTTGCTCAGCTACGGTTAAGCAGGGCGTGGCTATTTCGCCTGCAACCTTAATTAACTTGGACTTCATCTATGAAATCTTTTTTGCGTTTCACTTCTTCGGCTGCACTGCTTGCACTTTGTGTTTGGACGCCGACTAGCGCGCAAACGGTATCAGACGATACTGTACCTGAGGCTCAGCTGGACATTCCGGCTGGCCAACAACTATTTGCCCAAAACAATCCGAATGTGCGACGGGCAACTGCAGTTGTAAATGGCGAGATTATCACTGGAACGGATATCGACCACCGTGTTGCATTGATCCTTGATGCCAATAAGAGCAAGATATCAGACAACGAAGTGCAGAGATTGCGTAGTCAGATACTGACCAATTTGATTGACGAAACGCTTCAAATTCAGGAAGCCAAAGCCAATGAGATTGAAATTACTGATGCGGAAGTGAACGAATACTTTAATCGAATTTCGCAGCAAAATTTCAATCGCCCGCCTGCGGCAGTAACAGAATATTTGAACTCCATCGGATCGTCCGTGGCGACGTTAAAGCGCCAGATCAAGGGAGAGCTCACGTGGAGCCGCTTGCTTAGGCGGAATGTTGAGCCGCTGGTAAACGTTAGCGACGACGAAGTGAATGCAATCATATCGCGAATAAATTCTACTAAAGGTACCACTGAATATCATTTGGGCGAAATTTATCTCGCTGCGTCACCTGAAAATCAGGAACAAGTTTATGCAAACGCGGCAAAGATTCTTGAACAATTGCGACAAGGCGGCTCTTTCCAAGCGTATGCACGGCAGTTTTCGGAGGCTTCGACTGCTGTTGTCGGTGGCGATCTTGGATGGCTAAATCTTGGGCAATTGCCACAATCACTGGCGGATGCCGCAGTGCGCCTTAATCCAAATGAAATAGTCGCGGTACCCGCGCCAGGTGGCATTTCATTGTTGGTACTGATCGACAAGCGCCAAATCGCTACGGCTGATCCTCGCGATTCTTTGCTCAGCCTTAAACAAATCGCAGTAACCTTTCCTGCTGGCACGTCGGCGAAGCAAGTGGAACCGCTGGTCAAACAGTTTAGCGATGAAACACAGAAAATAAATGGATGCGGTGCCGCCGATGACATGGCCAAACGTTTGGGCGCGGAAGTGGTAAATCGTGACGGAGTGCGCGTGCGTGACTTGCCGGGCCCACTTCAACAAGTAATGCTTGATCTACAGATCGGGCAATCAACACCTCCATATGGCTCGTTGGACGAAGGCGTTCGCGTATTTGTCATTTGCGGTCGGGATTTGCCAGCGAATGCGTCGTCGCCTTCTTTTGACAAGATCATGACCGACATTAACGACGAACGCGTCAACAAGCGGGCACGGATATATTTGCGCGACCTGCGCCGTGATGCAGTCATCGATTATAACTGACCATAGATCATGACAGCGCCAGCATTCCCATTACCGCTTGCCATTTCGGTCGGCGATCCAGCGGGAATTGGTCCGGAGATACTGGGCAAGGCTTGGGCCGCTCGCAAGCAGGCGAAGCTCCCGACGTTTTTGGCGATTGGCGACATTGCTAGTTTTTCCGCGCAATGGGACGGCCCTGTGGTTCGGATAGATGATCCTGCCGATGCACAAAAGCACTTTAACAAGGCGTTGCCGGTTTTTCACGTGCACGACTGCCAATCGATCATAGCTGGAAAGCCAGATTTGGACGGCGCGCATTGCGCTTACCAATCGCTTGAGCTTGCAGTGGGATTCGCGCGCGCCGGAAGTGCAAGCGCAATGGTAACTGGACCAGTTTGCAAGGCTCAACTTTATGCCGTTGGGTTTACACATCCAGGACAAACCGAATTTGTCGCTGAACGATGCGGAATTGCAAAAAACAATGCAATCATGCTGCTCGCCGGACCCGATCTAAGGGTCGTACCGATGACAACGCACATTCCATTGAACGACGTTTCCGGCGCGCTGGATGCACGCTTGGTTCGTCAACGCATTCGCGGAACAGCCCGTGGATTGCAGCGCGACTTTGGTATTGCCAAACCAAGAATTGCAATTGCAGGCTTCAATCCGCATGCGGGCGAAAATGGAACAATGGGCCAAGAAGAGTTAGACATCTTCCTCCCGGCCATTGCGCATATGCGCAGTGAAGGTTTTGAAGTGTTGGGGCCAATGTCTGCGGACACTATGTTTCATGCAGAAGCGAGGGCCAAATATGATGTCGCTATCTGCGCTTATCATGATCAGGCGTTGATTCCGCTAAAGACGTTATACTTTCATGAAGCTGTGAATATGACATTAGGTTTACCAATTGTGCGAACCTCACCAGATCATGGGACAGCCTTTGATATTGCAGGTAAGAATAAAGCCAACGCTGGATCAATGATTGCCGCGATTCAGATGGCGCAAAACTGCGTGACTAACCGCCAACAATTCGCCGCAAACAAACCGTGAGTGCAGCGCAGATCGACTTGCCGCCGTTGCGTGACGTTATTGCGCGCTACCGGCTTGCGGCTAGTAAGGCATTGGGCCAAAATTTCCTGCTCGACGAACAGTTACTTGACAAGATTGCAGCAATCCCCGGATCACTTGATGGTCAAAATGTTTATGAAGTTGGCCCCGGTCCCGGCGGACTCACCCGGGCGTTACTCAGAGCCGGCGCTCAAGTAACTGCTGTCGAGCGTGACCGGCGCTGTATTCCTGCGTTAGCGGAACTTGAGTCTGCATTTCCCGGCATGTTGCGTATAATTGAGGGCGACGCAATGGCGATCAGGCCGACGGATGAAATCGCTGGGCCATTTCACATTGTTTCTAACTTACCCTATAATATCGGCACCGCTTTAGCCGTTAACTGGCTGACCGAAGAGATTTGGCCGCCAAAATGGTTGTCATTAACTCTGATGTTTCAACGTGAAGTTGCCAACAGAATCGTAGCTCCGGCTGGTACTGATGCTTTTGGCCGCCTCGCTGTTCTGGCGCAGTGGCGCAGCGTAGCACGAATAGCATTGCCGGTGCATCGTTCTGCATTCACGCCGCCGCCCAAAATCATGTCCGCTGTTGTCAGCATAAAACCAGCACGGCAGCCGGATGGTGTCCGTATGCAAGTGTTAGAACGTTTGACGGGTGCCGCATTTGGGCAAAGGCGAAAGATGCTACGGCAAAGTTTGAAGGGAGTTCAAGGCGCGATTGACGCACTTATGGCTGCATCTATTGCGCCTGAGAGGCGAGCCGAAACGCTAAAAATTGATGAATGGTTGGCTCTAGCCAGAGCAATGGACGCATAACTTAGCGAACAATTCACAAGGCTGGCATTCCTTTACGGCTGCGCCTATTGGATGCAGATGCAATCATTATCGACAATAGAAAACGCGATGCTGGAGCGACTTGAGCAACCCAAAATGTTGCATCAAGTGCAAACGTGGGCAAGTGTTAATAGCGGCTCGAATAATCTTACCGGGCTGGCGAAAACTGCAGAATTGCTTGCTGAGGCATTTTCAAGTTTGCCTGGCGACATCGCAATGGTTTCTCCGGCTGCCGCGCAGCGTGTTCATCCCGACGGTAGTCTGGAAGCAGTCGAGCATGGAAAACATTTGGTGATTACTGTACGGCCGCAAGCGCCAGTGCAAATGCTATTTACCGGTCACATGGATACGGTATTTCCTGCCGATCACCCATTTCAAGAGCAAAAATGGTTGGGCGAAGGTGTATTGAACGGACCTGGAGTAGCCGACATGAAAGGTGGCATTTCAGTAATGCTGAACGCCTTGATTGCGCTTGAACAGTCCGGCTTATGTGATCGCCTCGGTTATCAAATAATGATTAACAGCGACGAAGAATTGGGATCACCTTCTTCCGCACAGTTGATTACTAAACTTGCCGCTGGAAAAATAGCGGCACTAACCTACGAACCTGCGCTTCCCGATGGCACTCTTGCAGGAGCAAGAGCGGGAAGCGGGAATTTTTCCATTATCATAACCGGAAAGAGCGCCCATGCTGGCAGAAATCCCCATGAGGGCAGGAATGCTTTAATTGCGGCGGCGGACTTAGCACTTCGCTTAAAAGCCCTGACGCAAGATGGTCTATCGGTAAACCCTGCGAAGATTGACGGTGGTGGTCCCAACAATGTAGTACCCGACCATGCTGTGCTTCGCGTTAACTTGCGGCCTTATACGCCAGCGATGGAGCTGCTTGCAAAGCAAAGTATCGCGGCGTTGGTGTCGGACATCCAAGCAGAACATGAAGTTTCTGCGCATGTCCACGGCAGTTTTGGCAGGCCATCAAAACCTATCAGCGGCGGCACTGCTAGCTTGCTTGGACTGATAAAAAAATGCGGTGCGGATTTAGGATTACAGATTGGCTGGCGTGATACGGGCGGGGTTTGCGATGGCAACAACATTGCCGCGTGCGGAATTCCCGTTGTCGACACGATGGGCGTACGCGGCGGCAGCATTCATAGCGCCGACGAATATCTAGTCACTGAAAGCTTAATCGAACGCGCAAGCCTATCGGCTCTGACCATCATGCGGTTGGTCACTCAAGGAACATTATGACTTATATTATCCGAGCTGCCCGTCCAAAAGACATGCAGCAAATTTATGAAATGGCCAAAAGTACGGGCGGGGGATTCACCAATTTGCCGCCGGACAAGCCTGCTTTGACGGCGAAGTTGGAACGTTCTGCGGCAGCCTTTGCCCGCGACGACGACCAGTTAGCCGATGACTTGTTCGTATTCGTGCTGGAAAATACCGAAACAGGTAAAGTCCATGGAACTTGTCAGATATTTGCGCAAATTGGTTTGAAATGGCCGTTTTATAGCTATCGCATAGGCTCACTTACCCAGCATAGCGAAGAGCTAGGCCGCACGTTTCGTGCCGACATTCTGAATTTGTCAACAGATCTGGAAGGCGCAAGTGAAGTGGGCGGATTGTTCCTGCATCCAAGCGCCCGTTCAGGCGGATTGGGATTGTTGATTGCTCGCAGCCGCTATCTCTTCATCCGCAATCATCGTTCCCGCTTTGCGGACAACACCCTCGCTGAATTGCGTGGTGTAATCGATGAAGCGGGCGGATCACCATTTTGGGACGGAGTAGCTGGCCGATTTTTTGGTATGAACTTTCAAGATGCCGACGAATTCAACGCAACACATGGCAACCAGTTCATTGCCGATTTAATGCCCAAGCACCCTGTTTACATTGCGATGCTCTCCGAACATGCACGTTCCGTGATCGGTGTACCGCACCCGTCGGGTAGAGCGGCTATGAGGATGCTGGAAAACGAAGGCTTTACGTGGGAGAAATATGTCGACATCTTTGACGGCGGCCCAACGATGACTGCGAAGACAGACAAGATTAAGAGTATTAGAGACTCTAATGATTTTGCAATTGTCGGCATTGATGCAGCGGCATCGAAAGAAAGGTTAACGGAAAAAATGCTCGTTGCCACTGGCCGATTGTCAAATTTTAAATGCGCTTACGGACAAATTGTTTTGCGCGACGGTGGCATATCCATTGATCCGGATTGCGCTTCGGCGCTGGAATTGGAAGTCGGCGATATGATCACATGTGTGGCGCGAAGTTAGGGTAAGAATATGTTTCGTGAAATAAACTTTGACGGAATCATTGGTCCAAGCCACAATTATGCAGGCCTTAGCCCGGGGAACATCGCATCTGCCAATAACGCAGGAGCAATATCCAGCCCCCGCGCAGCAGCGCTCCAAGGTATAGATAAAATGCGTGCCAACTTAAAACTTGGCCTTGCGCAGGGTTTTTTTATGCCGCTGCATCGGCCAAACACATTTTGGTTGGCGGGACTTGCTACGGATATGGCCAGCGCAGAACCACATATTCGCGCCACTGCTTTTTCTGCATCGTCGATGTGGGCGGCAAATGCCGCAACGGTATCCCCTGCTCCTGATTGCTTGGATAATCGCTGCCATTTGTCAGTTGCCAACCTTTTGACAATGGCACATCGCAGCCATGAGTGGACGGATACGGTCGCTCAGTTGCGCGTCGCATTTTCAAATGAGCGTCACTTTACTGTGCATGACGCGGTTCCGCCGCCATATGGTGATGAGGGCGCAGCCAACCATATGCGGCTATGTGCACGACACGATCAACAAGGCCTTGAAATATTTGTTTACGGAAAGTCTGGTGGACCATTCCCCGCCCGTCAGCATTTTGAAGCTTCTAAAGCAGTGGCACGCAAACATATGATTGCCCCCGACAAGACTGTCTTTGTGCAGCAATCAGAACAAGCTATTGCGGGCGGCGCTTTTCATAATGACGTTGTGGCGGTCGCCAATGAACATGTTCTGTTTACGCATGAGTTAGCGTTTGAACACTCTCATGATGTGTATGCAGAAATTTTGGCTAAAATGCCGCAAGTAGAAATTATCGTGGTGCCGCAGAATTGTGTCAGCCTTGCTGACGCTGTGAGCAGCTATTTGTTTAACGCTCAGTTGGTCACGTTGCCAAATAACGACGGCATGGCGCTGATTCTTCCTATTGAAGCGCAAGAAAATGCCTTCGTTTGGAATTGGTTACTAGAGATGATCGCTGGTAACGGCCCTATTCGAAAATTGATACCGGTCAACGTCAGAGAATCGATGGCTAATGGTGGGGGACCCGCGTGTTTGCGATTACGAGTAGTTGCTGATCCATCGACGGTCGACTCTCGCTTCATTGCCGACGAAGCGAAACTTGATCTGATCGCCGCAGTCGTAGCGGAATACTGGCCCGCAAAAATCAAATCAAATGATCTGGCCAACGTGGAATTGGTGGCCAAAGTACAAATCGCACGCGCTGCGTTACTTGATTGCTGTGGTCTGTCAGAACTGGCGTAAGTGTCGTAATACTTTACACTTTGCACATCAAAATTGCGAGAAATCCGCAGAATTCCTAGCTTGGCACAATGGTTGCTAAGTTATTAACATGAAAAAAATCGCCCGCCTTTTTCAGGTCAAAACAAAGTTTGAGGTTTTCTTGATTACCTATGCACTTGGACTTGGTGCGGTAAAGCGAGGCGAAGATTATCTGCTGCAATACCCCGGCAAAATCGGTTGGATTTTCTTCGCATTATGCACTGGGGCCGTATTTGTTGCTGGCGCCAAAATGTTGGAAGCGGTTGAATTTCACAAAATGTTTGGAGTGGACTGACCTGTCCGCGCGAAATCCGCAGGATTTTGTTGCCCGGCTCCTGCGGAGGCCGCTGTAACTATTCTGTTGCCCGGCCAGTCCAGCCGCGTTCTGTTAGCTTAATTTAGGACCGTGAGGCCCTTAGAATTACGCTGCGAGAGCAAGTGCTTCGTTATCGTTTGCACCTATTGGTTGTGAACCATTTCACGGCTTATTCATGCCGGGCAAAATCAATGTCTTTGAACACACGTCGATCCTAGTTCAGCCCCGTCAATAGCCCTGATCGCTCAAGGTTTTTGGTGGAGCTGCCGGGTACCGCCCCCGGGTCCGCTGTATCTATTACACATCGCTGTTTATCACCATAGTCCGGCGAACCGAACACACCCTATATAGGCGCTATTTCGTGAATGGGAAGTGAAGGCGTTGAAAATCGTATCTTCTGCCCAAGAACTATTGTCGTCGTGCGTATCACAATCCCTGCATATTGCGGCTTTCCGCCGGCACGATTACTTTGATTCCATTGAGCTGTTCGGTCAGATTGATCTGGCACGCCAATCTGCTGGTGCGCCGCGCACCGGTGGCCAAATCCAGCATGTCTTCTTCATCTTCGCTGGCTTTGGGCAATTTTGCAAACCAATCAGGATCAACAATCACGTGACAAGTCGAACACGCCATTTGGCCCTCGCAAGTTCCTTCCAGTGGTTGTCCTGCGGCTTGCCCAACTTCGAGTAGGTTATCGCCAATTTTGGCGCCAACTGATTGTTCATCGCCGTTGGCGCTTACGAAAACGACTTTTATCATAGCATTGCCTCGGTTGCGCGGTTGATAGTTTCAGCCGCAATCTCAATTTCTTCTATCGTGGTATATCGGCCAAAACCAAGCCGAATTGATGATCTAGCCTGCGCATCGCTAAGCCCTATTGCGCGCAATACATGGCTGGGACGGCCGGAACCGCTGGCACAGGCGCTGCCTGCGGAGAACATAATGTCACGGCATTCGGATATAAGCCGCGATGCATCAACGCCGTCGCGGCGGATGTTTAGATTGCCTTTGTATCGGTGCTTAGTTGACCCATTTATGGTCCAATCGGAGAAAAGTGAAACGGCTTTGTCCCATAATGCGGCGACATGAACGGCATCGGCGCTCATCCTTTGCCCCGCCAATTGCGCCGCTGCGCCGAATCCGGCGCATAAGGCAGGCGAGAGCGTTCCGGAACGAAGCCCGGCCTCCTGCCCCCCGCCATGGATCAGCGGCTTAAGCTTAATTCCGTCACGCACCCACAAAGCTCCAATGCCCTTTGGCCCGTGAATTTTATGGGCGGATATTGCGATCATAGCGGGGCCGTCTGGGATGGGAATGCGGCCAAAGGCTTGCACGGCGTCGCAGAGCATAGACGCACCTGCAAAATCAGCAAATTGACTTACTTCTTCAATCGGGCTCAGCACCCCGATTTCATTATTAACTAGCATTGTCGATACTAACGAAAGTCCAGGTACCGCGTTCTCGAAAATAAAATTCATATCCACGCGACCATCGCTACCAATAGGAGCAATATTTAGGTCCATCCCAGGTTCGATCGCGGCACGCATGCTGTCAAGAACTGCTGCGTGTTCGGACGCAGAAGCCATCATATCTCCGCGTTCAACACCCTTAATGGCCATATTGATCGCTTCGGTTGCACCGCTTGTAAAAATCACACGCCCGCCATTGGGTAGCAATGCCGCAACTTGCTCCCGCGCTACTTCAACAGCCGCTGCTGCCGCACGTCCGGCTTTATGCGTGCTGTGCGGATTGGCGAAATTGTCTTTTAGCCAAGGCTCCATCGCCGCAAAGGCTTCGGGAGCAAGAGGTGTAGTCGATTGGTAATCTAGGTAAATCATGATACAGCAACGTTTATTCGCGCTCTGGCCGCAATAGCCCGCCAAACAGTAATAAAACGTTTGATATCGGCGGCATCGGTTTCGGGACCGAAGCTAACCCTGATCACTTCACTTGCCTGGCGCACACCCCAGCCCATCGCACCCAACACGTGACTGGTTTTCAAAGTTCCCGAAGAACAGGCGCTTCCGGCGGAAACAGCAATACCCTCCATGTCAAAGCCGATCAGCTGGCTAGCTGCGGAAACACCGGGCATTTGATAGCTAGCGATCGTCGCTAATCGCGGACTATTCCCAGCAACCACGTTGCCGCCCGCTTCTGCGATTGCCAAATCTAACATGGAGCGCAGGCCGCAGGCGCGTTCTAGCCAATTGTCACTTGCTTCTAACGCCGCGGCAAAGCCCAGCACTGCTGGAAGATTTTCTGTACCACCGCGATAACCTTGCTCCTGCCCTCCTGTTGGCGACAGCAACCCAAGCGCACGCACCAACAATGCGCCGATACCGGGCGGACCCCCGAGTTTATGTGCTGAGACTGCTATTAAATCAGCATCAGGCAACGGCATTTTGCCGGCGCTTTGCGAGGCATCAACGAGCAGCACTCCATCATGCTCTCGCACGATAGCCGCAATTTGTCTCGATAGGCTGAATTACGCCTGTTTCGTTATTGACATGCTGCACCGCTAATAACGGGCACGCGACCTTTTGCGCGGCGATCAATATTGATAACTTTGCCAAGTCGACTTCACCGCTTGGTTCCACGGGTAAATAGTCCGTGCAAATAGTAGCCCGCATTACCGCGTCATGTTCAACCGAGCTCACCAATTGCCGGTCGCATTGTGATCTCAGCAAGGCTATGTTTAGAGCTTCACTTGCACCACTGGTTAGAATTATTTCGCCATTCCAACCAAGCGTCGTTGCAATCCGCTTACGGGCATTTTCAAGGGTAGCCTTGGCCGCCCTGCCCTCGCTATGCGGCGACGAGGGATTGGCCCAGCGATCAATTCCTTCGAACATGGCAATTCGTGCAGACTGAACTATTGGCGTGGTAGCGGCGTGATCGAGATAAAGACGAGGGAATGAAGCCATTTGTTATTTGGTAGTTCCATGACAGTTGCGAAAATGACACTAACTTCTATATAGGCTTGCAACAAGCTGCAAAGCCAATCGCTCTGCAGCCCCAAATTTAAATAAGATTGATCAACTTCCTTATGCCAGCAATTGCAATTCCCGGCCCAGAGGGCCGCTTAGAAGCCCGTTTTTCTCCGCCGCCACGCCCACGTGCACCGGTTGCCATGATATTGCATCCGCATCCGCAAGCAGGCGGGACAATGAATGACCGGATAACTCAGGCGCTTTACAAGACGTTCGTCAATCGCGGGTTTTGCGTGCTTCGCTTTAATTTCCGCAGCGTTGGCCGGTCAGAAGGTGAATTTGACAATGGAATTGGCGAATTGTCCGATGCCGCGGCGGCCTTGGATTGGGTTCAAAGCTTTCACCCAGAAGCATCGACGACTTGGGTCGCCGGCTTCAGTTTTGGCGCTTGGATCAGCATGCAATTGTTGATGCGACGCCCGGAAGTGCGAGGATTCATCTCGATCGCTCCGCCAGCAAATATGTATGATTTCAGCTTTCTCGCGCCCTGCCCTTCGTCTGGTATCATCATCCAAGGTGCCGCTGACGAGATCGTCAATCCGAATGCAACGCAAAAGCTAGTCGATAAACTGCGGACGCAGCGGCATATTACGATACATCACGATGAAATTCCACGCGCCAACCACTTCTTTGAAAACGAAATGGACATGCTCATGGGATCTGTAGACAATTATCTTAACATGCGGCTGGATCCAGACTGTCCGATCAAGTAATTTGCGGATTAATCGGAACCTAGAACCAGCGTCAGTAGCGACATCTTTGATCGTTATTTCAGGTTGATCAAAGCATTGCCCTGCTTGTTTGGGATGGTCAGTATCGCGATGTTTGCCAAAATTACTAATGCGGTTACCACCATCAAGATGGATTGACGGCCAGCGCCATTGCGTTTCCACAATCGCAATGCTCCATAAATGAGCAGCAAAGCGGCCATTGTTGCGATAGATAATATGATGTTTGTCATGCTTTGATCTTAGAACCGCAGATTTCTGTCTGCAATCAAGCAATTTCGCAATAGTCTTTTTCGGTCTACTCCCTTAAACGGCTAATGTTCCGAGTCATCTTGTTCTAAAAGGTTGCTTTCTCTTGCATATCGCCATCGCCTCCGATCATGCTGCTTTCGATTTGAAGGCGGCTTTAATCCAATATCTGCAAGAGCTGGGTCACGAAGTTATTGATCTTGGACCAAATAATGCAACTTCAGTTGATTACCCTGATTATGGCTATAAATTAGCTGCGACAATTGCAAGCAACGCGGCAGAGAGAGGCGTCGCTTTGTGCGGGTCTGGAATCGGCATCTCCATCGCGGTCAATCGCAATCCCGCATGCCGAGCCGCATTGGTATCCGAACCTTTATCGGCGGCACTTGCACGCGAACATAATGACGCCAATGTTATTGCAATGGGTGCGCGATTAATTGGCATAGAAATGGCAAAAGCCTGCGTCGATGCCTTCATTACAACTCCATTTGGCGGCGAAAGACATGCGCGCCGTGTCGAAAAGCTTTCCAATCCAACTTTGCCGAAAGAAATGCTATGAGCGCCAATCTAAACTCGCTTCACGACGTGCAACCGGACGGTTTTTTCACTCGTTCTCTGGCAGAAAGCGACAGCGCCGTATTCGCTGGCCTCACGCAAGAATTGGAGCGGGAGCGATTTCAGATCGAGTTAATCGCATCAGAAAACATAGTGTCGCGTGCCGTACTGGAAGCACAAGGTTCGGTGTTCACTAACAAATACGCAGAGGGTTATCCTGGCAAGCGCTATTATCAGGGTTGTGGACCTTCTGACATCGTAGAATCTTTGGCCATCGAACGCGCCAAAAAATTGTTCAATTGCAATTTTGCGAATGTTCAGCCTCATTCAGGCGCGCAGGCAAATGGCGCTGTGATGTTGGCCATGACTAAGCCCGGTGACACTATCCTCGGTATGAGCTTGGATGCAGGCGGACACCTAACCCACGGCGCGAAAGCGGCAATGTCAGGCAAATGGTTTAACGCCATTCAATATGGTGTACGGCCTGATGATCATTTGATTGATTTTGACCAAGTCGAGGCGCTCGCAAAGGAACACCGACCGACGTTGATCATAGCAGGCGGCTCCGCCTATCCAAGGATAATTGATTTTGCCAAATTTCGTGCGATTGCCGATGAAGTCGGTGCGACATTTTTGGTGGATATGGCGCATTTCTCTGGTTTGGTTGCTGGCGGTGAGCATCCTTCACCTTTCCCGCACGCCCACATTGTAACGACTACGACGCACAAGACGTTGCGCGGTCCGCGCGGCGGCATGATCTTGACCAATGACGAAGCCCTTTCAAAGAGGCTCAATTCCGCAGTATTCCCCGGCTTGCAGGGCGGACCGTTGATGCATGTCATCGCCGCCAAAGCCGTCGCGTATGGTGAGGCATTACAGCCCGATTTCAAACTTTATACCAAGGCTGTGATTGCCAACGCCAAGGCGTTGGCCGCCACTTTGAACGAGCGCGGAGCAAATCTGGTTTCTGGCGGAACCGACACGCATCTTGCCCTAGTCGATCTCTCGCCCCTTGGTATCACCGGCAGGGATGCCGACGAGGCGCTTGAACGTGCAGCTATCACCTGCAACAAAAACGGCATCCCATTTGATCCGTTACCACCTGTAAAAACCAGCGGCATTCGCGTTGGGTCGCCTGCTGGCACAACGCGCGGTTTTGGAATTGCCGAGTTCCAAGAGATTGGCCATATGATTGCTGACGTTTTGGAAGGATTACGCAGCAAAGGCGAGCATGGCGACTCTGTCGTCGAAGCCGACGTAAAGCAGCGTGTTCGCGCGCTTTGTGAGCGATTCCCGATCTATCCGTCTTGAAATAGCGAAGGGCATGGCACATCTATCAATTATAGGAGGACGTTATCATGCCCCAGCTTTGCAATGTTTGCAGTCAAGAGGTAGCCGACGGGACGCGTTATTGCCCACAATGCGGTGCCAAAACCCCTGAACAAATCGCCGCAGAAAGTTTGACATCACAGGCCAAACATTATGCAGGCGAAGCTGCGGATGAATTGTTTGGCGCAGCCAAGGACGCATTCAAAACCGGCAGAAACCTTGCCGATATGGATACCGCTAAAAAAGTTGGTGCTGGTGCGGCCATTGGCGCATTGGCAGGCTTTCCCATTATCGGTTGGGCCGCTGGCGCTGCTGTTGGTGCAGGTATTATCGCGTACCGCCAACTCAGCAAAAATAAGAACTCCGAAGGCTGATCCTTGCGCTGTCCATTTTGTGCCCATGAAGATAGTCAGGTAAAAGACAGCCGCCCCACAGAAGATGGAGCCGCCACTCGTCGCCGACGCCAATGCGAAGGATGCGGTGCACGGTTTACCACATTTGAGCGCATCCAGCTGCGCGAAATTAGTGGTACTGAAGAGTGAAAACCGCCGCGAAACTTTTGATCGCTCCAAACTTGAACGCTCGATCAGTCTGGCATGCCGCAAACGCGGCGTGGAATCTGAACGTATCGATCAACTGGTGTCTGGAATTCAGCGGCAAGTTGAAACGATCGGCGATGCGGAAATTCGCTCTGGCAAAATCGGTGAGATGGTGATGGACGGACTAAAGGCTCTTGACAGTGTGGCGTACATTCGTTTCGCCAGCGTCTACAAGGACTTTACAGAGGCCAAGGATTTCGAAGATTTTGCAGGTTCCGTGGCCGAGGCTGCGGGCAAGTGAACAATAATCCCAACGCGCCGATCATCATTTTGGTCCGTCCGCAACTTGGTGAGAATATCGGCAAGGCCGCGCGGGCAATGTTAAACTTCGGGCTAACCGAAATGCGGCTGGTCAACCCGCGAGACGGATGGCCCAATCCGATGGCAGGGCCAACGTCAGCTGGTGCAGACATAGTGATTGAACAGGCGCAGGTTTTCGAGACACTAGCGCAGGCTGTTGCTGACATTCCTAACATTTATGCCACGACTGTTCGCAAACGCGGAGTTACCAAACCCGTGGTTTCACCTGAGCAAGCCGCGATCGATTGTTTCACATCTACTGGGCGCAATGCAATACTTTTTGGCACCGAACGATCCGGCCTTGCAGTTGGTGAGGTAGCCATGGCGCGCAAGATATTGACCGTCCCCATCAATCCGGAGTTTGGCTCGCTGAATTTGGCTCAAGCGGTTGTGTTATGCTCTTATGAATGGTCGAAAACCCAAAATATGGCCAGTCCGCCAGTGACCGAAATCGAGCCTGCAGCGCCGCAAATCGAACTCGACGGCATGGTTGAACAGCTTTTCGGCATGCTGGACGAACGCGGGTATTTCTTTCCCCTGGAGCGCACCGAAGTAACCCAGTTGACCTTGCGCAATTTGCTGACGAAACCTGCTTGGAATTCGGGCGAAGTACGCACTGTGCGCGGCATGTTAAGCGTGCTGAAAAAGGGCAAGCGTTCCGGCCGAGTTTTGCAGGATTAAAGCAGGCTATCAACTATGAATGCAGTTCCACTCGGCGAGCTCATGCGCGATGGATGCTTCGACCAAATCTTGCCACATAGCTGCTGCAACCGCGACCGGAACGCCGTGCAATCGCGAATGTTCAATAACATTGGCAATTACTTCCGCTTTGCGGCCTTCGTCGCGCACCTGATTGCGGCAATCCTTGATCCTTGCTGCAGCCTCCATATATCGAAACCGCTGCCCCAGCAATTGAACAAGCGCCGCATCAATGGCATCGACGCCGCGGCGAACTTGCGTCATATCGTTACAATCTGTTGGCGATTTTTCAGTGATGATGGTCATGATCCTTGCGTTTACGAGCGAGCCTGCAACCTGTCGAGCCGATATTGCATCGCAGCGGTTGACTTATGTGCAACTTGGCTGCATAGGCCTGCCTTCGCAATTGGCCCCGCACCCTCGGTGAAGCGGTGGCCGCGTTAAGCCTTTGGCGTAGCGGTGCGGTTCCGGGGACGTAACATAAACGCGAATTTTAAGGAGTTTTTGGCCATGTCAAAGCGTACAGCATCAAAGTATAAACTCGATCGCCGTATGGGCGAAAATATTTGGGGTCGCCCCAAGTCACCCGTCAACAAGCGTGAATATGGTCCCGGCCAGCACGGTCAGCGCCGCAAGGGTAAACTTTCCGACTTCGGTATCCAGCTTCGTGCCAAGCAAAAGCTTAAGGGCTATTATGGCGACGTAACCGAGAAACAATTCAAGCGCGCTTATTTTGAAGCCTCACGCATGAAGGGTGATACCAGCCAGAATTTGATCGGTTTGCTTGAACGCCGTCTGGACATGATCGTTTACCGCGCCAAATTCGCACCAACAATTTTCGCGGCGCGGCAGATCGTCAGCCACGGCCATATCCGCGTCAACGGCATCAAGTGCAATATCGCCAGCCGTCAGGTTGATGTTGGCGACGAGATCTCGTTGGGTAACAAAGCCAAGGAAATGGCGCTGGTTATTGAAGCGCAAGGCCTCGCCGAACGCGACATTCCTGATTATGTTGCAACCGACGGTAATGCAAAGATCACTTTTGTTCGTGTACCGACACTGGACGAAGTACCCTATCCGGTGAAAATGGAACCAAATCTGGTTGTCGAATTTTATTCGCGCTGAAATCTGATTTTAACAATGATATCAAGGGGCGGTCCGTTTGGGCCGCCCTTTTTATTCGATGCCAAGTTGTGTCTTCAAAAACGCACTCGCTCGGCGAAGCATATCGGCACGCGCCCGCGAATCATTTATTTGATGATCAAGTTCTGGATAGGTAACCAATTCGCTCGATTTACCCAATTTGTGTAGTGCCGCGTCCATTGCACGGGCATGGCCGATATCCACGTTTAAATCCTTGTCGCCGCTGAACATTAATACTGGTGCACGCTGTTTGCTGACTTGCTGTAACGGGGATCCGGATTCGATATGCTCACCAGCCCCAACGAATTTGGCGACAATATCGCGGTTTGTGAAATCGCGATATTGCGCTATCAGCATCTTCAAATCTGTGACAGGCGCTATGGCTACCCTTGCCTTGAACAATTCTGCGTCCAAGGCTGCGGATTGCAAAGCAGCATAGCCACCGTATGACCATCCCACTACCGCCAGTTTTTTGGGATCAGCAATTCCTTGCGAAATCAGCCAGTGACCAGCATCATTTACGTCGCCAACTGACGTTCGCCAAGATTTGAACCCATTATTGACGTAAAAGTCGTCGCCATAGCCCGATGACCCGCGAAAATTGGGTTGCAAGACGGCATAACCTTGCGCTGCAAAATACTGCGCCATCCAATCGAAGCCCCATTCGTCGCGCGCCGATGGGCCACCATGCGGCATCACTATGGCTGGCAATCCCTTGCCGTTGCTGCCCGGCGGTAATGTCAGGTAACCCGGTATCGTGGTACCATCTGCGGCGTTATACGTAATCGGCTTGACTGCCGATAGCGGTTTGTTCTCAAGCTCTGGACGAGACAGTGCAATCTCTGTCAAACCCATTTTCGCTTTGTCAAGGACATAGTAACGACCAGGGTCGATATCACTACCGGCAAAAATCAGTAGCATATTTTCATCGCGACTTGCTCCGACGAATTGTACCAAAGGCAACCGAGGCAGAGCTTTTCCAAGTTTGGCGGCCAATGCCCGATATGAATCGTCAAAAATGACGGTTTCGCGTTTATCAGTAATAAACTCTGCGCCAATTACGCGACCGCTGCGGCCTAAAGTCAATAAGTTGGCGATATCAACCTTGTCATTTGCCAACAATATTGTGGTATTCTGAAATTGGTCTAACGATACTGTATAAACTGCATCGCGGCCTGATTTTGAACCGAACGCAAATGCAATGTTCTTGCTTATATCAACCTTTGCTGGCCTGAGCACGGCGCCGGAATCATCAAGATTAGTCAATTTTGCCCATTCTCGCGATTGCGGAGCACGGAAATAATACGTCGACTTGCCGCTCAATATCCCCTGAGCGTTCTGCTCGTCGGTTTGCATCAAACGGACCACACCCGCCGAGTCGGCAACATAAGATGAGGCATTGCTGCGTGGTCGTTCGAGTTTTGAACTCCGCAATGTTCGCGTGTCGACAACGTCAACACCCAACCCCTCTTCGCTTTTGCCTAGATGCGTTCCAATAGTTATTTCAGGCACATAGGCCCGGCTCATCAATATTTGGCCGTCGTCTTTGGCGGACCAGCCCACGATATCGCCGTCAAATTGCGTCCGTCCAAGTGCACGTGTTGATTTTTTCCCTAGCTCCTTCACCTGTGTGCCATCTGTATCGACGGCGAATAGCCGCGCAAACGGCAACACACCGTCACTGGTTTCGATCAAGCCGAATGCCTGACATACTAGTCTTGTGTTTGACGCCCAATCACACCACCGCAGTCTCCACGGCGCTCCGTCGCCTCGCGTTACCGCTATTGGAATCCCGCCTGCTGCGCTTGCAACATAGGCCACCGAGCCCTGACCGCCGCTGGGTTGCAAATAGACAACTTGACTACCGTCGGGTGATAAACTGATCAATTCAACGCTCGTTCGCGCGCCAAACTGCGTAGCCATATCTGCTTGGGCATAAATCGCAGACGGCATCATCGCTAGGCACATCGCGGAACCCAAAAATCGCGTCTTCTTCAAGTCACCGCTCCCAACATTATTCTACCATGATAGTAGAGACAGATCATAATAAAGCAAGAGCTTACGGGCTTGTTTAGCGTATCCTTGGCGAAGCCATTTACTTCGACCTACCGCCCGCGATTTCAAGAACTGCTCACTTGCAGCAACTGCGCCGCTCTGGCAGAAGACGTTAAGAAAATTAAACGGAGAGCACCAATGCGCTTACTTACCCTTGCATTAATTCCCGTACTAATGCTCAGCGCATGCAAAAAAGCTGACACCGATGCGCTGCCGGAAGTTGCGGTGCCTGAAACCAGTGACGCGACGATGAAAGAAATCACGAAGACGCTTTCTTCTGACGCTTTTGAGGGCCGTGCACCGGGATCAGCGGGTGAAGAGAAGACGACGGCGTATTTAGTCGAAAAGTTCAAAGCAGCAGGATTGGCACCGGGCGGTAAAGACGGCAGCTGGTTTCAGGATGTGCCTTTGCTCGAAATTACAGCAAAAAATGTCACTCCGCTTACCCTAACGGGCAAAGACGGCAAATCTTTGACGTTTAAATATGGCGATGATTTTGTCGCAGGTAGCTACCAAGAGCAAGCCCGTATTGAAGTAAAAGACAGTGATGTCGTTTTTGTTGGCTATGGCATTAATGCCCCGGAAAAAGGTTGGAACGACTATGCTGGCGTTGACGTAAAAGGGAAAACCGTTCTGATCTTGATCAACGATCCCGATTTCGGCACCGAAAGCTTGGAAGGCGATTTCGGCGGCAAAGCGATGACTTATTATGGCCGCTGGACCTATAAATTTGAAGAAGCCGCCCGTCAGGGTGCTGCGGCGGCACTAATCATCCACGATACGGCCCCGGCGGCTTATGGATGGAATGTCGTCAATTCCAGCTGGACTGGAACACAATTTTTGGCTCAATCTGCCAACAAGGGTTCTGACCAGACGAAAACGAATGGCTGGATACAAAACTCCGTGGCCAAAACGATGTTCGATGCCGTTGGTCAAGATATGGCCAAGCTTAGCTCTGCGGCAAAATCAAAAGGCTTCAAAGCGGTCGAACTGGGATTAAAGGCCTCGTTGGCGTTTGATAATGCTCTTGCTCGCAAAAATAGCAAAAACGTGATTGGCCTATTGAAAGGCGCTAAACGCCCTGACGAATTCGTGCTCTACACCGCCCACTGGGACCATTTAGGGCGCTGCACTCCAGCTCCTGATGGCGATGACATTTGCAACGGTGCGGTCGACAATGCAACTGGATCTGCCGCGCTTGTAACGCTGGCTGAAATGTTCAAAGCAAACGGTACACCGGAGCGCAGCGTAGTGTTCCTTGCCGTAACTGCAGAGGAATCGGGTTTACTCGGTTCTAAATATTACGCCGAAAATCCGTATCGTCCCGCTGTCTCAAACGGTAGGCGGCGTAAACATGGACGCATTTTCTATGGCTGGCCCAGCCAAAAATCTAACTGTGATTGGCAAAGGTAAATCAGAGCTTGATGATTTCTTAAATGCGGCGGCAAAAATTGAAGGCCGGACACCGGACGCGGAGCCAACACCCGAAAAAGGGTTTTACTATCGCTCAGACCATTTCAGCTTGGCAAAACTGGGCGTCCCGATGGTTTATTTTGAAGGCGGCGATGATTTGATCACTGGCGGAAAAGAAGCCGCCAAAGCAGCCGCAGATGACTATGAGAAGAACCGTTACCACAGCCCGAAAGACGAATATGAAGAAAACTGGGACTGGACCGGCGTCATGGCTGATTTACGTCTTTACTACCGTGTCGGCCGAATGTTGGCGATGTCCGATGCTTGGCCAAACTGGAACGAAGGTGATGAATTCCGGGGCATTAGGGACAAAAGCCGCGCGGCAAAGTAGGCGATAGTTATGCCATTTTTAATGCCGCCCGAATGGGCTCCACATGACCGTGTTTGGATCGGCTTTCCAAGTTTTCGGGCACATTGGGGTGAAAAATTGGCCGAAGCGCAGCGGCAAATCGCTACTTTTGCCGATGCAGTAAGTGATGCAGGCCGCGGCGAAACCGTGCACCTTATTGTTGGCAATACAGCGGCGGCAATGATCGCAAGCGAAATGGTGAGCCGCAATGTGGTCGTCGAACAACGGCATATTGGTGATATCTGGCTGCGCGACACGGCTTGCCTTGTCGTTTCTGACGGTGAAACACAATTAGCCAGAAATTTCGGATTCAACGGCTGGGGTAACCGGTTTGACTTTGACGGCGACCAGACCATTGGCCGCGAATTGGCACTCCAAGCTGGCCTGAAGGTTACGGATTGCGACTGGGTGTTAGAAGGCGGGTCGATTGACGTCGACGGCGAAGGGTTGGCGGTTACCACAACTGATTGCCTGTTAAACGTCAACCGCAACCCACTGCTCGACAAGGCGGCTATCGAAAGCCGCTTGGAACGCGACCTTGGTATTTCAAAGTTGCTTTGGCTGGGTGATGGCCTCGCCAATGACCACACCGATGGCCATGTCGATAACCTCGCGCGGTTTGTCGGGCCAAATCATCTGGTCATTCCAGAGGCCAGCGATGCAGATGACCCCAATGCCAAAGTCTATAGCGATGCGCGCGTGCGGGCCGAAGCTTTTGGCTGCCGGGTGACTACTATTCCATCAGTCGGGCGCTTTGAACAACAAGGCGAAGCGGTGCCAGCAAGCTACATGAATTTCTACATCGGTAACAGCGTTGTGGTGGTGCCCATTTATGGTAGTCTGCATGATGACCGTGCGTTAGCTGCATTTGAGCCGTTGTTCCCTGGACGCCGGGTCATCGGATTGTACGCTGATGCAATTTTGTCAGGCGGTGGCAGCTTTCATTGTTCCAGTCAGCAAGTACCGACGCTTTAATTGCAGTTGCGCGCGCAAGCGGGTATGCACGATAGCATGTATTCTATGAGGAGAGTTCCAATGAAAAGATCCTTTGTATTCGCGGTGGCCTTAACGGCGCTGTTGATAGGCATTTCGCCAGTTTCCGCCGCGAAACCGCACAAGCATGATGCAAAGCATGCAGCGATGCATAAGGAACATATGGCACGATTGGCGACGATTTTAGGCGACGCTGCTCGCGCCGAGGACGCAAAACGCGACAAGTACAGGCACCCTGCCCAGACGGTGGAATTTTTCCGAATTCATCCTGATCATGTCGTCGGTGAATATGCCCCCGGCGGCGAATGGTACACGCGCATTTTGGGCAAATATGTCAATGAAATGGGCAAATTTAGCGGGCTGTATTTTGGCACCAATAGCCATTTCAATGACAAGCAGAAAGAAGGAATTTCGGCGGCAATCATCAAATTTCCCGAAGATGTCGCCAAAGTAACGGGCCGCCCCGCAACCGATTTTTCGGCATTTTCGCTTAGTGCAATTCCCGAAGGGGCAAAGGGAACATATGACCGCATCCTGATTATGCGCATGATGCACAATATGATGCGCTGGAACATCGCCGACGCCGAAGTCAAAGCGATGCGCGAATTGTTGAAGCCTGACGGCATGATCGGCATTGAACAACACCGTGCCAAAGCGAATGCCCCTTTTGCAATGTCGGACGGCAGCAAAGGATATGTGCGCGAAGCGGATGTTATCAAGTTCATGGAGGCAAACGGCTTTGTTCTTGATTCAAAAAGCGAGATCAATGCCAATCCCAAAGACGCTGCCGATTATCCGGACGGCGTATGGACCTTGCCCCCGGTACTCGCCAAAAAGGACGTCGATAAGGCCAAGTACGAGGCCATCGGCGAGTCTGACCGGATGACATTATTGTTTCGGAAACGGCCATGAACATACGCGGGCTTTTATTCACTATATGCGCGGGCGCTGTTGTTTCCTCATGCTCCAGCGGCAAGCCCGATCCGCGCGGTGTTGACCATGACGAGACGATGCTTAGTGTCAGCGCCATTGGCCGCAGCGAAAATCGCCCTGATCAAGCGGCGTTCACTGCCGGAATTGAAACGATCCGCGGCGATGCCAAAGCGGCGTCGGGCGCCAATGCACAGGCGATGCAGAAACTTGTCGATGCACTTTTGGCAACGGGTATCAAAAAGGATGACGTGCAAACCTCAAACATCTCGATCAGCCGTATCGACTGGGGGACCAACAAAAACAAGGTTCAGGCATCGAACACGGTAACCGTCAAAGTCCGCAATGTCGACAAAGTAAGCGAAGCGATTGCGGCAACTACGGGTGCCAACGCCAACCTGTTGTCGGGACCCAATCTGTCGATTTCCGATCCGGAGAAAGCACGGCTTTCTGCTTACGGCGCGGCGTATAAGGCCGCAAAGGTGCGCGCAGAAGCCTATGCCGCCGCCGCCGACATGAAAATTGCTCGCGTGCTGACGATTCGAGATGGCGGCATCGTGGGCCAACCCATGCCGTATGAGATGGACGCCATGGCAGAATCTGCGGCACCTGCGATGGTGCGCACCGTTGCTCCTCCGCCAGTGCAAGTTGGCACCACCACCAGCGAGGTGAGCGTTCAGGTCGATTTTGCGTTGGAACACAAATGACCGCAAGCTTTGTTGTTCGGGCGTTGCTTTCAGGGATCATCATTGCCCTGATTGCGCTGATCGGGCGAAAATCTCCCGCTCTTGCTGCTTTGGTGGCGTCGCTGCCGTTGATCTCGATCCTTGGTATGATCTGGCTGTGGCGCGACACCGGGGACAATTTGCTGCTTGCGGACCATGCCGAAGCGACATTCTGGTACGTACTGCCCAGCCTGCCAATGTTTTTGATTATTCCGGCGATGTTGCGCGCCGGCAACGGGTTCTGGATGGCGCTTACCGCTGGTATCACCGTAACCGTGTTACTTTATTTGATAACAATCGGGATTGCCGCGCGTTTCGGCGTTCGGCTATAGCAGCTGAATGACACGTTCTGTTACCGTCGCTGCAGTCCAATTGCAGCTTTCCGGCAGTGAAGCCGAAAACATCGAAGCAGTTTCTGGGCTTATCGAACAAGCCGTCCATGGCGGCGCACAAATCATTCTGCCTCCAGAACTCTTCTCCGGCCCCTATTTTTGCAAAACCGAACAGGAAGCCCACTTTGCTTTGGCCCGGCCGACGCAGGAACATCCGTCGGTAATCGCGATGACGAAGCTGGCGAAGAAATTGGGCGTAGCAATTCCCACCAGCTTTTTTGAACGTGACGGGCCACATTTTTACAACACAATTGCGATGATTGATGGCTCCGGCGAAATTCTGGGGGTCTATCGCAAAAGCCATATTCCCGACGGTCCGGGTTATGAAGAAAAATATTATTTCCGGCCGGGCAATACCGGGTTCAAGGTTTGGGATGTCTGCGGCGCGAAAATCGGTGTCGGAATATGCTGGGACCAATGGTACCCGGAATGTGCAAGGGCAATGGCATTGATGGGCGCAGAAATTCTATTCTACCCCACCGCGATCGGCGCTGAACCACAAGATGATACGCTCGACACAAGGCACATGTGGCGCCGGGCAATGGTCGGCCATGCGGTGACCAATTGCATGCCCGTTGTGGCGGCGAACCGCGTAGGATCGGAAGATGATCATGGCGACAAACCACAGAAATTTTACGGCACCAGCTTCATCGCAAATGAATGGGGTGATGTGGTGACGGAATTGGACGACCAAGAAACAGGGATCATGGTCGCTACGTTTGATCTCGATCAAGCAAGGGCGCACCGCGCAAGCATGGGATTTTTCCGCGATCGGCGGCCGCAACTTTATGCAAGATTGGCCGAAGATATTTGATGGCCTGTTCGCTTGATAGCGTCGAAACGAAACACCTCCCGTCGCCGCTTTGGTTCCAATTTTTAGCCCAATTCTTGAAAATGCCAAAAATGCCAAGTTGACACCTAGTTGACAAAGTTGACGCCTATTTTGAAACTAATTGCCAGTTCGGGTATAGATAATTTCCTACATCGTCGTTTTTTTGTAATTTTACGTTTTCGCAAATCCTACTGCGAAAGGGGTGATTTGACCGCCAACAATGTCAAAGAGCCAAGCCCTAGACAAGCGGCCACTCGCTTTGTTCCCAGAACAAATCCTACATTGCAAGTGTTAAAGGGCGATCCAATATTTGCTGGCATTCCCGAACATGGTTAAATTTTGACTGCCAAATCATATTAACAAATGCACAATCTCTGTCTATGATTGGGGCAACAATTTTGGCGGCATAGCAATACCCGCGATTGTTTGCCATTATTGCCAGCGGCGAATTGTTTTGGACAATCTGTATGAAAAACCGCACGCTTCAAAAGTTTTGTACATCGTTGACCGTCATATTATTGCGGCCATGGGTCTGGATTGCATTCTGGTTGGCTTTGGCTTTGCCTTTGCCTTTGCAAGCCCTTCCCCATGTGCACACCTACGCTGAAACTGACGCTCCTTTATATTATGGCGAGTTTTTCTGGGATGAAACCGCCGCGCCGCGTGTTCACCCTGAAATCGTCGTAGATCTGCGTGCAGAGCAACTTTACGTTTATCGCGGCGGCGTTGAAATTGCGCGGGCGGTTATCACACGCGGTTGGGACAACTACAAAACGCCCACGGGGACTTTTCCAATCCTTGAAAAAGATGCGGATCATTATTCAAGCACCTATGGCGGCGCGCCAATGCCATATAATCTGCGACTTACATGGCAGGGAATTGCAATTCACGGTGCCGACGTTGATGATATGGCGGCAACACATGGCTGTATTGGCATACCACTGGAGTTTGCGAAAACTCTGTTCCGTAACATGCGGGTTGGCGACAAAGTGCATATTACCAATAACTGGAAACCAGAGGTTTACGGATACCCTTGAACAAAAAATACTGCCGTAAATTCTTTCCTATGGGCGACATGATGCGCTAAGGGCGCACGATGAGGCAAGATCATCTTTACCTGGTTGCACTGGGTTCAAACCAGAGGCACAATTTGCTCGGCAAGCCGGCTGACATTCTTGAACACGCAGTCGCGGCCCTCGAGATGGCTGATCTGGATGTATTTGCGCAGTCGAAAATCATATCAAGCAGGCCCATTGGCCCGTCACAGCGAAATTTTGCAAACGGCGCGGTGCTCATATCTACGATGCTAAATCCCGCTGAATTGCTGGTCCGATTGCAGCATGTCGAGCGGCATTTTGGCAGGCAATCGCGCGGTCAACGCTGGCGTGAACGGGTGCTCGATTTGGACATTATCCTTTGGACGGGTGGGGTTTGGACAAGCGACACCCCCGCGCTGGCTATCCCGCATCCATCGTGGCAATCGCGCGGATTCGTCTTGCAACCAGCAGCAGAAATTGCCCCGCAATTGCGTGACCCGATCACCGGCTTGACCGTTATGCAACTGTTATATCAATTCAACCGATCAAAGCGGGTTGACCGGGGCAGCAAGCGCCTTTAGGGGGGCACAACCAACGCGAAGGGCAAGCCCCGTTTCGCTGCGGGCCCTTAGCTCAGTCGGTAGAGCAACTGACTTTTAATCAGTAGGTCGCTGGTTCGAACCCAGCAGGGCTCACCAACTTTTTCAGCGTTATTTGGCAGTTCTGAAGAGTTTGGTGTGGCCAGTTGTGGTGTTAGGATTGGCCTGCCATTATCGCCCATGAAAGAAGCACTGCTGTGCTGAACAGCTCGCTATATGTTGCAAATTTGTCAGTGGACGGCGCTTGGTGACGATTTTTTCGGCTGTTTTTAACAGTATCGGCGCCATTCCGCCGCCTTTATTCCCTAGATCACCCCGACCAGCTTGAATTGCAATGCGATGTAAGCTCGCCGGGAGAGGGATTAGGCAGACAAACACAAATACCCCTTCAATCTCCTTGCGCTGGGCGTCCGCCGGAAAAGTTACCCTAGCCGGGCAATCACATCACCGAACAACACCTCGTCGCTCGGCAATGTCTTGGCCACTGCGAGCGGCTTTGATACCCAGGTTTCGTTGATCAGGTCACGCCATGTGATGTTATTATTCGTTCCGTTGTTACCCCATGATCCGCAACCCAGCGAGAAAGTCTGGCGCATGCCGTTCCACAGATTGCCGCTGTTTGACGCCGATTGTGGTTGATTGACCATGACCCGGCTGGTGCGCGTAGCGTTGGCCAGCTTCATAATGTTTGCATCGGATTGTGAATAAATGCCGCAGCTATGGCCCTGGCCTTGATAAGACTGGATCGCATTGGTCAGTAAGATCGCGTCATCCAGATCCTTCGCGCGATAGAGCGCCATCGAAACCGTCATTTTTTCGCCCGAAAATGGATGTTCGGCACCATAGCCGGTTTCAGGGATGATGAAGAACTGGGTTTCGTCGGGGATCGTGAAACCGGCAAAATCTGCGATGAATTTTGGCGTCTGTGCGACCACCTTCGCATTAATATGGCCATCGGTCCAAAGCACCGCCTGAAATTTCGCCTTGTCGTCGTCATTCAGAATGTAGCCGCCTTTGGCCACCAGCTTGGCGAGCATCTCGTCGTAAATCGCATCGACCAAGATAACGCTGTTGTCCGACGAACAAGATGCCGCAAGGTCGAGCGTCTTCGAAATGCGAATTTTTTCCGCAGCATCGTCCAAGTCTGCCGTTTCATCAACGGTAATCACTGCATTGCCAACGCCCACGCCCAAAGCAGGTGTGCCGCTCGAATACGCCGCCGTCACCATGGCTCCGCCGCCGGTGGCAAGAACACGGTCGCATTGGCGCATCAATTCATTGGTTTTTTCAACTGATGGAATGTCGATGCTTAAGACCAAGTCAGCAGGTCCGCCCATTTTGACGATGGCTTCGCGCATCAAATCGCAAATCATCTTGTTGGTCAGCTTGGCGCGCGGATGCGGGGCAACGATGATCGAGTTGCGGCCTTTTACCGCCGAGATCGCTTTGATAACCGGCGTCGCTTCGGGGTTGGTCGACGGCGACAACGCACCAATCACGCCAACAGGTTTTGCGATTTTTACAATGTTACGCACGTTATCTTCTTCAATAATGCCGACCGACTTGTCGTCGATAATATCCATCAAAGTTGCGCGCGTTTTGCGGAAAATCTTGAGATATTTACCGTCATAATTGCCAAGCTGGGTTTCATCGACGGTGTGCTGGGCAATCTTTTCGGCGACACCGGGTTTGGCAACGGCCCAAACCATTGCCCGGATCAAGGCATCAACCTGCTCCTGCGTATAGTTCTCGATCTGCGCTTGCGCCGCGCGTGACCGGGCAACGAGCGCCGCAATTTCTGCGACATCAGAAGAAGGTTCTATTTTTAGTGCAGTAGCCATATTTTTGTCCTAATTATTTGCCCCTGCCTGCGCATATTAAGTTCAACTACGGCGCGCTGCCAGGTCATTTTCAACTCTAGTTAACAGCAGGTTTGCTGTTGATATCCGGTAAACACAATCGAAATATTACGATCGAGTCTAAAACGGCCACCACCATGCGGTACACAAGACGCGCAGCAACCCGCTGCTCCGAATTGTTACCGTAATTATATTAGCCCTTAAATGACTGCCTTGCCAACTTGGTTAGCCCGAGTTCCTTTGAAAGTTTTTCAGCGGAATTAGAATTTGACGCTTACTGTTGCTCCGCCAGAAACATCCGCGCTGTTACTGTTCAATCCGGTTGACCCATATATTGTCAGGCCAAAGCCAGCGGCTAACCGCATGTTCGCCCAACCGGTGACTTCACTGCTGGGCTTGCGGCCGATAAAGGCCGATTGCTGCCAGTCGTAATCTGCACCAAGCGTAAAGCCATCGCCCGCTCTTACACTGGCACCCCCGCCGGTGCCCCATGTCGAACGGATGGTTGATCCGGCCGCCTTCCCTGCAAATTTCCGGCGGCCGTGGACATAGAAGCTAGCATTGCCGACTGATTTAACTAAGTCGCTAGACAAAGTGACATCCACTTGTCCGGTACCCAAACGTTTGCTGCGTGAGCCGGTAGGAATTTTTACTTTTGCAGTAGGCTCGAAATAGAGATCGTCCCCCAAATCGAAACTATAGGTTATCGCGATATTCACATCGCCAAAACCGTTGCGCTTATTGTTCAACGCCGTTGGTACAGCGCCGTCATCATCGATGATTTCAACACCCAGCGGATCTTCGACCTCGACCGCGCTACCGCCTGAGCCGGAACTACCTGAGCCTGAGCCCGATCCGCCTGATCCTGAGCCACTTGATCCTGACCCACTCGAACCTGAACCGCTTGAACCTGATCCGCTTGAGCCTGATCCGCTATTATCGCTGCCTGAACTTGCGCCCGATCCGCTATCGCGTCCTTCTGGTGTTGATATCAACGAACCTGGGCCATTGATCCAGACCCAAGGCACGGATACGCGAACTTTTAGAGGGCCGTTCCGAAGCGTTACGCTTAATGGAATTGCGAAAACCTCCGTATCTTCAATCTCGCCATAACTGCCCTTGGAATAGCTGATACCAGTCGAAAACCGAAGGCTCGACGTCGCCGTTTTTTCTTGGGAATTGGTGGTGGAATTATCGCTTGCTGTTTGTGCAAAGGCTGCTGAGGAATATGCAAAAAGACAAACAGCGACAGCTGAGATTCCGAATCGAGGCAATTTTTCCATTAGCTGGCTCCGGGTTTCTTGAGTGGTGAGTATGCTGCAATCGATCCGTTCTGTAAAGTTTGCACGCAAATACAGTCCCGAACGGGTTGCGATCCCGCCCGGGGCTGCTTTGCGGCCCATGGGGTTCATTGATGTCCCTCTGGGTCAATCGTCCACGGCCACAGCCGAAGCCTCGTCGTGCATCTGGCGCACCATCCGCACAGCAGCGTGCCGAGATCGGACGCGCAGACGCTGTCATTGCAAATGTTGCGGCGGCCAGAATCTAAATCCGGGGGAATTTTGCCGCCGCCATTCTCCTGAATTTTGCGTACACGAACCGTAGACATTGTAACAACGCGGCATGGGGCAACATATTCCGCGTCCGCAGAATTATTTTTTACCGGACGTCCAGCCAATCGCGATCAACGCCTTTTCGGCTTCGCTATCCAGCGGATCAGATGCCTTGAGGCTCTGATATGCGCCCGCTAAAGCGCTGTCATCGGCGCCCGTTGCCGTTTCGATCTGGCCAGAATTGCCCAGTGCTGTTGTGCCCTTTACATTTGCCACAACAGCCCAGCCAGCATTGCTGCGGCAGGCGATGCCTGTGGCGGCTTGCGGGCCGCTGCGGGAAAATTCGCGGCAAAGACGGCCGTCGCCGGCTTTGAAAGTCAGCAATGGTTCGACCGTCTCTCCTTTGGCCAATTGGGCGACCTGTCCAGACGGTAGCGTTTCCATCGCCTGTGCAAACTGCGCACCGGGTTCTGGGATCGGGCTTGTCTGCAGCATAACGGCAGCCACCAGCGCCGCGGCAATCGAGCCAGCGGCTGGCCAGCGCCAACGCTTCCAACCGGGACTGTTATCATTGGCGACGGCTTTGGATTTTCGGGCCACGGCAATGTCCGCTACATTTGCGGCTCCGGTCTCCGCCAGCCCCATCCTCGTTAGCAAAGCATCGTCGACGCCTTGCTGAATAGGTGCGTCAAAGGCCCCGCGAAGCAAATTGTCGTTCGCGGAGTAACGGGCAACCGCCTCCGCCAACGCAGGATCAGCGTTCATCGCTGCTTCGAAATTCGCCATTTCCGCGTCAGCCATTTGGCCATCCAGAAAGGCTGCTATCTGCTCTTGTTGATTGTGATATTTCATCTTTTTCTGCCCCATTCACAAAAATGTCTATCGACCGGCGCGCTCGCGCAATCCGGCTCATCACTGTTCCCATCGGGATTTCGAGTATATCGGAAGCTTCCCGGTAACTTTTACCGTCCAATACAACCAACGCGAGTAGGATGCGTTGATCATCAGGAAGCGCAGCCATCGCTGCTTGCGCCTTCGCCAAGTCTGACCGTCCTTCGACAATTTGCACGCCGTCATCGCCTGAAATCGTAAAAGCGTCATCAACATCAATTTCAACACCGCGCGTTTTTAAACGGCGTATCTGATCAATATGAATATTCTTCGCAATTCTATACATCCAGCTATCCAACCTCGTTCCTGGAATGAACTGGTCCTCTCGTGACAGCGCCCTTTCAACCGTTGCCTGGCAAAGATCGTCACCGGCATCCATCCCGTTAGCCAGCGCCATGCAAAAGCGGCGCAACCGGGGAAGGATAGCAATGACATCCTGGCGCAAGCCAATCGCTGTCGTTGGATTGCCTCGATTCATTCCTTGTTCCCTATAAACGGATTGGGGATGTCTTTATTCCTGTCCAACTGAAACTTTGCAAATGCGTGATAGCACTGGCTACATAAACAATCTGTTTGCTGACGGGAATAAGCCCGTTCATTGTACGTTATTGTGCTAGAGTTTAAACCCTTTGTAGCGGGTATCCTATGCAATCACATATGCGAACAGACAAATTCAAAAGAAAAATCGGCACAGCCGCGATAGCTGTTACGGCTGTTTTGACTTTGATATCCAGCACATCATCGTCGGCACGGCGCGACGGAAACGAACCGGATGACCGGGCTGATCGAGCGGTTGAGCGTGCGTCGCGCGATGCTTCACGCGCCGCAGAACGCGCCGACAAGGATCAGGCCAAATTTTCCGAAGAGCGTGCCAAGATCATGGAAGACGCCGCCAAGGATCCACAGAAAGCTACCGAGGAACTGGCAAAGTTAGAAGAAGACATTCGCGAGGAAGCCGCCAAGGCGGCCGAAGATGCTGCCAAAGATGCTGCGGATTACGCCGAAGAGTTGGCGAAGGATTCCTACGATGATCATGGCAGCAGCGTTGAAATGCGGGAAGTTGGAAGCCAGGAGAACCCGGAATATGATGACCGCGGATTTCCCGTGCGGCGCAGCGAAATTATTGCGCTTGATATTGGCCCTGACGCTTTAATCAAGGCGCAAGGCCGCGGCTTTGCAATTATCGATCAAGAAAGGCTGCCTTCGCTTGACACTGTGGTGACGCGGTTGACGGTCCCGCGCGACATGAAGTCCGATGACGCGCTGCGTATGATGCAGAAAATTGAGCCCGGTGGCACTTACGACTTTGCCCATTATTACAGCCTGCAATATGCCCCGTCGGGCGCGCGGGACGGCACCAAGAAGGATGTCCTGCCGCAAAAAAAAGATAAGCTCACCATCGGTATGATCGACACTGGTGTTATGGGCCATCCAGCTTTGCTCGGTTCGTCGATCAAAAATCGCGATTTTGGTAGCGGCGACGGTAATATGCCGCGCGCGCATGGTACCGCAATCGCATCCATTCTGGTCAGTGAAGGTTCAAACAACCTTTATGTCGCCAATATTTTTCGCGGTGGTACAGGAACGCCTTTCACATCGGCAGATGCTATCGTCAAAGCGTTGGAATGGATGGCTGCGAACAAGGTTTCTGTCGTTAACATCAGCCTTGCTGGCCCCCGCAACGCAATATTGGACCGGCTGATCGATCGGTCTGTTGCCAAAGGCACGGTCATCGTTGCGGCAGCAGGTAATGGCGGACCGACAGCGCCGCCGGCGTATCCAGCGGCCTTGCGGCAAGTCGTCGCGGTAACTGCCGTGGACGAAAACCGGCGGGTCTATCGTTACGCGAACCAAGGAAAATATATCACTGTCGCCGCGCGCGGGGTTAGCGAGCCAGCGGCGGATGCAAGTGGCGGGATCGGGCGCTTTTCCGGCACCAGTTTTGCCACCCCGCATGTGTCCGCATGGATGGCGCGTTGCCTCAAATCTGCTGGCAATGCGGCCTGCGCCGCCCGCTTGCGCAAACAAGCCATCGATCTGGGTGCACCCGGATTTGATCCGGTCTATGGATTTGGTTTCATTAAATAGTTGGCCGCATGCCCTGCCTACAATTTTTGTCATAAAAATGAAATTTTTTCTCAGCGGCACGGAATATACTTCGTCGAAGGCCGTTATCTCTTTGCAATGACTTCCATCATCAAGGAGAATGCGGATGCCGCGAATTTTGGTCTACTCTCACGACACATTCGGGCTTGGCAACATACGCCGCATGCTCCGCATTTCCGAAGCGCTGGTTGAACGCGATCCGGACAGTTCGGTATTGCTGCTCACAGGCTCGCCGATGCTGCACGCATTCCGGTTACCGCCGCATATCGATTATGTGAAGCTGCCCTGCCTTGCGCGTGATGTCGACGGCAATTATGGGGTCAAGCATCTCAATATGGAATTTGACCATGCTGTGCGGATGCGTTCCAGCCTGATCCTTTCTGCTGCCAGTGACTTTGAACCCGACATCATATTGATCGACAAAAAGCCATTGGGCGTTGCGGGCGAATTGGCTCCGATGCTGGAATTGTTTTCAAAACGCGAAAACCGCGTACCTATCTATCTTTTGCTTCGCGATATTCTCGATACGGCCCATGCCACTCGCAAAGTTTGGGAAGCTAATGATTATCATGGTGCGATTGCGCGCCATTATGATGGTGTGCTCGTGGTCGGTGAGCCGTATATTTTCGACCTTGCCGAAGTCTATGAATTCCCCGCAGCAACACGCGAAAAGCTGCGTTACTGTGGTTATATTGACCGGGCCCGCAAAGCAAACATGGATAATCCGCCGCCCGCCACCGGTGTCCGGCAAAAAGTGCTTATCCATGCGGGTGGCGGCCAAGACGGCATTCCCCTGATCGAAGCGGCCATTGGCGCGCTGCAGCTGGCGGGCGATAACCGCGATTTCGACTGTCATGTCATCGGCGGCCCCGAAATGAATCATGTATTGCTGGAAAAACTTGGTGATGCCGCACAACGGATTGAAGGTGTGAAATGGTCCAATTTCTCTGACAATATGGGCCGGGAGATTGCCACAGCCCAGCTGGTCGTCGCGATGGGCGGCTATAACAGTGTATGTGAGATTCTGAGCTATCGCAAACGCTCGATCATCGTTCCCCGTTCGCGCCCGGTGCGTGAACAGCGGATTCGCGCAGAAGCCATGTCGCGACATGGCCTGTTGAAGATGATCCCGGAAGAATTGTTAAGCCCCCGGTTGCTGTTGAATGAAATCGAACACGAGCTGGCCAAGGCCAATGTCAGTTCCTGCAAATTGGCGCGACTGTCATTTCGCGGCCTAGACGAGATTTGCGATCTGCTGCTGCCTGCGGACAATGCCGTTTCAGTTCATCGCGTGAAAAAGGGAATGTTTGCATGACAAGGAAACCCATTGCCTTGTTGGTAAAACGTTTCCCCAAATTGTCGGAAACTTTCATCCTGCACGAGGTTTTGGCCCTGGAAGCGCTGGGCTGGCAAGTGACAATCTTTACTCTGGAACCGCCGAGCGACGAATTTTCGCACGCAGACGTAGCGCGCGTGAAGGCAGACATAATCATGCTCGACCCTAAAAACCCGGTCAACAACCTTGCGGCACTGTGTAAGGCGCGATCAATCGCGCATATTCACGCCCACTTTGCCGATTTTCCAGCAACTATTGCGCGGCGCGCGGCAAAGATCGCCAAAATCGGCTTCAGCATTTCTGCACACGCCAAGGACATCTATCTGGCGGACCCCGTCAAATTGCGTCGCAATTTGATCAAGGCGCGGTTTGTTACCACTTGTACCAGCTATAACGCCGAACATCTGCGTAAGCTGGCCCCCGGCGTTCCAGTGGCAAAGCTTTATCACGGCATTGATTGCGCTAAATTCCATCGGCTGGATCGTCAACCTCAACGGTTGCCCATGATCCTGTCCATAGGCCGTTTGCGGTCAAAAAAGGGTTTTGACACTTTGATCGAGGCGTGCCGGATATTGCGCGACGATGGCCGTGAATTTGCTTGCCGGATAATCGGTTATGGCCCCGAAGAAGCGTCTTTGAACGCGTTGATTGAGCGATACGGGCTACAGTGGCATGTCATGTTGCTTGGCAAGCAGACGCACGATGTTGTGCTCGGTCAACTTGAAAGGGCGAGCATTTTTGCGTTGCCGTGCCGGATTGACGCCGACGGTGACCGCGATGGAATCCCTAATGTCTTGCTTGAAGCCATGGCGGCTGGCGTGCCGATAATCACAACGCCCGTTTCCGGCATACCTGAAATCGTTACCGATGATATAAATGGACGGATCGTTCCGCCGGATGCGCCCGCCGAACTGGCCGCTGCGATGGCCGCGCTGCTGGATGACGCAAAATTGACTGCCCGGCTGTCTCAGCAAGCTAAGGAAATGGTCACAGACCGCTTTGGTTGTGGCCGGGATATGGCGGCGCTTGACCGGATGCTTATAACGGCGACCGGCGAAGGTGAAGGTAGCATTGGCTATTTTATCAAAGGATTTCCCAGACTCTCCGAAAGCTTCATCAGCAACGAAGTGTTAAAACTGGAACGCCTGGGCAAACATGTCACAGTCTTTGCCGGCACGCACGGTGACGATCTGGCATCGTCGGTGCTTACTGATTTGAATGCGCCGCTCGCTTACCTTCCGGTTGCGGGTTCGGTTAGCAAGAACAGCTTACTCGGATGGTTGCAAATCGCCGTACCTGCTTACCTTCCCGTCCACTGGCGGTTGTTTCGGCGGCGCCCCTTGGCGTGGCTAGCTGGTCTAAACGCGGCGCTCCGATTTGCTCGGCGATACCGGCATGAGGATGGACGCCGCATTAAGCGTAGCTATTTCAAACAATTTGCCCAAGCAGGAGCTGTCGCCGAAGCAATCGACCGTGCGGGCATAACCCATTTGCACGGCCATTTCTGCCATAGTGCGACAACGATCAGTTGGCTGGCAGCCGACATGGCGGGCGTGCCGTTCAGTTTCACTGCCCACGCCAAGGATATTTACGAAGCCCGGCATAATCCTGGAGACATGTTATCGCGCAAAGTAGCAGCAGCCCAATTTGTCACTACATGCACCGAAGCCAACCATGCCCACATGGTAAAGCAGTTAGCGCATACAAACAATCTGCACACTGTCTACCACGGACTCGACATTAGTTATTTCAGCCCAATGGCACGCTTGCAAAAAGGTTGCGTGCGGATTTTGGCAGTCGGCCGGCATGTCGACAAAAAAGGGTTCGATCTGCTGTTTCGTGCACTTAGCCAGTTGCAGTTTGAAGGAATTGATTTCCTTTGCCGGTTGATTGGTGAAACGGGACCAGCGACGAAGGAACTTTTCAGATTGCGCGATGAATTGGAACTTGTCGATCAGGTCAGCATTGAACCGCCCGAATCACGGGAGATTCTGCGTCAAAGCTATTACAGCTCAGACATTTTTGTGCTTCCCTGCCGAATTGACGATAGCGGTGATCGCGACGGCATCCCCAATGTGCTGGCCGAAGCGATGGCGACCGGGCTTGCGGTACTTTCCACAAACATTTCCGGTATTCCAGAGATCGTCACCGACGGCAAAAATGGTTTAATGGTCGATCCTGATAATGTAGATGCGTTGACGGCAGCGTTGGCAGAGCTATGCAAGAACGAGTTGCTGCGCACGCGGCTGGGTAAAAATGCCGCCAAGCGCATAGCGGAAGTATTTGATGCAGACCGAACAATCCAAGACCTAAAAGCCCTGTTTGAACAAGGTGTTATTGAAAATGGCCTTATAGAAAATGGCCAATTTCTAGAGGCGGCGGAATGAGCCTGGCCTTGTCCGTTCGGCTAGACCAGCCGCAGCCACGCGCCAATATCCGCGTGCGATTTGAGGAGGGTTTTCTCGATACCGGGCTGATCGAGTTGCTGCATCAAGGCAATTTTACCGTGCACGGCGAAACGCACACCATCGGCACACCGGTTAACTGGTGCCACAATCCATCGGACGATATCGAATGGCATATTGTCTTGCACAAATTTTTTCATGCGCCCAGTCTGGTTTGGCATTGGTTGGAAAGCGGAGAAGAGCGCCACATACATCTGCTCGGCGCACACATCCGCAGCTGGATCGGCCAAGTGCAGCCGGGTTTTATTGCAGCGGACGTGACCGGGCGGCGAATACGCAATTGGGTCTATGCGCTATCATTGCTTGGTGATGCCTGGCCCGAACTGGCACATACAATGGCCAAATCAGTCCAAGATCAAGTTCACTGGTTGATCGGTAATTTGCACCAGGCGCGCAATCACCGGACGTTGGAACTGTTCGCCATTTACATTGCCGGTGTCTGGCTGCGCGATGCGGAATGGGTCCATTTCGCGCAAACAGAACTGCTAATTAATGCAAGAACTGATTTCCTGCCCGATGGGGCGCATGTCGAGCTATCGTCACATTATCATTGCATCGCACTGCGTAACTTTGTTGAAGCGATGCAGCTGGCGGACGACAATGGTCTTCCCTTTCCCACAGAGTTGCGCGATATTATCGCCCGTGCCAGCCATTTTGCGCATATGCTGCACAAACCAGATGGCACTATCCCGGCGTTGAGCGATGGCGATGTCGGCGATTATCGCGCAATGTTGGGCGCGGGCTGCAAGCCAAAGCTGATCGAGAGTTTTCCCGACGCTGGCTATGTCATTCTGCGGGACCGCAAGGCACAAGCTGGCGACGTGCAGGGCCAATATATGGTGCTAGATTACGGCGACATTGGCGCGGGAAATCACGGTCATCTCGATTGTCTGGCGTTCGAATTTGCGGCCTTGGGGCGGTCAATGATCGTCGACCCCGGCCGTTATACTTATCATGAAGGCGGCGAATTTAATTGGCGCGCGGCATTCCGCCAAACGCGCGCGCATAATTTGGTGCAGATCGATGGCTTGGAACAGACGCATTATCGGCAAGGACCGAAGCGGATGAAAGTCGGCGGCCCCTCGCCGAAAGTGCGTTTGGTCTCGCAGCGAGATCAAGGCGACTTGCGCCATGTCCACTTATACTGCGAAAGTGCGCAATATGCCGTTGGCCACGACCGGCACGTCATCGCGCACGACGATGGGTGGTGGGTGATATTCGACCGGTTAACATCAACCGATCATCACCTTTACGAAGCGTTGTTCCAACTTGAACCCGCCGCGCTCGATCACGCGCATTTCATCGAATGCACTTCTGGTGAACGCAATTTGATGGCACCCAATTTGCTGCTGATGCCGCGTGCTGGGTCCGATCTAAACCTGACGCTCGAACCAGGTTGGGTATCACCGCAATATGGCGAAAAATACCGCGCCCCAAGGCTGGTTTGCGCGCAGAATGAGATATGCGCTTGGTTCGCAACTCTACTGCTGCCTTATGCTGGCGAATTACCGGATATGCGGTTTAGCGCCAGCGATTTTGGCTTTACCGTTAATGGCGAAAATTTTCGCCTTGATAGCGAAAGGGCGAACTGATGGCGGCTATTCAGCCGTTGGATAACGGGTTTCCAAAACTCGCTGAATCCCTCGATCCGAAATTGGCGGCATCGGCAATCGTGCAAGATCTGCGTGAGGCAGGGTTTGGCTGCCCAACACTTAAAGTTGAGGTTGAACGAATTCGCTTAAAGCCGGGCCGCAAAGCGTTGATTGGCTATCGCCTTACTGGCCGCGACAACGCGGATCGGGCGTTTGATCAACGGATGATGCTAACGCATTGGCCCGACGGTAAAGCAAACAAGTTGCCAGCGGCCAATGGAAATGAAAGTTCTGCCGTGAATTTCGGTCCACCCGCCATGCCGTTCCCGCGCCTGCAAGCTAATGCCTGGTTCTTTCCTAATGATCGCAAGATTGGTCATATCGCGGATTTACTGACCCAAGGCCAAAAATATGGTGAGGTTGAAATCATCCACTATGTCCCTGAACAGGGTTGCACCATTCGCGCCTGCGGCAAAGACGGTATCTTGTTTGGCAAAGCACGGGCCGATGATCGCGGATCAGTAGCCGCAAGTTTTGGCGCATCGCCATCTGCTAATGTGCGGCTAGCGCCCATTGCCAGCTATGATGCGGTCCGGCGGATATTGTGGCAAAAAGCAGTTTCCGGCAGCCCGGTATCGGTGTCGGATCTCACTATTCATGCGTCTGTTTGGTCATCGCGCATAGCATCAGCAATTGCCGCGTTTCACCAGATTTCGGTCGAGGCAGATCTGAAATCGCTAACTGTCGAAACAATTGCGAAAACCATCATCGGCAGAATTACACGAACGTCGGCGACCATGCCCGACGTGTCAGACAGGTTGATTTATCTGGCCCGCCGGATCAGATCGCTCCGTCCTGCGGAAACGCCGCTCAAACTCTCACATTGCGATCTTCACCCCAGCAATTTGCTTTGGGATGAAACAAGCTTTGCGATTATAGATCTTGATACTGCGGCGCTTGCCCCCGTTGCGCTCGATCATGGCACCTTAGTGGCATCAATCGCGCATCGGGCATTAATAGCCGGTGCATCGCCGCAGCGCGTTGCCGATATGATCAATCAGTTCCGCAAAGCCGCAGAGCCCGAATTGATCGACCTGTGCCAATTTGACTGGTTCGTCGCCGCCAGCCTTTTGGGTGAAAGGCTCTATCGTTGCGGCACCCGGCTGAAGAGCCCTGAATTTCGCATTCGCACGGCACTGATAGATCTGGCCGAGGACTGCCTTGACAAAATGGAGAAAACCAATGCCCGATAGGGAGTTTAATTTTGCACGAACCGTGCGCCGCTTCTCTCCATTTCTGTCTTCGCAGAAAAAGCGGTTGGCGCTCATTCTGCTTACATCGTTGCTCGCCAGTGCCTTGGCGACCGCTGCGCCGTTGCCGATCAAATTGGTAATCGACGGCGTTCTTACCGGGAAGTCGCCCGACTGGATGCCCAAAGATTTGATGCCAGCCATGCAAGTTTTGGCGCTTGCCATAGCGGCGGCGCTATTTGCCGCATTGGGGGCGCTGTTTTCGGCAATTGAAAAGATCTTCAGCGCACGCGCCCGCGAACAGATGACACGCGATATCAGGCTGACTTGCCTTGATCGCCTGCTTGCGCTCAGCCCACTTAGCACCACAGCGGATCGGCAAGGCGAATTGGGTTTGCGCATCATCGATGATGGCCAGCAAGTCGCCAGGCTGTTCACAAAAACCGGCCCGCTCATTTTGCGCTATGTGCTTGTCTTTGTGCTAACTTTAGGCGCAATGACATGGGTCAGCCCATGGCTGGGGTTGCTCGCAGTGGGACTTGCATTGCTGCTTTCGGTGATGGTCCGCATTGCAGCCAGGCCGCTGTCGGCAGCAGCGCGCGCCAAGCGCAAACAAGAAGGCCGAGTTGCGTCCGGCGTGCAGGAAATTTTGCGCCTACTTCCCTTCATTCAGGCGTCAGGCGGCGAATCGCAAATACGTGGCGGCTTTGACAGCATCAACCAACAAGCATTGGCTTCTGGTGTGCTCGAAACTGTCGCCGCTGTGCGATTGGAGCGGATAATGCAGATCGCCAACGGCGTCGCGGTCGCGATGGTGGTTGGATGTGGCGGTTATCTTGCCCTGCGCGGCACAGTGACAGCAGGCGACCTTGCCATTTCGGTCATCTATCTCAACCAAATGCTAAAACCGTTAGAAAAGATCAACGAGCTGGCTTCCGCAGTAACCGGTGCCACAAGCCGCGCAGGACGCCTCGCCGAATTACTCGACCGACCTGATCCGATGGACCGGTCGGGAACATATGCGACCGAACGCGCGCGCGGTGATTTGACCTTTCACAATGTCAGCTTTGCCTATCCCGGTGCGCGTCCGTTAAACCTTGGCGATGTCAGCCTGACTGCAGGCTCGGTTGTCGCATTGTCCGGACCAAGCGGAGCGGGAAAATCAACTGTAATAGCTTTGCTGACGCGGCTGTTCGATCCTGTCGAAGGCCATATCGAACTTGATGGCGTGCGCTATATTGACTGGCAGATCGAAGCCTTGCGGGCACAATTCGCGCTCGCTCCGCAAGCGCCGCCCTTGCTGACCGGAAGCGTGCGTGAATGGCTTTCGTTGAGCAATGGCACACCAAGCGACGCGCAATGTGAGCAGGCGTTGGCATCGGTTGCTCTCGACCGGATGATCCGCCTTCGCGGCGGACTTGATGCCCACGTGCGTGAAGGTGGTGCAGGTTTTTCCGGCGGTGAGCAAGCGCGGTTGTCGCTCGCCCGTGCGCTGGTGGCTGATCGTCCGGTCCTGCTGCTCGATGAACCGCTCGCCAATGTCGATGACGTATCGGCGGCCATCATACTGGCGGCTTTGCGCCGCGAAAAGGGCAAGCGGACGATTATCATTGTGTCGCATCAGGAAATCCCCGCTGATCTGGTTGATATCCGTATCGATATTGGCGGCGAAGTAACTTCAATCGGGTACGACAAAGTTCGGAAGCAGATATGTTAAGCCGCGATATCATTGACTGCCTT
>CAWDID010000017.1:0-102537 GCA_963802245.1 uncultured Alphaproteobacteria bacterium | reverse complement strand
TCCCAATCGTTACGCGAAATCACATTTTCAAACGCACCGACCTGAAACCAATCTTCTATATCAACCGACAGCGCGTTGCGCACGATAAGTAAGCCCTTCTAACAAAGCACAACTGCGGGTTGAATTAGTTCCAAGCCACGCGATTGTTTGTGTGCGTATGCGCCGGTGGAGTAAATTTTTGTCCATCCAGTCAATCATCATCGCCAACACACGGCGCAATGCTTGGTCCTGTTCGGAGACGCGCAATTCCAATGCATCAATCCGGCCAGAAAGCAATTCGTCACCTGAATTTGGTTCAGGCGTTTCTAATGCCATCACGCCGATATCTTCCCCGCCAGTATCTTCCCTGCCAGCATCAAAGTTGTGTATGTCACCAGCTCCGTTTGCATGTAATGCAAAATCAACGCTTGCGAAATTGTCGTCCGCCAGTTCAGTCGACGGTTCGAAAGGCGTAAACGGCTGAACCGCTTCGGGCTCGATATCTTCAACGGGCGCTTGTGTTTCTTCAACCAGATCAAGTGCAACTTTGCCGCGTGCTGACATCGGCGCGTCATACTCAAAAGGCTGGCCTGCCATATCAGCAATCACTGCGGAAACCAGTTCGCCGTCGATAGTGTTCAGTTGTTCCACTGCCCCCATCAACAAAACGCGGCTCATCAAAGTGTTGAGTTTGCGCGGGACGCCATCTGTGTTGGCGTATAATGTGGCAATGGCATCCGGTGTGAATTGCGGATTACCTGTCCAGCCTGCCCGTGACAGGCGGTGCACGATATATGGCTCCACTTCATCGGCTTCCATAGGTTGCAGATGATGGGTTGCGATAATGCGTTGGCGCAATTGTTCAAGCTCTTGCGAACTTTGTACCAAGTCGCGAAACTCGGGTTGACCGAGCAAAAATATCTGTAAGAGCGCCTGCGATCCCAATTGAAAATTGGACAGCATCCTTAATTCTTCAATCGCATTGATTGACAGATTTTGCGCTTCATCAACGATCAACAAGCACCGGCGTCCCGCACGCGCTTCGGCATGCAGATAGTTTTCGATGGCTTTCAGCGTTGCCGCTTTATCTTGACCACGGGTATGAATGCCGAAACTCTCGGCAACCATTTGCACCATGTCATTGCCGTCCAGTTGGCTGGTGACAATGTTGGTCGCGGTCAAACGAGATTTGTCGATGGTCTGCATCAAATGGCCAACCAAGGTCGATTTGCCAGCACCGACATCGCCAGTGATAACGATAAAACCTTCGCCTTGCGCCAAGCCATAACCTAGATAAGACAGCGCCTTGCGGTGCGTTCCGCTTTCAAAATAATATTGCGGATCGGGCGTTAGCTGAAATGGCCGCCCCGTCAGTCCGTAAAATTGATCATACATTTCTTATTCTCCGATCCGAATACCGCCGAACACTGCCAAATACCGCCAAATACCGACTGTGCGATTAAAAGCTGTAGCGAAGGCCCAGCAACGCCGAACCGGTAAGTTCGGTGTCAAAATCCTGTTGCCTTGTGCTATCCAATCCAACCGCTGCGGTTGCCGACAGACCTCTGATAATTTGCCGGTAATAGGCCGCGTTGATGCCGATGCCCAATACGTCATTCGCGCCGGTAAAGCCGGGATCGAAATAGCTGGCATAGGCATTGGTATCAAAGCGTGAACGGCCATCAATGTCTTTGCCCAAATAGATTGCGGCAAAGTAATTTTGATCGACCAGACCCGCCAAATCGGCGCGCGCACCCAATGCAGATGTCAGGTATGTGCGGCGATCATAGCCAACCGCAACTCCGGTTTCCCAGCCGCCCAAAGTGGAGCTAAGTGCAGCAGAAGCGCCGCGTGTCCGGAATGATGCCGATGCAGAGGATTGCAGCGCATCATTGAAACAAAATCCGCCGGATTGACCGAAAGCACAACCGCCAATGTCACCCGATAGCGGATTGCGCGATGCCCGGAAACTGGTCGGCAATGCCGCCAGATTGTCGTTCAGCAAGTTGCCAAAACCGGACACGGTGTCGTACACCGAAGCGTTCACAGCCCATTGATTGTTTGGCTGATAGCTTAGGTTTGCACCATAAGTGTCGCTGCCGTACCGGTGGCCATAATATCCGCTTAACGTCGTCCGGCTGCTTGGCCGCCACATAACGCCGACGTCCCAAATCACACCATCTTCTTGGAATGCGGTCAGGCGAGGCGAGGCCGGATCAGTAACCAACCTGCCATTGTCGTCGACAATAGGAACGCCAGCCGCAGTGCGCAGGGAGTCGCGTTCGCTGACTTCGACTTTTTCATAACCAACACCGCCAACCACGGCAAAACCGGCGGCGATAGGCACGGTAACATCGCCGCGAATATGCTTGCTTTCAAAACGGCCATCGAGTTGGCCTGCATCTTCGCGGTCATAACCTACGCCGACTGACCAGCCAACGGGTAATGGTCCGGGCTGCATACCAACCGAAGCAACCGCGCTGTGGCTGATGCTATCATCAAAGGTATCAAAAGGTAATTGACCGGGCGGCAGTGAACCCACATCTTTGCTTTCAACTTTGGTGTAACCGGCACGATAGGCCGCATTCACGCTAAGGTCGCCGATCTGCGAAGAGTAAGTTGGCCCGGCATAAACCGAATAAACCTGGCTGACATTGTCCGGGTTGCCGACAAGATTTGTCGGCGATGTGCCGCGGCCATCAACCTTGGACCGTGTAGCGATACCGCCAGCTTCAAAGCTCAATCCGCGCGTCAACTTAACCGAACCGCGCGCCAAGCCAGAAACGATGTCCGAATCTTCAACATCGCTGTCATAACCGATCATCCGTTCATAGCGGACGTTCAATTGCGCTTCGGCGCGGCGGGTCTGAATTGTGGCATCAACACCGACGGCAATGGTCGAATATGTCAGAACATCGCCGCCATCTTTCAAATCGGCAACCAGAACTTGCTGCGCCTCGATAAACGGTGTTATTTCAACGCGCGGGCCGCTGCGCTGATCATTGGCGTCGCTGCCACGGCGGCGGCGCGGGCTATCGCTTGTGCCATCTTCACCGCCTCCAACTTGCGCCGCGCTATCATCGAGCGGGGTCCATTCTGGTGATATTTGCTGGGCGATTGCTGTGCTCGGCAAAACGAATGCCGCGCTTGCCAGCAGGCTGCACAGAAAATTTGTTTTGGAAATCCGGTTTTGCATGATCATGCTCCATATCCATAATAATTGCCGAATTTTCGGCCGGTGGGAGAGAATTTGGCGCGGTTCAAAAGCAGCTGTATGTGTTCACAGCCACTCAACAGGCTCAGGGCGTCGCGCAGTGCACTGTCTGTCGTGTTGTCGGCATTTACCACCATGACCGTTTGTCCGACATGAAGTGCCAGAACGGATGCAGGTGATGCTGCCAATGCGGGGGGAGAATCGAAAATAATGATCCGCGTAGGATCGTTCAACGTAAGCTGTTCGATAATCTCGGCAGTGCGCGATGCTGCCAGATATTCGGTATCCTGATTGGTTTGTGCACCAGCCGGCAGAATAGTCAGACCCCGGTATATCCGTTTCGATAATCAAGCTTTCGACGTCGCAGTTGCGATCCGCGAGCGCGTCCATCAGACCCGGGCTTTGTTCAATACCAAATGTTTTCAGTACACTCGGTTTGGCAAAATCGGCATCGACCAGCAAAACATGATTGTCTTTTTCGCTGGCCATCGACAGGGCAAGATTGATCGAACAATAAGTCTTGCCCTCATTCGGATGCGCCGAACACACCAATATCCGTTCGCCATGTTCCAGCGGCTCATATCCCTTGCCGCCTCTTGCTGTGAGCAGCAATTGGCGCTTCACAATCCTGAATTCTTCAGACAGGCCGGTTACCGGACCTTCGGGATCAATAAAGTTACCGGCACGCAGCAGATTTCGGTCAATTTTGGCGAATTTGGTATAGCGTCTTTGCGGTGTTACCGCTGCTGGAGCCCGCAACACCGGTGCCACGTCAGCTGGCATTGCGTCCTGCGTAACCGGCATTTTGATTTCGGGCGCAGGCGCTTGTGTTGGCACTTGCGTGGGCGCAGGCGCTGCGACGGGCGCAGCAACTGGTGGAACCGGCGCGGCTGGTTTGGGCGGCACACCGCCGGTACGTAGCGCGGCACCGAAATCGTACAATTCCGACGCGCGTTCCAACAGCGATCCCGAAGACTTAATGGAGCTATGTTTGTTCATGTTACCGGGCCTTTCATGTCGTCACGCTGCGCTGAATAAATTCGGCAACAATCAACAGGGCAAAGACGCCGCCTAGCGCCCCTGCTCCGCTGTAAAATAGTTTGAGCTTGCGTTTGCGCTCATCACGCTGCGCACTGGTCAACATCTGCGAAATTGCACCAATGACGGGCAGGCCGCTGGCGCGTTCCAGCTTTGCCGCTGTTGGATAGCTGGTCTGCAGATGCCCCAAGGCGAACGCCGCGCCGATGCCCGCGCCAATGCCCGCGAACAGAACCAACGCCAACAACATTGTCCGGTTTGGTGCAGCAGGTACGCTGGAAAGGGTCGGCCTGTTTATGACTTTGAACTGGACGGCGTCAGTTTGCGTTTCAACCTGACCGCGCAAACGCACACTATCGCGGTCGGCAACTAGCTTGTCATATTGTAGCTTCATCGTTTCGTAATCGCGGTTGATCCGTGTCATTTCCGCAGCAACACCGGGTTCGGAAGTTTGCTTGGACGCCAATTGCGCCATTTCGGCTTGCAACGAAGACTTGCGCGCCTGCAACGCCATTGCCGCTGCTTCCCGCTCGGCGCGCATGCTTTGCAGTGATGAGTAAGCCGGATTGGGTGTGCTGTAAGATCCGCCGCCGGAGCCGCCGGAAACCGGATTGGCCCTTGCTTGCGCGCGCAGGTTAGACACTTGGTTCTTCTGCGCGATGACATCAGGATGGGCGTCGGTTAATCCGCGTGCATGCATTGCGCCCAGATCCGCCAATGCCTGCGATAACGCTGCTTGCGATGGATTTGATGCCGCAACGCCGCCGCCAAAAGATGGTGTCGAAAGCGACTGCGGTGTACCCGAAAGCTGACTGTTCAGCGCAGAAAGCGCACTGCGCGCCTGAATAAGCTGGCCATCAATCTGGCTGAGTTCTGCCCGCGCAGCTTCAAGCCGCTGCGAAACCGAACCCACGCCGGGCAACAGGCCAAGATTGCTTGTTTCAAATTCGACGCGCTTTGCTTCGGCCTCTTGCAATTCGATCTGCCGCGTGGCGATTTGCGAATCTAGGAACCGCAGTGTTTGCCCGGTTTCCTTGCGGTCACCTGCGATATTGTCCTCTTCAGCGACATCGATCAGCTTTTGCACGACATCACGTGCAAGTTTTGGGCTGCCTTGTTTGACCGAAATTGCGAAGAAATTGTCTTGTTCCGATTTGACTTCGATCTTTGCGCGCAGTGCTTCGATCTTGCTTGCCATTTCGCGATCAGTTGCGACGCTTTGGCCCAGCTCGGTTCCCCGCACGACCTTTTCAAGGTTGACCGAAGACGTCAGCGTTTGTTCAAGCTGTTGGATGTTCCGCCGTTGATCGGCTGTCGAAATGCCCACCTTGTCCGACAGGATGGATTGCATCTGCACCTGTATCCGCGCCTTTGATTCGTAACTGTTGGGGATCATCGCGACGCCCAACCAACCCAACAGGCAACAGCCCCAAGCGATAGCCAAAGCAAGCCAGCGCCGGTTCCAGACACTGTGTAGAGCGATGCGAATTTCGTCGTAGAGACCAGTCATTTCGGCGGGCTATCTTTCAATTGAAACCAAAGGATTTGTGCGAATTGTCATGTGTCAAAATGCACTTTCGGGAATGATGATCACGTCGCCGGGTTGCAGTTGCACATTCGCCCTGCTGTCTCCGCGCTTTAAAAGATCGCCCAACCGCAACGCATATTCCTGCTGACGGCCGGTGCCGCGATTGTACCGGATCAAACGGGCACGATTGCCTGCTGCGAATTCCGAAAGGCCACCAACCGAGATCATCGCATCCAGCAATGTCATATTGGCGCTGTAAGGAATCGATGCGGGCTTTTCGGTCGCGCCGACAATCCGCACGTTCTGAACACCGCCGACAAAACTGTTGACGATAACCGAAACAATAGGATCGTTTATATATTGCGAAAGCTGCAGCTTGATATCTTGCGCCAACATCGTCGATGTCTTGCCAACGGCTGGCATATCGGTGATCAGCGGCGTCGTTATCCGGCCATCCGGACGCACTTGCACTTTCGCGCCGAGTTCTGGATTGCGCCAGACGAAGATGGTGAGTTCGTCGCGAGGTCCGATAAGATATTCGTCACTTGGGCCTTGTTGCGACAATGTCGGGGCTTGCGGAAGTTGCTGGCCGCCTGGGCCGCCGCCACATCCCGACACCGCAACACTTGCCAGTGCTACCGCCAAAAAGGCCCTAATCTTCATAGAATTGCGCATCTTCACGTCCTTTTCGTACCGCCCCCGAAAATCCGCTCTGCCGCAGAAGGCAGACGCAGTTTGGTCACAGATTGAAAACCGTAATCGCAAAAAAGGGTGAACAACCCGTTAGTATTATAAAAAAATTGATTAAAAAATTGCCGCGTCCCAATCCGAGACATCGCCGCCGCCAATAGTTGACGGCCATTTCGGGTCAGCGAACGCACCCGATCGAATGCCAATCGTTAGTCCTGAACGGAACAGTTTGGCACTCCATTTACCAGTTTAATTCACCATTTCGGCGGCATGGCTTTCACGGATGTTGGGTAGTTTTGATATTCAGAATGCAATTTACTCAAAAACCACAACGTCATTCCCGCGAAGGCGGGAATCCAACACCGGCCCTGTCAAAATTAAGCCGCCCTGCTTAAAATGTGAGTTCAGGTGATGAATTCCCGCCTTCGCGGGAATGACGACATCCCTTTTTTCGCACGGTAATTCCCAAATGTCACAGCAACTTAAGACGCTATTTCAATGGCATGGACGCGGTTATGCCAAGCCCTCCGCTTCGCCGGTTTTGAACCGGTGCAGGCTGGGCGCAACGACCTGCCCTTTTTGCTTTGCGCGCCAAAGGAAGCAAATGCCCACGGCGGTGCAAAGTATAATGGCGGGCAATGAAGCTTCTGCGCCGAACGCTCCGCCGGTTAATAGTTCCGATCCGCTCGACTTGCTGATCAACAACCCGGGAACATCTGTACCCGACACTTTGATGCCAAACACCCCGCCTTGCACCGAATTCCAAGCCATATGCAGACCGATCGCAGCCCATAACCGCCGCGTCAGCATGTAAATTGCGCCGAGCATAATGCCCGCCTCAATCGCAATGGCGAACGCCGCCAGCCAGCTTGCATCCGGGATTGCCGAGATGAGCGGCGCCAAATAACAATGCGGAAATTGACAGCGCGGCAATGCTGCCAAGCCATTGTTCAAAAAAGCGAAATATAACGCCGCGAAACAATATCTCTTCGGTGATGCCGCTGATGATGGCTACGCCCAGCACGCCGACTAAAACGTCTGGTCCGTTTTGGCCGACAACTTTATATCCGCCGAGCAGCGCGATAATGCCGACGACCAGCGACATAACACCGGCGCCTATTGCAATACCGAACAACCATTCTTTCGCCGCGCCCGGCAAACCAAAATCAGCAAACGGCTTACGCTCAACATAATGCGTGAAAAGCCAATATCCGAACACACAAAAGGCCGAAATTACCGTAAAGACAATCAATTCGCTTATGTCAGTGTTGACGGGTTGTGGATACAATATCCGCATCAATGCATTGGCCAAGCCCAGTGATACGGCGACGATCACCAAACCCGCAATCAGCAGGAACGCAGGATGCGTGACGATCCTTTGGAAAACAGATTTGCTTGATTGCAATGTCATTGATACGCCCCCGATAACCGTGCACTCCCGCTGCGTTAAGCGATCAATACAGCCAATGCCAGTTTTTTAGAGTGCGTTAAACACCTGCGCCGCTTCGGCTTGCAACCAGTCCATTGCCGCTGCCCATGGCCCGTGACCGTGGCTGATCCGCGCGACACCTAAAGCAGCGAGAGATTTATGGTCAGGACACCCCGCACGCATCAGGATGTTCACCGGTAAAGGCGATCCGGTACATAGCCGTTCGATCAGTGCTGCATCCTGCAAGAACGGCGCAAACAATCCGCGTGCTCCGGCATCGGCATAGGCATGCGCCCGTTCAATCAACGCATCAACCATTGCCGCATTATGATCAGCGGGCGGAGCAAGAATAAACAAATCAGCGCGGGCATTAACGAATACGCCCGTTGCCGCTGCTGCCTTGATACGGGCGCTGGCATCGGTAACCGAAAATAAAGTCCGGGTTGCAGGATCTTTGTCCTCTATATTGATTCCGATGGCACCGGCATCGGCTGCGCGCTGGACCGAAGCGCCAACGGCGGCTGCATCCGCGCCATAGCCCGCCTCCATGTCGATGGTAACCGGCAAATCGGTGACGGCCATGATCTCTGATAGCGTCACAATTGATACGTCCAGCGGCAACTTTTCACCATCGCCGATACCATGCGCACCCGCGACGCCATAACTTCCAGTGGCGATGGCCTTGGCTCCTGCCTTCGCAACCGCAACTGTGCTGCCTGCATCCCAGATATTATAGAGTATCAACGGATTGCCCGGGACATGCAGGGCGGCGAAAGCGTCTAATTTATCGTTCATGCTGATTGCTCCAATTTCAAAAGCTTCTCCTTACGTTCCAGCCCGTAAGCATAGCCGCCCAGCGTCCCGTCGCTGCGGATGACGCGGTGGCAGGGGATTAGCACGGCGACGTTGTTTGCGCCATTGGCTGATCCTGCCGCGCGCACTGCATTCGGGCTACCAACAGCGGCAGCAATCTGTGCGTAGCTGCGTGTTTCACCCGCCGGGATGCGGCGCAGCTCGGCCCAGACCGCTTGCTGAAACGCCGTGCCCGCGACATCGAGCGGCAGGTTGGGCATTTGCGACGGCCGCTCGACCGCGCTTACCGCGCCGCGCACAACTTCATCCAGCGCCGCGCCGCCCGCCTGTATGCTGGCATTGGGAAAGCGGCGGCGCAATTCGGTTTCGTCTTCGTCAAACGATAGCCTGCAAATCCCTACGTCTGTGGCCGCGACCAGCATCTTGCCCAGCGACGTATCGGCCACAGCATAGCGGATCACCGCCCCTGCCCCGCCATTTTTCCATGCGCTTGGCGTCATGCCCAATTGTCCTTTCATATCGGCGTAGAATCGGCTCGGCCCCGAATAGCCTGCATCATATATAGCATCGGTGACGCGCACGCTCGCGGCAAGCACCGATTGCGCGCGCTGGCCGCGAAGGCCGCGTGCATAGGCGGCGGGGGTTATCCCGACATGGCGTTTGAACAGGCGGTGAAAATGATGCGGCGCATATCCCACCTCGCTTGCCAGTATTTCCAGCGAAGGCGGATCATCCTGCGCCAAAATTTCCAGCGCCTTGGCCACTGCAATTTCATCGCGGGCCACATCTTGCGGACGGCAGCGCATACACGCCCGGTATCCCGCAGCTATCGCTTCATCATTGGTCGCATAAAACTCGACATTTTTCGGCAACGGGTGGCGCACGGGGCAACTGGGCTTGCAAAATATCCGCGTCGTTTTCACCGCGCCGACAAACTGCCCGTCAAGCGAACGGTCGCGGCGCAGAAAAGCAGCCCATGCAAAATCGGGGTCGATGAAAGTCATGGGCAGACCATATATTGATCGACCCCGCTTTGCATCCCGCATCTTGCTTTCAAAGTGAAGCCTGCCTTACGCTGCCTTCAACGGCACACCCGACATCGTTATCCGGTGCATTACCCGTTTATGTCCATGATAATCGTTCATCGCCATATGCCAGGTCGAACGGTTGTCCCAAATTGCCACCGATCCCGGCTTCCATTGGACACGGCAATGAAATTCCTCGCGGCGACCGATTTCATACAGATATTCGAGCAATGGCTTGCTTTCCTCGACAGTCCATCCTTCAAAATGCAGTGTGAAGGAATAATTGACGTAAAGCAAAGGACGCCCGGTCACCGGATGCGCGATCACGACGGGATGAACGGCGCGGGTGCGGACATCCTGCCCTTTCAAATCATCCGCCATATCGGTTTGCGCGTAATAGCCGTCGGGGCTGTACACATGGTCCGATGAATGAACCGCGCGCAGGCCCCGCAGTGTTGCCTTCAGACCGTCCGATAACGAGTCATACACCGCGCCCATGCCGGCAAATAACGTATCGCCGCCGACAGGGGGCAGTTCGCGTGCGACAAGAATGGATCCCATCGCGGGAATTTGATCGAAGCTATGATCGGTATGCCAGCCGCCGCCGATATTGGTCGTTTGCGCCTCGGCTTTACGAACCTCGGCAATTTCCGGATACGCGCCGTTGGCGGGGAAAAAATGATTCACATCGATCCCGCCGCAGCTTTTGGCAAAGGCGATATGCTGTTGCGGCGACAACTCCTGATCGCGGATATGCAGCACGCCATGGGTCGCCAGCGCCAAACGGATCGCGGCCACTCCGCTTTCATCAAGGTTAGCGAGTTGGATACCGGAAATTTCGGCTCCGACATTTGCCGACATTGGTGTAATTTGCATTGATTCTCTCCCTGCATAATTTCTATGCTCATTTTGGATTTCTGCCAAAAGATATTTTTGAGGTCAGCCATGCAAAAGCTAAAATTATTCCGCACCCAAAATCCCGAAACCGAAACCGGCGCACCGCCACGCATTTTGTCGGGCGATCCCAAAACACGCAGCTGGAACCACACCAGCGATTTGAACGACCGCCTGTTCACTGGCATCTGGGAGGCAACGCCGGGATCATGGGCGGTATCGTATGACGAATGGGAATTCTGCCACATCATATCGGGCCGGGCGATCATCCGCGATCCGCTCGGCAATGAAATCGAGGTGAGCGCTGGCGATGCGTTCGTTATCGAGCCGGGTTTTGAGGGCACGTGGACCGTCAGCGAGACGATCTCAAAGCATTATGTGATTTTGATGCCGGGGTGAAGGCTGGGACTATCCAGATCGAAAAAAGCCATCGCTAAAGTTAATGCATGGCGCAAATTCACCATATGCTTCTTCTATGCCCTCACCAAACTCAATGATATCGGCATCCCGACCTACTTCTGCGATCCCTACAAACCATGGCAAAAAGGCTCCGCCTGAAATACCAACGGACGCATCCGCCGAGATGTTCCTACCAAAACATCATCTGTTGCAATTCGAATGTGAATCCACCTTCCCGCCTTCGCGGGAATGACGATGTTCTCTTCTCAAAACGCTAGTTTTGAATTACCAAACCCCGACCCTAACCTGCGATCAAACGCATCATCATTGCCAACCAACCGCCAGCCTGAACCTTTATTGCTGCCACTGGTGTACCGGCAATAACCCCGCATTCAAGGCAACTGACCTGCGCCCCGCGAACACCGCTTAAACGGCTCAGGTCATGTTGCATGCGGTTCAGGCTTACCTGTTGTTCCCACGATGCCCGGGCGAACAAATCCATCGGGACTGCTGCGTGCTTGGCGGTTGGTACCGCGCCGCTCAACAACGCAGCCAAGGGACTTAAACGAGGCTCGATATAAACGGCATGCCAATCGTCCGCGTCGATCTTTGCCAATTTGGCGGCTTCGGCCATGGCATCATCGATACCGCCGAACCGGTCGACCAGGCCAATTTGCCGTGCAGTCCCGCCTGCCCAAACGCGGCCCTGACCGATGGCGTCAACTTGCTCCGGCGTTTTTTTCCGCGACGTAGCGACACGCGTCAGGAAATCGCGATATCCTTTTTCAATGACACTTTGTGCTAAGCGGTCAAATTCTGGGCTAATGCCACCAAACACATCTGGCTCGCCCGACAATGGCGTGGTTTTCACGCCGTCGGCAGTAACACCAATTTTCGCCAAAGCTTGTTCGCCGCTGGGGATGATACCGAAAATGCCGATTGATCCGGTAATGGTCGATGGTTCTGCAAAGATCGCGTCGGCAGGCATCGACACCCAATATCCGCCGCTCGCCGCCAAATTGGCCATCGAAACCACCACAGGTATCTTTTTCTCTTTTGCCGCGTTAATCGCCAACCGAATCTTTTCAGACGCCGTCACCGACCCGCCCGGAGAGTCCACGCGCACAACCAGCGCCTTCAATTCTTTATTGTCTAGCGCATCATAGATCAGCTGGCTGATCGTATCACCGGCCGCAATCCCGGGTCCCGCTTCGCCATCGACAATTTCGCCCGCGATCGTGACCACGCCAATTTCTTCGCCATCGTCATCAGGAGAGGTGGCGGCAAGCAACGATCCCATTGCTGTCGCCGCATAACCGCCGGTCGTTTCAGCAGGATCAGCACCGACTTTTTCAGCCAAAAATTTCCCAAACGCAATCCGGTCACCCAATTTATCGACCAGCTTGTTATTGATAGCCAACACGGCAAGATCACCCTTTGCACCTTCAACTGTTGCTGCTGGCGCGTTCAATAAGGTTTCGAACACTGCCGCCGGCCGCGCCTTGGCCACATCCGCGCGCCATTCGCCCCAAATCTCGTCATAAACCGCTTTGATCGCCTCTTTTGCTTCAGGTGATTGGTCGGTGCGGATAAAAGGTTCGACCGCGCTTTTGTATGTACCGACTTTGTAAACATGCGCGGTAACGCCCAGCTTATCGAGCAATCCTTTATAGTAGCTTCTTGATCCACCCGGCCCCGAAAGCAAAACACCGCCAAGCGGGTCCATCCAGATTTCGGTGGAATGTGATGCCAATTGATAGCCATCGTCGCTGTAAGCGGTCGCAAAGCTGTAAACCGGCTTACCGGCTTTTTTGACAGCGTCGATGCTATCGCCAATCGCGGCGATGCTAGTTTGCCCGCCGCCCATAAAACGATCGAGATCAAAAACCACAGCCTTGATCCGGTCATCCTTTGCCGCGAGTTTCAGCGCGCGGACGATATCGCGTTGCCTATATTCGATCATCGGCGCTTCGTTGCTCATAATTGCCGCCAGAACATCGACCTCGGCAGGCTGTTCCGCAATTGTCCCCGCAAGCTCGATCACCAGCGCGCCATCACGCACCTTTGCTGGATTGGGTCCAGAACTCAATGCCCCGAAAACGAGCGCAAAAAACAGCAGAAGCAGCAGCAAAGCCAAACCGTCCTTGATTGCTACCAATATCCGCCAAGCGCCGCGTGCAAATTCCATGTGCCCCATTCCTTTAGTGTCTTGTTCTTGTGCGCGTTCCAGTGCGCGATGACATCAGATTGAATCATTCATTCAAAACCGCAGTACTGAGCTTGTCGAAGTACGGCTCTCAGTGAAGCGCCCTTCGACAGGCTCAGGGCTGCGGTGATGGCTCAATCTAATGTCATCATGCTCTAGTGCGCGATGATATCATCTTGAGCCAATGTAAGTGCCTCGCCGCTGAATGCTAGATATATTTCGACAAACGCCTATTCGTTTCGCCCGCTGCCTGCGGCGGCATAGAAAAAGGAGCCGCCCGATTTACAGGCGGCTCCTCTAAACATGGGTCAGCGGCCGAACACCCGCTGCCGGAAGTTGCTTTGTGCCGAAGATTCGGCCTCGCTTTGCTATCGCTTTTGGCGACTGTTAGCGACCGATCTCCCGAACGGAATTGCCCGACCCCTTAACTGAACCATGAGACATCGGATCACCTCCTTTCGCTTGTTGAAGAATAATTGCATTGTGCATATGCTTGCCCTCCGCACCTTAGATGTGAATCAGGTGACCGCGATAAACAAGACTTGAATTTTTATTTTTTTGGGGCAATTATCCGCGTCCGCATTGATCAGGTCAATCAGCTTCGGCAATCCTCTATTACCTTTGCGATTTCGGCCCAGACCGGGATGGCAATGCTTTGCTGCCCCGCCGTTTCAATGGCGATCCGGCCACGGGTGTAGACGATAGCATCAAGAAATCTGTCATCGGGCGTAATTTCAACCGCGACATACGCCGGTGTTGCCCCCGTTGATTGCGCGCTGAATTGTTTCAATGCCGAGCTTGCCCTTATCGTCATTGCACCGCTGCCAGATCCGGTTTCGTCGGCCCGGGCCAGATAGATTTTTCCCCTGCCCCGGTCGCAGCGTAATGTTACCAGCGCGTCCCTGCCCGCCGCGCCGAACAACGCAATCGAACCGCGTTCATCGCTGCGATACACCCAGTCGCCTGGCGTAATCGGCCAATCGATCCATTGCCCCGATGTGGCTTGCGGCGCAGGTTGTGCGGCTGGCGGCAGTGCCACTGGTTGGGGCGCAGGTGGCCGCTGTGGGATGACCGGAATAGAGCAAGCCGCGGTCAAAAGTGATATTGCCAAAAGGGAGAATCGCATTTTCATCCAAACATTATGGCCAAATTCTTGCGTCCGCGCTAGAGCGGTAACTATATGGCCGTCTCTAAAATCCGTCTGGACCAATTGCTTGTCGAGCGCGGGCTGGCCGAAAGCCGCACCCGGGCGCAGGCGCTGATCATGGCCGGGCATGTGAGCATCGGTAACAAAAAGGCGGATAAAGCGGGGCAACAATTGTCGCCGGATGCCGAAGTATCGGTCACAGGCAAAGATCATCCATGGGTCTCTCGCGGCGGGATCAAACTTGCCCATGCTCTGCAAGAATTCGGCGTCGATGTTACCGGCATGGTAGCAATGGACGTAGGATCGTCGACCGGCGGCTTTACCGATGTGCTGCTGACCAATGGCGCTGTGCGGGTGTATGCGGTCGACAGCGGCACCAATCAGCTGGCGTGGAAACTGCGCGATGACGGCCGCGTGATCGTTCATGAACAAACCAGCGCGCGCATATTGACCCGCGATCATATCCCTGAAGATGTCAGTATCATCGTATGCGACGCCAGCTTTATCGGGCTGGCCAAGGTGATCGAAAGACCACTTTCCTTTGCCGCCGATGGCGCACAGCTCATCGCGCTGATCAAGCCACAGTTTGAAGCAGGCCGCCACGAAGTTGGCAAAGGCGGCGTGGTGCGCGATGCGGCAGTGCATGCCCGCGTTTGCAGCGAAGTTAGTTCGTGGCTGGAAAGCATCGGCTGGCAAGTGTCCGGGCTAACCACCAGCCCGATTACAGGACCGCAAGGTAATGTCGAATTCCTGATCTGGTCGAAGAAAATCAGCGGTTGGTCGAGCGATTGACTTCGCAGTCAGCCCGCGATGGTAAGGGCGGACGTCGCCAAATTGATTACGGTAAGGAGTGATACGACGCAATTTCAGCGTTTGGGATTCGTCGATCTGTCGCAATTCATTGGCAACCTGTTCTTGGGACAACAGTAATTGCCGCACCCAAATCTGCTCCGCTAATTGTAGTAACATGGTCCTACGTCGCAATTGCCGCGAAACGCAGTTCCGGTTCACTTAAAAATCACGGTCACTCCCAATGGCGCGAACCTATTGCCGGCAAAACATCGATTGATATCTGCACTGCTCGAACCTAGGAAAAGCGTGACGTTTAATGGCCGCACATCACACTTTTGCACAGATTGGCGATCCAACACCCTCAACGGCAACTGACCCCGGCTGACAATCACTAAACGGATATGCAGACGCTCAGACCACGATCTTAACGGTTTGGCGGGCAAATGACGTGCAGGTGAATACGCGCTGATACGGACAATGACGGGCTCGATGGCGGTGACGGCGATGACAATCCTTGAAGGCGGCGTTGGTTCATGATGATTTGCAGGGCGACCGGGAACGGGCATTAATTTACACATTTTACGAAAACAGCACCTCCATTCGCCTTGACCTAGCTGAAATGAATCAAATTATAAGGTGGAACAGTCGAAGCTTTCGGGAATTGTTCCTGTGGTCAAATTCAGCGGTCAGTCAATATGCCCATCTAAATGTATGCTGATACCGTGCACGGCACCGAAGGCCGCATACATTTTTTACGGCAATGGCGGTAATGTCGACTTATCTGATATTCTTTGGACTGGTGAATTCGACCGCATCTCTACGGCGGCGAATCGGCGGAAGTCGACCAATCTGAATGCGCGGCGATGGGCGAAGCGCAATTTGTACTCGATGCCGCGGCGAAGATCGTCGATTAATATGCGAGTGGTTCGGCGTAGGGTTTAACTTTGCCAAAGCTATGTCAATGTCGCTAGTCCCGGCGTATCCATCTTTCTAACCGACGATGCCAAAAATGCTGGCGGTACAGCCCAAGGGGATAATCTGAGTAACTTTGAACGGGTGCTGGTTGAGATCCAAAATCACCAACGACATCTCAAAGCAGGCGATTTTAGCCAAAATAACACGAAATTGCCCACCAGTGGTTTGGATCTGGTAACGATGCAATAGTGGGACGATTTATGGTTCGAACGATGAGTTCACCAGCTCATCGAGAGAAGACGACACAGCATTTGATGCCTTATTGGCGAAAGTGGAGATCGACCGTTATCAACGGCCGCGAACGCGCAATGATATTTTAAGACGCCGATCCAGCGCCGTCCGATATTCAGTGATCAAAACGTCGAGAAACCGGCCAATGACGTTTATCAACGTCACCTGGATGCCGATGGTAGACCAGTTGATGACGGCGCTGGAGGGTTTTGATACCGGTGAGTATGTCTGGCGCAGCCCGGTATCGTTGTCGGTTAATCTGACACCGCGTTGGCGATATGGGCAGTGCCGACGAGTGACTATGTACAGTCGGTTCGAAGACATCAGCGCGCGGTAGACCATGACCAAGATTTCCTATATTGCAACGCGGTCTGGCATGCCCCGGATTACATTGGGCCGGTAAATCGAAGGCGATAGTAGTATATTTGGCTATGCTGGTGTCGATACATTGTCTCGCGAACGCTGACGATAACCTGATCAAAGGCGGAGCAGGCGCGGACATTCATCGTAATCGGCAGTACCGCGGAAACGATACAGCTGATTATTCGGGCAGCAATGCTGGTGTATTTGTCTTTCTGTTGAGGAACATTATTGGCCAACGCGGTCAAACTGATATTACCGCGTCCGCTATCAATTGACATCGATCGAGAGCGTAATGGGTTCTGAATTTGCCGACGCTATCAGAGCCGGTAATTTGCTTGCGCGATATACTACAGCTTTCGAACAACGGATAGGAATGACAGGATGTTTGCACGTGGACGCTGATGACGCCGTTCACGGCAGGCGCCAGCCAATACGTGGTTGACGAGCAGGAAGCTGGCATTTGACTGGCTAAGCTTGAACATGCTGCGCGATCGGTAACCGTGCAACAAGAGCTGGCGCAACTGCCAACATCCGCTTTTCCCCTGGCGACTTGCCTTTGGGCGATGGTATTGCAGAGTTCGAATGAACCTGCGGTCGGATTCACGTTTCAACGATAGCTCTTGCTGCGGCAGCACGATTAACTTTATGGATAAACGGCGGTGTGGAAAGACTCGAGGCTTCGACGATGTTCGCTGCGGTGACGATATTATCGACGGCGGCTTGGGCATGATCTCATTGCGGACAGCTAGCTGGGCCTAATTGCATACAACGTCATTAAGGCAGCTCGGGATAGATGACAAATTGACGCAAACCTCAACAATGACCGTGGTAATCGATTTTGCCTGTAGGATTTGGCCAGGATACGCAGCATTGGCGGAACAGGTGCGCGAAACATTTGTGCTTGAACGCGAACCCGGAGACAACCACCGTGCAGGGCATAATTAGACGCAGTATTTTCGATTTCGCGCCGGGCGACAAAATTGACCTGGCGCAATCGATGCGGATTTTTACACTGCGATGTAACCAAGCGTTCAGTTTTGTCACTGCGAACCTTGCAAATGGTTCAGTTGCCCGGCCATGCTTGCAAACTCGATCTTATGCCAACGGCCACCTGACACGCGAATAGCGGCATGACGTTGATGGCTATAGCGTGGCTGACTCACTACCCACTCTGGTCGACACGGCCCAGCGGTCGGGGTACGGGCGTTGCGACCCTGTGGATCTGTACGGTAAGCAATGAAAAGGCGAAACTTGGCAATTTAACCGCCCGGGTTTCGCCAACATCGCGTCGCGGCAAACGCTGCCAGCATCAACCCTTATACATTCCGTCGATGCGTTCTTGATATCTTGCCTTTATGACATGCCGCCTAATCTTCATACTGGGGGTCATTTCTTCATTCTCGATTGAAAATGCTTCATCGGCAAATTCGAATTGCCGTACTTTTTCCGTGACCGACAGATCGGCATTGACGCGGTCGACTGCGGAGCGAACCGCGCTGCGAAAGGCCGGGTTGCCTTGCAGTTCATCAAAGTTAAACTTCATCCCCTGCGACCGCGCCCATTCCAATGCCCATTCCGGGTCAGGTACAATCAATCCGACGATGTACGGGCGCTTGTCACCCGAAACCATCGCTTGCAAGATTTCGGGCTGTATAGTCAGCATCCCTTCGACCTTTTGCGGCGCAATGTTATCGCCCTTGTCGTTGACGATCAGGTCCTTTTTGCGGTCGGTAATCTTGATCCGTCCGGCATCATCAATCAGGCCGATATCGCCCGTATGCAGCCAGCCATCCTTGATTACGCGGTTCGTTTCCGCCTTGTTACGCCAATAGCCTTTCATCACCAGCGGTCCGCGCACCAAAATCTCGCCGTCTTCGGCAATGCGAACCTCGGTGTTTTTCAGCGGCGGGCCAACCGTGTCCATTTTCAAACCCGCGCTGGGCCGGTTGCAACTCAGCACAGGGCCGGACTCGGTTTGGCCATAGCCTTGCAGCAATGTAATGCCGAGAGATTGGAAAAACACGCCGATCTCTGGATTAAGCGGTGCGCCGCCCGATACCAGTGCCTTCATCCGCCCGCCAAAGCGCGCCGCGATTTTCGGCTTGAACGCCTTGGAAAGGATAAACCGCATCGGCGCATCGCGCAGCCGCTTCTTTCCCGCCATATCGCGCTCCCCAATCGAAAGCGCACGGTCCATCATGTAATTGGGCAGCTTGCCTTGTTTCTCAATTCCCTTGATCATCCGCGCCCGGATCACTTCAAACAGGCGCGGGACAACGACCATAATCGTTGGCCGGGCTTCTTCGATATTGGACATCAGTTTTTCCAGACCTTCGGAATAGAAAATCTGGGCGCCGACACCAATCGGCAAGAACTGACCACCTGAATGCTCATACGCATGTGAAAGCGGCAGGAACGACAGGAATACTTCATTGTCCAAGCCGAAATCCTCGCGCAGGATTTCGGTCGCTCCGTCAACATTATGCAGGATCGCGCCATGCGGCTGCATCACGCCCCTCGGCGACCCGCCGGTCCCGCTGGTATAGATAATGCAAGCGACTTCATCGCGGCCGACCGATTTCATAGCTGCGCTGCTTTGGCTTACCAATTCGTCACTGCCGTGGACCATGTCCGCCCAATTGTGAAACTGCAAACTGCCAGTCTGCGAAGTTGTCAGCGGTTCAATTCCGATCACAAATTCCGCGTCATTTGAACGGATGGCGGCGGGCAATAACGACTTCGCCAATTTCGCTGTCGACACAATGACTGCCCGTGCCCCGCTATTGTCCAGGATATGCTGATGATCACGCTCGGTATTGGTGACATACGTTGGCACGGTTATGCAGCCTGCGGCCATGATCGCCAGATCCGCGATGCACCATTCAGGCCGGTTTTCCGATACCAGCATCACCCGGTCGCCTTTTTCAAGACCCAATGCTTTCAGGCTCTGGGCAAAGCCAGCGACCTGCCTTGCGGTTTCATTCCAACTGATACTGACCCATTGACCGCCGGACTTGCTGGATAGGAACGGGGCATCGCCAAGTTTTTCCGCGCGCGCGTAAAACATCGAAACCAAATTTGAAAAATTGTCGAAATCGTCAAATTGTTCGGCTGGCACCGTTTATTCTCCTCGCGGAATCTGGTGATCAAACTCCAATATATTCAAAATAACTGCGGCAGATCGCTTTTCCCAATCGGCTATTCGACCAATGCAACGCCTTCGCTGCGCGGGTCAGCGGCGCCGGTCCAACCTGAAGCGGTTAACTGTGCGCCGTTCACTTTAGAGCCTTCGTCGCCGATGGTCGCAGGCTGTCCATATCCGCTGAGTGCACCGGCCATGACAGCAAGCGGTGTATCTTTTTCGACCAGGATCGACCCGTTGCCGAAATAAATATTAGGCAGCGCGATTGCATCTGCCAACGGCAAGCCAAAATCCAGTGCGCCGATCAACGTCTTGGTGACGTGCATGATGATCCGCTTTCCGCCTGCCGACCCCAGCGCCAATACAGCGCGGCCATTGGCGTCGAATACGATGGTTGGCGACATTGATGATAACGGCCTTTTGCCCCCCGCGACACGGTTGGCAACGACCGCGCCATTTTTTTCCGGCGCGAATGTAAAGTCGGTCAGTTCATTGTTGAGCATGAAGCCATTGGCGGTCAATTGGCTGCCATAAGGACCCTCGATTGTAGAGGTCATGGTTGCCACGCTGCCAAATTTATCGACCGCGACAAAATGCGTTGTCCCTGCAACCTCGCTGGAAATTGCGGCGGTTCGCGGTTGCGCGCCCGGCGGCGTTCCGGCCTTGAAACTGGCGGCTGATTTGTCGGGATCGATCAAAGCGGACCGGCCAGCCAGATATTCGCGGTCGATCAATCCTGTTACCGGAACAGAAACAAAATCCGGATCGGCCAGATATTTTTCACGGTCAGCATAGGCAAGCTGCATCGCTTCGGCGATCAAGTGCCAGCTTTGCGGATTGTCTTTGCCGATTGCCGCCATGTCAAACCGTTCAATTGTGCCCAATATCTGCAAGACCGTGGTTGCACCCGATGAAGGCGGGCCCATGCCGCAAATCACATATACGCGGTAAGGCGCGCAGACTGCTTTCTGTTCTTTCGCTTTATATGAAGCCAGATCGGACAGAGTCATATCGCCGGGATTCATCGGAGCATTGCGCACGGTCCGCACCAATTCTTTGGCCAGTCTACCGCTGTAAAACGCATTCGGACCCTTTTTTGCGATCAGCTTCAATGTTGCTGCCATTGCCGGATTTTTAATCAGGGTTCCAACTGGCGCGGGCTTGCCGTCCACCCAATAGAGCTTTTGCACTTCGGGAAAGTCTTTCCAGAATGGCGCAACCTCGTCCAAACCTTCGGCGAAGGTTTTGTTGGCAACAAAGCCGTCCTGCGCAAGCCGGATCGCCGGTGCGAACAACTGCGCCCATTTGAGCTTGCCCCATTTCTTATGCGCCATTGCCGCCAAGCGGATATTGCCGGGAACGCCAACCGAACGCCCGCCAGGCACGGCCTTCCAAAATGACTGCGGCTTGCCATCGGCATCCAAAAACCGGTCTTGCTTCGCAGCTGCAGGAGCTTTCTCCCGCCCATTGATTGTGGAGAGCGCGCTCTTGCTGATGTCATGATAGATCAGAAAGCCGCCGCCGCCAATTCCGCTCGATTGCGGCTCGACAACGCTAAGCGCCAACATCATTGCCATCGAAGCGTCGGCGGCGCTGCCGCCCTGCCGCAGCATTTCCATCCCGGCTGCGGCAGCACGCGGATCAGCAGCACTGGCAACGCTAACATTTTGGGGTGGCTTGCTATCGTCCGGAGTAACGGCAACCGCAAATTGAGGGAAAAGAACAACGGCAAAAGCGCAAAGCGATATAAATGTTTTTTTCATGCGGCCTCTTTTATGGCTTTGCACAAAACGGGCAAGCCCTAAATATCGGCACCGATCGCTTCTGATATGTTCGAAAACCCGTCCTTTGCCAACAATACAGCCAAGCCTTTGTTGATATTGGTCGCAAGTCCGGGGCCTTCATAGACCAATGCACTATAGATCTGCACCAATGACGCGCCCGCGCGAATTCGCGTATATGCGTCCTGCGCCGACGCAATACCACCGACCCCGATAAGCATCATTTCCCCGCCCGATGCGACGCGGAAGTCCCGAAGCCGCTGCAACGCCAGCGAACGCAGCGGCGCACCCGAAAGCCCGCCCGTTTCACCGGCATGGACAGAACGCAATGCGGGGCGCGATATCGTCGTATTGGAAACGATAATCGCGCTGATCCCGCGCGCAATACTGACCGCAACAATGTCGTCGATATCTGCCGGTTCAAGATCCGGCGCGACTTTCAGGAATATGGGTGTGTCACTGCTGCGCGCCGCCATTACCGCGCACAGCAAATCATCAAGCGCCGCTTTGTCCTGCAACGCGCGCAGGCCGGGCGTGTTGGGTGAACTGATATTGACAGTCAAATAATCGGCATATCGCTCCATATCCCGCGCCCCGATGGCATAATCCGCGATCCGGTCTTCGCTGTCCTTGTTCGCCCCGATGTTCACACCAACTGGACCCGGTTGTTTGGTCCGCCGCAAGCGTTCCAAACGGATAGCGGCAGCAAGTTGCCCTTCATTGTTAAAGCCCATTCGGTTGATCACGGCTTGATCCTCGACCAACCTGAACAAACGGGGCCGGTCATTTCCGGCCTGCGGTCTGGGGGTAAGTGTACCGACCTCTGTAAAGCCAAAGCCCAGCCGCAGTATCGGCGCTGCAACCTCTGCATTCTTGTCATACCCAGGGGCAAGCCCGACCGGATTGGGAAACTGTAATCCTGCGAGTGTTTGCGACAGCACCGGATTGGCGGCGGGCGATTTAGTTAACGGCATCGTCCGCAACGCGGCCAGCGATAAGCCGTGGGCGGTTTCTGCATCTGACAAAAACAATGCCGGGCGAATAAATTTATATAACATCAAACGCCTATCGCATTGCCCAGCCTATTTCAGCAACCCGAGATTTTTAGTGGTTACGGAATTTGGTAAAATTGTTGTGGCAAAAACAACACAGTGACCTTCTTTTTTACAAGATGACGATTCTGTGCAAGATTATTTTACACAATGAGCTAAAAACGAACTGCGACCCAAGGGGCTTGAAGTCTTACGACAAATAGTTCCTAAACTCTTAGACCTGCCCTTGTGGCAGGTCTTTTTTTGTCCCAAATGCCGATAGTGTCGTATTTATCCAAATTTTGTGCTATCGTGTCTTGAGGGCAACAAAAATGATTTCTTTGGAATATGAAACACCTAATGCGGCTTTAGCGCCACTGATATCGTCTTTCTATCGGTTTGAGTATCTTGGCGCGCCAACCGGGGAGTTGGAACGCGCCGACCGCGCACAGTTCCGATTCTATTTGGACGGAAAAAGTGAATACCGATTCGCCAAGGGAAACACCGATTCGGGTCATCCTGTTACAATTGTCGGTCCGACAACAGCGCCATGCACCACTTGGGCGCAGGGCAATGTGACCATATTCGGGTGGGGAATAACACCGGCAGGATGGGCCGCTTTGATGGGCGCACAGGCTGGACACTGGACAGATAGGGCGTTCGATGCGCGGATTATATTTGGCGAACCTATCATGGAACTCCACCAAGCTCTTTGCGAGTGTAGCGACCTGAAAGAACAAGTCGCATTGGCAGAGCAGGCAGCGACGGAAATTTACAGGAACGTCGATACTGCACCATTTGAATTTACCGCAATCGTTGACAATTGGCTGGCCAGCAACCCCGATCCGGTGATTAACGATCTGGTTGCCGCAACTGGTCTTTCGGTCCGCCAGTTAGAACGCACAACACGCCGCTTTTACGGCATGCCGCCGAAGATGCTGTCGCGCAAATACCGGGCGTTGCGCGTTGCCCATATTCTTGCCAGCGGGGATAGCCTGGATACCAGCAGTCTCGCCTTAGCATTTTACGATCAATCGCACCTGATTCGCGAGGTTAAGCAGTTTACCGGACTAACGCCAAGCGAGCTTAAATCCGGTGTATCATTGTTGACCGATGCCACAATCCGCGGGCGCGGTAACATGCGCGGAAAGGTCGATCCTTTGATATCGGAGAGCTAGGTTCGGGATACCGGTTCAAGCAAAACCTGCTAGACTGAAATTCGATCAAGTTGAATCGTCATTGCGAGCGGAGCGAAGCAATGGCGCTGATTAGATGTTGATGACATAAGGTTGAAACTTAACCGTAGCCCTGAGCCTGTCGAAGGGCGCTTCACGGTAAGGCGTACTTCGACAGGCTCAGTACTCCGGTTCAACTAACTACGGTGCAACTGTATGTCATCGCGCTCTAAATCTCACACTCGCCCCGATCCGCCACATGCGAACTTTCATCGGCATTCTGCGGCGCTTCTTTCTTCGGTACTTTCCGACGCCGCAAATTGGCGCGCAATGCCTCCGCCAGTCTTTCTTCCTTGCTGCTGTGCTTTTCGATTTTCATTTATGTTCCATGCCAAAACAGGCTTGGCCGCGCAAGTTGCTTGACATTGGCGGCGTCTGTTCGCATAGCGCCGCCGTCTTGGCAGGCTGCTGTAGCTCAGTGGTAGAGCGCGTCATTGGTAATGACGAGGTCGGGAGTTCAATCCTCCCCAGCAGCACCAGTCCCGCCGGACAAACCGCGAGGGGGCAATGCCAGTGACTGCCGATGCCGCTTCCACTCCGGCCGCCGAAATCGACATTGACGTGGCTTTGGTCCGCAACTTGCTGGTACGGCAGCAGCCCGGCCTTTGCGCAGAAACAATCAGAATCATGGAGTCGGGCTGGGACAATGTGATGGTGCGCGTTGGCGATAATTTGGCAATGCGATTGCCGCGCCGCGCGGTGGCCGAGCCGTTGCTGTTGAACGAACAGAAATGGTTGCCTCTGCTTGCACCCAAACTCCCCGTCGCGATCCCAGTGCCGATATATAGCGGCACAGCGCAGGAGCATTACCCGTTTGCGTGGAGCCTGCAAAAATGGCTGCCGGGCCATGCCGCCGATCTTGCCCCGCCAGATGAAAATGAGACGGGCGTTCTTGCCGGATTTCTGACTGCGCTACACAGATTGCCCGTGCCCAAAAATGCCCCCGCCAACGCGGTACGTGACTGTCCTTTAAGCGCCAAACAAAGCGACATTTCCAAACGGATGAGGGCGCTTGCCGATACGCCCCTTGTAACTCGCCGGATCGAGGCCGCATGGCGCACTGCAATTGCTGAGCCTGCAGATTTGAAAACCTGCTGGGTGGCGGGTGATATTCATGCCCGCAATGTCCTGACACAAGCAGGAAAGATAAGCGCGTTCATCGATTGGGGCGATATGTGTGTCGGTGATCCGGCATCCGACCTTGCTTCGATCTGGGCGTTGTTCGGTGATGCCGATGCCAGACTGCGCGCAATTCATACCTATGGCATGTCCGATAGTTTGATAATTCGGGCGGTGGGCTGGGCGATATTTTATGGCGTATTGCTCGCCGAAACCGGACGGCATGACACCCCGCGACATTATCTGATGGGCTGTGACACATTGCAGCGAATCGACCATGATCTGCAGCGCGGATTGAAACGGCTTTTCCCCGCTTGACGCCGGGCGGCATGCCCTGCAAGGCGTGCCAATGCGATTTTTCTCTGACAATGCGGCACCCGTTCATCCCAAGGTGATGGAGGCGATTGCCGCCGCCAATGTCGTCGATACGCCCTATGATGGTGATGCTTGGAGCCAGAGGCTGGACGCCGCGTTCGGGGCGTTGTTTGAAACCGATGTGCGCGTGTTGTGGGTATCCACCGGCACGGCGGCAAACTGCCTTGCGCTGGCGGCAATGGCGCGCTCGCATCAGGGGATCATCTGCCATGAAGAGGCTCATATCGAAGTAGATGAATGCGGCGCGCCGGGTTTTTACACAGGCGGCGCAAAATTATTGCTTACCCCCGGTGCCGGAGCAAAACTTTCCGCCGAAGCCGTGCGGGCGCGGCTGGGCGGTATTCGCGATGATGTGCATCAGGTGCAGGCCGCCGCATTGTCGATCACCAACGCCAGCGAGTATGGGCTGATTTATACGCCGCAGGAGGTCGCGGAATTGGGGTCGATTTGCCGTGAGTTCGGGCTGGGTTTTCACATGGACGGCGCGCGGTTTGCGAATGCCGTGGTTTCCGCCGGATGTTCGCCTGCTGATTTGACCTGGCGCGCGGGCGTTGATGCGCTCAGTTTCGGGATGGTCAAAAACGGCGGGATGAATGCCGAAGCATTGGTTTTCTTCAACACCGACCTTGCCGAAGATACGCTGTACCGGCGCAAACAGGCGGGACATTTGTTCAGCAAGGGCCGGTTTTCGGCGGCGCAATTGCTCGCGATGTTGGCGGACGATCTGTGGCTTGAAAATGCGCGCGCCGCCAATGATGCGGCGCAGATTATTGCGGCATCGGCGGGCGAACGCCTGCTGTATCCAGTGCAAGCCAACGAGATATTTTTGCGGCTGGACGCGGGTGAGTCAGCATCGCTGCGCGCGGCTGGATTTGATTTCTACGACTGGGGCGACGGGGCCGCGCGGCTGGTGACCAGTTGGCAGCATGGCGCGCACGATGTGCAGCCGCTTGCCGATGCGATTGCTGCGTTATGAGCGATATCGATTTGGCACAATCTGGTGTATCCGATTCTAAAGCCGAACTGCACGATCACGGCCTGTTCCACCCCAGTGTCCTGATCCCGTTCCTGCTGGTATCGCTGATTTGGGGATCGACATGGCTGGTCATAAAGGGCCAATTGGGCAGCGTTCCGCCTAGCTGGTCGGTTACATACCGGTTTGTGGTCGCCGCCGCCGGAATGTTCATACTGGCCTTGGCGATGCGCCAATCTTTGCGCATGGACCGCAAGGCGCATGGCTGGGCAATGTTAATCGGATCGGTGCAATTCGGATTGAATTTCAATTTCGTTTATGCGGCGGAGGAATATATCACTTCGGGCTTGGTCGCGGTGCTGTTTGCATTGTTGATCGTGCCGAACGCTCTGCTCGGCAAATGGTGGCTGGGACGGCCGGTCGCCAGGGTGTTCTGGGTGGGATCGGCGATTGCCACGATCGGCGTTGCGCTGCTGATACTGCGCGAATACCGGTTTGCGCCTGTTGATGCAAAGGCAGTGCTGATCGGTGCAGGGTTTACGTTGTTCGCCGTCATGACTGCTTCGATTTCAAACGTGTTGCAGGCGTCCGACCGGCTATCGAAATTTCCGATAACCACCGTGCTTTCATGGTCGATGCTGTATGGCGCGGTGGGCAACGGGATTTGGTCGCTTTATCGGTTTGGCCCGCCGCAAGTGGAGACAACGCCGACATATCTGGGCGGCATTGCGTATCTGGCGATTGTCGGATCGATCGTCACATTCCCGCTCTATTTCCGATTGGTCCGCGATATCGGCCCTGGCAAAGCCGCTTATACCAGCGTATTTATTCCGGTTGTCGCCATGGGGCTTTCAACATTGTTTGAAGGCTATGTCTGGTCGATGCTGGCTGCGTCTGGCGCGGCGTTGGTCATGGCCGGAATGTTCATCGCCATGCAAGCGGCCAAGCCCGCACGGTAATCACGAAACTGCGGTATCCAGCCGAGCAGGCGTTTTGCTTTGCCGTTGGCCACGCGGCGGTTTTCGGCGTAAAATGCCAACGCCATCGGCGATAGTTGCGCCTGTTCCAGCGATTGCATCGTCGGGTATGCCGCGCCCAATAAGGTCACATGCCGCCTCGATCACCTGATTCTGGCTGCATGGAAAATCATCGGCCAGATTGAACACTCCTGCTGGCCCTGTGAATGATGCGATGATGCCGCGGGCGATATCATCGACATGGACGCGGCTGAAGATCTGATCGGGCAAATCTATGCGGTGCGCCTTGCCCTGTGCCACCCGCTCAAGCGCGCTGCGACCCGGGCCGTATATTCCCGGCAAGCGAAATACCCGCGTGTCACCGCGCAGGTCCTGCCACGCCAGATCGGCAATGTTGCGCCCTGCCCTGCGTCCGGAAACCGGCGCGCTTTCATCGACCCACGCGCCGCCTGCATCGCCGTACACGCCGGTTGAGGAAAGATAGCCGGTCCAGCGGGTGGCAGCAGCGCGGATGGCATCGCCATAGCCCGCAAGCACCGGATCACTGCCATCGCGGGCGGGGGGAACTGAGGACAGAATATGGCTTGCTGTCGCCAAAGCACCTTCAACCGCACGCCGATCATCAAAAGCAATGTTGCCGCCGTCCGCCGTCTGCCGCGTGCCCGTGACTTGCCAGCCTGCGGCACGCAAATGCGCCGCAAGATGCTGCGCGGTATAGCCCATGCCGAAAATAAGGAGGTGATTGGTCATTCCTGTGTGATTGCGTGTAAACTGCATCTGGTCAAGTTCCACAAACGCGTATCAATTCATAAACCAAATCGTCATTGCGAGCGAAGCGCGGCAATCCAGAGTTTGTTTACGCACGCTCTGGATTGCCGCGTCGCTTCGCTCCTCGTGGGTGACGATGGATTCTTACAAAAAAGTTAGGGATTGTAATTTCACTGGCACTTATCCCCCAAGCTTGCAATGAAGCGAACCGGGAGAAAAAATGACCATCGAAATCATCACCGTCAAATCGCTTTCAGGCATTCCCCACGGTTTCTTGGGGCGCAGCGGCGGTGTGTCGGTGGGCATATATGCCGGACTGAACATTGCATTGGGATCAAAGGACGACCGCAATGCGGTGCTCGAAAACCGCCGCCGTGCGGCCCACGCCGTGTTGCCGGGCGCACGGCTGGCGCGGGTGCATCAGGTCCATTCGAACGATGTGATCACATTGTCCGAACCGCCCGATCAGGACAATCCGCCAAAGGCCGACGCGATGGTGACAAACACGCGGGGGATATTGCTCGGCATATCGACCGCCGACTGCGTGCCCGTGCTGTTTGCCGACCGCGAGGCTGGCGTTGTCGGCGCGGCGCATTCGGGATGGAAAGGCGCACTGGGCGGCGTGAATGAGGCGACGCTGGCGGCGATGGAGGCGCTGGGCGCAGATCGCAGCCGTACCGTGTGTGCCGTCGGACCGTGCATCGCGCAGAAAAGCTATGAAGTTGACGATGCGTTTTTTCGGCGCTTTGCCGAGGCTGACCCCGCCAACGAACGCTTTTTCGGCGCGGGCAAATCCGGCCATCACCAATTTGATATAGAGGGTTATGTCGCCGCGCGATTGGCGGCGGCGGGGGTTCGGCAGATCGAATGTCTGGGGCAAGACACCTATAGCCAGCCCAACCGGTTTTTCAGCTACCGCCGTACCTGCCATGCAGGGGAAGCGGATTACGGTACGCAGATTTCGTTGATTGGGGTGGGGATGTGATGCCTAATATGCCGTCCGATTATAACCGTAGTCCTGAGCCTGTCGAAGGACGCTTTTCGGTCTGGCGCAATGCTGCGATGCGTCCTTCGACAGGCTCAGGACTACGGTATTTTAATAGGGACGTTTTGTGCAGCTGACCACCAAATCCTCTGGCCTGATCCTTGGTGCCTTAGCATTCATCCTCATGCTCACATTCGGCCCGCCAGCCGGAATGACCGCGTCCGCATGGCATGTCGCCGCGCTGACGTTGCTGATGGCCACCTATTGGATGACTGAGGCGTTGCCACTGACTGTCACTGCCTTGCTGCCATTCATCGCATTGCCGTTGATGGGAATTCTAACTGCCAATGAAGTGGCCAAGGAATATTATTCCCCGATATTGTTCCTGATATTGGGCGGCGCCTTTCTGGCATTGGCGATTGAGCGGGTACAGATGCACCGGCGCGTGGCGATTGCGATCGTATCGCGGAGCGGCAATAGCAACGGCGGATTGCTGTTCGCATTCATGATGGCGACCGCGTTACTTTCGATGTTTATTTCGAACACATCGACCGCGTTGATCATGCTGCCGATTGCGCTGGCCGTGCTGGCGGCGGGCGGTGTTCGGGAGGAAGAGACGCACGGCTTTGCCGGGGCGCTGATCATGGGCATCGCATTTGCCGCGTCGATTGGCGGGCTGGGAACGCTGGTCGGATCGCCCACCAACGCGATTGCGGCGGGGCTGATCAACAAACAATTGGGCATCGAGATTAACTTTTTCAGCTGGATGAAATACGGCGTGCCAATGGTATTGCTTGGCATTCCGGTGGCCGCAGCAATCCTTTACCGCGTGCAGAATGTAGCCACCGCGCGCTTTGACGTTGCGCTTGCACGGACCGCGATTGGCAGTGCCGGACCATGGAGCAGGCCTGAAAAGCGTCTGTTGCCGATCATCCTGCTGGTTATTGCCGCGTGGATGTCGCAGCCATGGCTGGAGGCGCTGTTACCCAAGGGCGCGATAACCGACGGCAGCATAGCCGTGGCTGGCGCGCTGTTGCTGTTTGTCGTTGCCGACGGCAGCCGCGATCCAGACGGCAAATCGCGGCCTTTGCTGACATGGAAAGAGGCCGACCGTGCGCCGTGGGGCGTCATCATGATGTTCGGCGGCGGCCTTGCTCTGGCTGCGGGGATCACAGAGTCCGGCCTTGCCGCGTGGCTGGGTGAGGCATTGCAGCCGCTGACCGGGGTGAACCCGATCATCATCGCGGTTGCCGTGACGGCTTTGGTCATTCTGATCACGGAATTTGCCAGCAACGTCGCCACCGCCAGCGGTATCATGCCGGTTATCGCGTCGCTGGTGCTGGCCACCGGAGTCGATCCTTGGCTGCTCGCCATGCCCGCCGCAATGGCCGCCAGCTGGGGCTTTATGTTGCCCAGCGGCACCGGCCCCAATGCGCTGGCATGGGCAACCGGACATATCGCTCTGCCCAACATGTTAAAAGCAGGGCTGGCGCTCGATGTAGTTGGCGTGCCGTTGATTGTCGGCGTGGTTTGGATGGTGGGGTGGCTTTAGGCCCAAGTCATTCAACCGAGCGTTTCCCGCACTTCTGCCGCAGGGCCATTTTTCAGGACAGATTCAATCGCCTTTTTCGCCGATGCTTTGGTTTTATAGCCTTCGGTCCAAAAAATGGCTTCGCTGTTATACTTAAAATAGGCGACAAATTCGCCTTTCTTGTTATTTTTGATTTCAAAATAATGTGGCATGATAACATCCTCTTCCGATGGAATTTCGATGCTATCAAAGAACTTACGGCATGACGAGTCTGTATATTGGCTGGTGTGTAAAATTTACGATTATCGCGGTTGTGAGTTAGACCTACATTCGACCAAGTTGAATCGTCTTTGCGAGGAACGTAGTGACGAAGCAATCCAGAGCAGCGCAGCACAAACCTGGATTGCCGCGCTTCGCTCGCAATGACGGAGTGTATTTTTAAGCGTTGTGAGTTTTTGAACGTCGTCGCAACGCAGCAAACCCTGCCTTCCATCAAAGCATCATGGCCACAACATTCCATCACTTAAGTGTAATTTAGTTTCAATTGCTACCATCTGCTGTTAGGCATTCTGGTAATGAAATCCGATGGAGAGCCGCAATGACCAAAGCCACCGAAACCCCGCCAATTGGTGCAATGGCTCCGGGCCGTAAGCCGAAAACTCCGATTGAAACGATTGGCGGACGAAAGCTCTCTCCGGCAACATTGATGATGGGTCATGGCTATGATCCCACATTATCCGAAGGTTCTCTGAAGCCGCCGATCTTCTTGACTTCCACCTTTGCGTTTGAAAGCGCGGCGGCGGGCAAGCGGTTTTTTGAAGGGGTGACCGGCAAGCGTCCGGGCGGCGCAGAGGGGCTGGTCTATTCGCGGTTCAACGGCCCGAACCAAGAGATTTTGGAAGACCGGCTGGGCGTTTGGGAAGAGGCCGAAGACGCGCTCGTATTCTCGTCCGGCATGTCGGCGATTTCGACGATGATGCTGGCGATGGTCAGCGCGGGCGATGTAATCGTGCATTCGGGGCCGTTATACGCCGCAACCGAAACGATGATCGCGCGGATATTTAGCCGCTTTGGCATCAGCTTTCTCGATTTTCCGGCGGGCGCGACAGAAGACGAAATTGCCGCAATGTTTGTCGATGCACAGAAACTGGCTGCGGAAAAAGGCGGCAAGGTTGCGATCATTTACCTCGAAAGCCCGGCCAACCCGACCAACGCCTTGGTCGATATACAGGGCGTCGCGGCGGCGCGTAAAACGGTTTTCGGCAGCGGTGACGATGCCCCGCCTATCGCCATCGACAACACATTTTTGGGCCCAATCTGGCAACAGCCATTGAAACATGGCGCAGATTTGGTGGTGTATAGCCTGACCAAATATGCCGGCGGCCATAGCGATCTGGTCGCTGGCGGCGTGCTGGGCAGCAAGGCGTTGATCAATCCGATCCGAATGATGCGTAACACCATCGGCACGATCTGCGACCCCAACACCGCGTGGATGTTGCTACGCAGTTTGGAGACGCTGGAACTGCGGATGAACCGTGCGGGTGAAAACGCGGTAAAGGTCTGCGAATATCTGGCGGCGCATCCCAAGGTTGAAGGGCTGGGTTATCTCGGCATGATAAAGGACGCGCGGCAACAGGATATTTATGACCGCCATTGTACCGGCGCGGGATCGACTTTCTCGCTATTCATCAAGGGCGGAGAGGCAGAGAGTTTCCGGTTCCTCGACGCGCTGAAAATTGCCAAGCTGGCGGTCAGTCTGGGCGGCACCGAAACGCTGGCCAGCCACCCCGCCGCGATGACGCATCTGTCGGTACCGCAGGAACGCAAGGACCGGCTGGGCATCACCGACAATCTGGTGCGGATATCGGTGGGCATCGAAAATGCCGACGATTTGATCGCCGATTTTGAACAGGCGCTGGCGGCAGTTTAAGGGGGCGTAATCACATAAGGTTAAAACTAAACCGTAGCCCTGAGCCTGTCGAAGGGCGCGTCGCCGTGAGGCGCCCTTCGACAGGCTCAGGGCTACGGTGCAACTATATGCCATCAGAGTTGCAATCGGATTAGCCTACAATCCGCTAATCAGCTACCGCCAATCCAGTACCGTCCACCCGCGCACCGCTGCCATCTTCGCCAGCGGGGCGTGCGGGTTGGTGGCGAATGCTTCATCAGCAAAGCTGAGCAACGGGGCGTCGGATACATGATCGGAATAGGCGCGGATGTGGCAATCTTCGCGGCGCAAACCTTGCGCAGCCATCCATTCGATCACTTTGTCCAACTTGGCCGTGTCATAACAATTATGGCCGTCGATCCGGGCAAGCACATGGCCGCTGTCATCGGTGGCCAGTTCGGTCGCAATCACATCTTCAAAACCAAGCCGGTGGGCGATGGCATCCACATATAACCGGTATGATGCCGTCGCCACGACATGCCGGTAACCTGCCGCTTTTTCCCGGGCAACCAGATCGCGGAGCTGGGGGAAAACATTTGTACCCACCACCAAATCGGCGTGGCTTTCCAGATAGCTGGCAAATTCGGCGCGCTGAACGCGGCGACCAATCAACAGGCTTTGAGAAAACTCCTTCAGCCGCCGTCGTTGCCAAAGCTTCAGCAAATAGAGCAAAAGGCCAAATGGCAGCAACGGCAGAAACACCAACCGCCAAGGTGCGCGGCGCAGCGCCATGTGCGCCAAAAACCCGTTATAGGTCGCACGCCGGGTAATCGTTTTGTCCATATCATAAATGGCGATTTTCGTTTTGGCGGCGGTATCGGTAATCGGATCGGGCATAGACAAAGCTATAACGGCAGCGCCGCGTTCTGGCTTGTAGTTTCTAACAAATTGGGTCAATTGTGGTTTTATGAGTGAACCCGCAGACTTGGTCGAAGAGCAAGATGCCGATGGCGGCAAGATATTGCGGTTCACTGGGACGATGTCGATTGCCCATATTACCCAGCTCGATCACAAACTGGGAAAAATCGAAGGGCCGTTTACGCAGATAGATATGTCAGCTGTGAACAATATTGACACCGTGGGTGCATGGCTGGTTTACCGCACAGCACGCGATCATCAGGCTATCGTTACCAACGCCACGTCTGAAACCATGCGGCTGATTGAAGAAGTTCGCGGCAGCGACAACGACGCCAACATCATGCCCGATAGCCCGCCGCCAATCTTACGCATTTTGAGCGAGCTTGGCAGCGCGATGGTCGAAACATTGCGAGGAATGGTCAAGTTTGTCGGCTTTGTCGGTCAGGTCATCGTCAGTTTTCTCACAGTCATGCTTCATCCTTCACGGCTTCGGTTGAATGCCATCATCCAAAGATTTGAAATGGTTGGCGTGCGGGCTTTGGCAATCGTCGGCTTGATGAGTTTCTTGATCGGTATCGTGATTGCGCAGCAAGGCGCGGTGCAGTTGCGGCAATTCGGTGCAGAGGTGTTTACGGTCAACCTGATCGGGCGGCTTACATTCCGCGAACTTGGCGTGCTGATGACCGCAATTATGATCGCTGGCCGGTCGGGTTCCGCCTTTGCCGCGCAATTGGGCACAATGAAGATAACCGAAGAAATCGACGCGATGCGGACAATCGGGGTGTCACCGATTGAGGCGTTGGTGTTGCCCCGTACATTGGCCACTGTCCTGATGATGCCGTTGTTGGCGTTTTATTCCTGCATTATTGCGGTCACCGGCGGCGGATTGCTCTGCTGGATTGTATTGGAGATACCGCCCGCCACTTACATCGACCGGCTGCGCGATGTGACACCGATGACGGACTTTTATATCGGGATGATCAAGGCCCCGGTATTTGGCGCGATTATCGCCATTGCCGGCTGCTATCAAGGACTGCAGGTTGAACACAACGCCGAAGAAGTCGGCCTAAAAACCACCGCAGCGGTCGTACAGGCGATATTTCTGGTGATCGTGCTCGATGCGTTCTTTGCTGTATTTTTCAGCAGTATTGGGTGGGATTGATGGCGCAAGACGAAATCGTTATTTCAGTTCGCGGCCTGTGTAACCAGTTTGACGAACAGCATATCCACGAAAACCTCGACATTGATGTTCGGCGCGGCGAGATATTGGGCGTTGTTGGCGGGTCTGGCACGGGCAAATCGGTATTGATGCGTTCGATCATCGGGTTGCAAAGGCCAACGCATGGCTCCATCGCAGTGTTTGGCGAAAATCTGCTTGATGATGATACGGAGGCGGACGATGAAGTTCGCAGACGCTGGGGCGTCTTGTTTCAGGGCGGCGCGCTATTCTCCACGCTGACCGTGGCCGAAAACGTGCAGGTACCAATTGCGCGAATTTTATGGCGATTTAAGCCAGCAGTTGCTGAATGAAATTGCCCGGACAAAGGTACATCTAAGCGGCCTGCCGCCCGAAGCCGCAGCGAAATATCCATCCGAATTGTCGGGCGGCATGAAAAAGCGTGCTGGACTTGCGCGGGCGTTGGCAATGGACCCAGAACTGCTTTTTCTTGATGAACCGACCGCTGGCCTCGACCCGATCGGTGCGGCCAACTTTGATCGCCTGACCAAGGAATTGAAGGAAACTTTGGGGTTGACCGTATTCCTGATTACCCATGATCTCGATACATTATATGCGATATGCGACCGCGTTGCGGTGTTGGCCGACAAGAAAGTCATTGCAATCGGCAAGATTGACGAACTGCTCGCCACCGATCATCCGTGGATACGCGAGTATTTTACCGGCCCCAGAGGCCGCGCCGCATTTCAGGGCAAAAACGGAAAGTCGCCGTGAACCGGAGCGATATTTCGCATGAGTATTTGCGCCCGCAAGGAAACGGGTTAAACAAGTTAGAAGATTTCTTGATGAACCAAAATCTTGAAACAGGGTTATAGGCTGATTTAATGGAAACACGGTCCAATTATGTTCTTGTAGGCGTCGTTACTTTGGCACTGCTCCTTGCCTTGGTCGGTTTTACGATTTGGCTGGCGCGATTTAACGATGGCGACAAGAAAGAATATGATATCTTCTTTCAACAGTCCGTAAATGGCCTGGCCAAAGGTTCGCCGGTGTCCTTTTCCGGGGTGCCGGTGGGTGAGGTGTCGGCCATCAAGCTGTGGGAAGAGGACCCCGAATTTGTTCGCGTCCGTATCTCCATTGATGACAGTGTTCCTATTTTGCAAGGTACGTCTGCGACCATCAATAGTCTGAATTTCACTGGCGTAGCGGATATTCAGCTCGACGGCGCGGTAAAGGGTGCGCCGCCCATTATGTGCCCGGAGGAAAAACCGGAATCGGCCTGCCCGGCGGGCGTCGCGGTTATCCCGACAAAACCGGGCGCGCTTGGCCAATTGCTCAATGGCGCGCCGTTGCTGCTCGAACGGCTTTCAACGGCGACCGAACGATTGACCAATTTGATGTCTGACAAAAATCAGGAATTTATCGAAAGAATTCTCGGCAATGTTGATGTTTTAACCGGATCACTGGCAAAGCAGGCCCCAAATCTCAACGGAGCGATTGCCGATACGCGCGCCACTTTGGCGCAGGCCTCTGTTGCGCTGAACAAAGTCGGCGGCGTTGCGGATCAGATGAGCGCGCTGACTGGATCGGTGAACTCCGCGCTCAATGAAGACGGCAAGCCCGCGATCGCAGAGCTGCGCAAAACGCTCATGGCAGCAAACAAGAGCTTAACTGCATTGGAATCGACGCTGAAGGAAACTAACCCCGCGATCAATACGTTGAACACCCAAACCCTGCCCGAATTTAACCAACTGGCGCGCGATTTGCGTCAACTTTCCGGTTCATTGAAATCGGTGACTGACCGGGTCGATCAAAACGGAATTGGCGGCGCACTGAGCGCACCTGCACTTCCCGATTATGATGCGAAGAAGAACAGATGATGAAAAAAAATGATACCCCACACCGTGCACTTATCACGACCTGCAGAATGCTGGTGCTGCCCGCCGCAGCCATGATGGTGTCTGCATGTGTGAGCTTTGGCGCAAAGGCACCGCCTGCGTTACTGGTGATTACCGCCGAAGCAAAAATTCCAGATGGCGCCGTAAAATCAGGCAATGCCGCCGACGGGATGATCGTGCTGTTGCCCGACAGCCCCAGAAAGCTCGACACCAACCGCGTCCCCGTGCAAATCAATGACGGCAGCATCGCTTATCTCAAAGACGCATTTTGGGCGGACAAGCCATCGCGCTTGATGCAATTGCTGCTGATCGAAACGCTCTCCGCCAAAACCAACAAAATGATATTGAGCGAGGTTGAGGCAGGCGGAAAGGCTGGAAGTTATTTGTCGGGAAGCTTGGCTGAATTTGGAATTGACGCGCGCAGTAATCAGGCAATCGTCGTTTATGATGCCGTGCAGGTTGTTCGCGGCAAGCCACTAAACAAGCGGCGATTTGAGGCGCGGGAATCAATCACCTCGGTCGAGCCGGGGCCGGCCAGCATCGCACTCAACAAGGCGGCCAACAAAGTTGCAGCCGAGGTTTCTGATTGGATTGCGGCAAATCCTTAAGCGGGACCGTGCCGCCCTGCTAAATTCCTCCCCTATGAGTGGAGGGGGACCGTTCGCGCAGCGAAGGGTGGGGTGATGCCCTATCGTTGGATAGTGATGACATAAGGTTGCTACTTGACCGCAGCCCTGAGCCTGTCGAAGGGCGCTTCACGGCGAGGCGTACTTCGACAGGCTCAAGTTATACATCTCATCGCGTTCTAGCGTGTCACTCCTCCGTCACGCACTGCGTGCGCGCCACCACCCCTTAACGGGGAGAAATTAAAAGGCAGCAAAACCCTCAGGCACCGGCCAGTCTGGTGAACTGATTGCCAGCACTTTGAACAACGCCCCCATTTGTGCTTCATCCACCAGCCGGTCGCGCGCGGTATTGATCTCGTCCGCTCGTTCTGGTGACTGCGCTGCGATGCTTGCCGCACGTTGATTGATGCCCAGCGCCGCCAGCCAATCGCCTTGGTTTGCAGGGCCGCTGACGCGCATGTCTCGCATCGCCGCAAGATTGGCCATTTCAGCAAAGTTGACGTGCGCGGTTAGATCATTTTGTCCCGGATTTTCGAACGGGTCGGCAAATTCATGGCCCTTCACCGCCTGCAATGTGCTGCCCATTCCCGGTTCGGCATAGCCATAGTCAATCACCAGCAATGCGCCGCCCTGTTTTTGCAACCGCGTCATCAATTCAAAGATGATCCTGCTGGCCTCTGGTGCGGTTTCATAGAAGCTGTTGGCCGGCGCACCGCGAATTTCCGGCGGCACGATATGATCCATATTGTGGGTGCCGGGCACAGTGACAAATGTTCCGCCGGGACCGCGGGCAATCAATAGCTCCCGCCATCCGGCATGTGTTGAAATCAGTTGCTTGATCGGCAGGGCATCGAAAAATTCATTGGCAACAATCAACAATGGTCCATCATTTGGCAATTCTTCGACTTTGCCGATCACTGTCGCGGTGGGAACCGATGTCAACTGCTTGGCGCGCAGCACTTCGCTGGTTTCCACAAAATAAGCCGCCGGATCAAAATCGAAACGCGCCATCGCCCTTAATGCGTCGGCAGCCAAGGTCCCTCGCCCCGGTCCCAGCTCAACATATTTGCAAGTGGCAGGCCGATTTGCTCGCATCCATAAATCGGCCAGCCAAAGCCCGACCAGTTCGCCGAACATCTGGCTGATTTCCGGCGCTGTGATAAAATCGCCGTCCAAGCCCAAAGGATCTGCCGCCCGGTAATATTCGTCATTCGCCGAGCGCATATATTCGGCCACGCTGATTGGTCCCGACCCCTCAATCTGCCGCGCCAACATCAACGCGAGCGGATTGTTTTCAGGCAACACTGTTGCTGCCCATCACTGGTTCAACGCGCTGACGCCTGCCTTTTGCGGTCGCCGCCAAGTACAGACCCAAAAGGATCATTGGCGTGCTGAGCCATTGCCCCATGCTCATGCCGGTTTGTTCAACGAGCCATTGCAATTGTTCATCGGGAGCGCGGAAAAATTCCATGGCAAAACGGGCGCTGCCGTAAATAATCAGGCCCAGTCCCCACAACAACCCCGGTTTATACCGCGCATCGGTTTTCCAGAATAATGGCCACAGAACCGCCGCCATGACCAGACCTTCCAACCCGGCCTCATATAGTTGGCTGGGATGGCGTGCGCCCTCGCCGCCGCCGGGGAAAATCATTGCCCACGGCACATCGGTTTCTTTGCCGTACAGCTCGCCATTGACAAAATTTGCCAGCCTGACGAGCACCAGTCCAAATGGTGTGCAGCAGGCAATGTAATCGCATACCCGCAAATAGGAGAGCTTATATTTCCGCACAAACAACCAAAGCGCGAACAGCACGCCAAGCGCGCCGCCATGTAGGGACATGCCCCCCTCCCAAACGCGGTAGAATTTGTTCAATGCCAGTAAGCTTTGATCATAAAACAGGATATAGCCAAACCGTCCGCCCAAAATCACACCCAGCGTGATGTACATTATCAAGTCATCGGCATGTTCCCGTGACATCGGCGCGCCCGGGATCTTGATCAATTTGACCAGATACCAATAGCCCAGCAAAATCATCGCCAAATAACTGAGCGAATACCACCGGATTTGAAAATACTTCAAATCAAGTGCGACCGGGTGAAGTCCCAAATCTGTGAAGCGGATATATTGTGTGGCCTCGGCCAAGAATGCTAAAAACAAGATAATGTTCCCCGATAACTTTGACATTGCTATAGAGGTAAATAGAAGAGGGACAAACCCCAAAGGAGAGATTCGGGATGCGCACGGAATTAGATTTGGCAATTGACGCTACGGTTCAAAAACTAATGAGCGATAACGGGCCATTGTCAGTCACACAGGTCGAGAAATATGGCGTTAAAATGCCAATGTTTACCAACGCGCCCGCCAATCTTGCCGATTTTTATACGTATTTTTGCGCGGTCCATGCCGACAAGGAATTTGTTGTCGATGGCGACGCCCGTTATACCTTTGGCGAATGCTACGCGGCTGCGCGAACCATTGCTGGCGGCTTGGTCCAAGGTCACGGACTCAAGAAAGGCGACCGCGTTGGTATCGCCGCCCGAAATTCAGCGAACTGGCTGATTGCCAATATGGCAATTATATTGGCAGGGGGCGTTTCGACGCTGCTGAACGGGTGGTGGACTGGCGGCGAATTGGCCGACGGCATACGCATGGTCGATTGCCGCATAGTTCTTGCCGATGTACAGCGCGCGGCGCGGCTTGACGGTCAGGATATTGGCAACGCCGAAATCATCTTGTTCGAACATGATTGTCCGCCGCTGACTGGTCTGGCTGCGCTGCTTGCAAAAGGCGGCGGCATCGATACAGCGATGCCGGCTATTGACCCGCTCGATAATGCAACCATTCTTTATACCTCTGGTTCAACCGGGCAATCCAAAGGTGCCTATTCCGATCACCGTGCCGTTGTGCAGGGAACAATGAGCTATGTCGGGCAATCGCTCGTCTTTTTTGAGATTCTAAGCTCTGCCGGTGCAAGCCTGCCCGCTCAACCATCCGCGCTGGTCAATGTGCCAATGTTCCATGTCACCGCTTCGGTTCCGCTGATTTTGCAAAGTTTTGCCATCGGCCGCAAGTTGGTGTTGATGCCAAAATGGGATGCCGAAGAGGCGATGCGGCTGATAGAGAAAGAGAAGATCACATATTTCGTCGGCGTTCCGTTGATGAGCATCGAGATTGCGACACATCCCAACCGCCATAATTATGATTTGACCAGCTGCACTGCGTTTGCTGCAGGCGGCGCGCCGCGCCCCGTTGAACATGTTAAAAAAATACGCAAAGAAATGAATCATGCCTTTCCGTTGCTTGGCTATGGCCTGACCGAAACCAATGGTGTGGGATGTGGAAACTTTACCGAGAACTATCTCGCAAAACCGCAAAGCACTGGCCCCGCCACCAAGCCGCTGGTCGATGTCCAGATGCTCGACGATGATGGCAATATTTTGGCGCAAGGTGAACGCGGCGAAGTGTGCATCCGAACCATCGCCAATTTTAGCGGCTATTGGAACAATGAAGCGGCGACAGAAGCCGCCTTTACCAAAGACGGCTGGTTCCGCACGGGGGATATCGGCTATCTCGATCCAGAGGGATATCTGTATATCGTTGACCGAAAGAAAGACATCATCATTCGCGGCGGCGAAAATATCAGTTGCCCAGAAGTCGAGGCAGCGGCGTATGAACATGAGGCGGTCGCCGAACTTTCTGTGTTCGGGATTGCCGATGACCGTTACGGCGAAGTGCCCGGCCTTGTCTATCATTGCAAAGAAGGCATGTCTGTCGCACCGGACGCATTGAAAGCGTTTATATCGGAACGGATTGCCGCTTTTAAAGTGCCGGCCCATCTGTGGCTCTCCGTGGAAGCTCTGCCAAGATTGGGAACGCAGAAAATTGATCGGGTAACATTGCGCAAGGAATATAATGAAAGGTCGTTGGCGTCTGCTTGACCCTTTGCAAAGTTAATGGCCGCAGACTATTGATCATTGATGGCATATGGTTTGGAAAAAATAGTCAAACAACGCGCAATCGTAGATCGCAGTGCGATGGCGGAGGCTATAGATAATATTGTTCTTGAAAACGATGCCGCGCAGCATCGGCCAAAAATCATATCGTTGTTACAAACTGCGTTAGCCGATGGCCGTCTGGAAATTTCAGGCCGGTTGAAGCGAGATCCGTCAAGGGGCCATCAGGCCGCTGCCGAACAAGCATTTCTGGTCGATCAACTGGTCAGGCTAATCTACGATCATGTGACGACCCGGCTTTACCCGGCCGGCAATCGCTCTGCTTCTGAACGGATGGCGATTTTGGCGGTGGGCGGATATGGCCGCGGCGAGATGGCACCACACAGCGATGTCGATATCGCGTTCATCACACCCTATAAGCGTACTGCATGGACCGAACAGGTTATTGAATCCATGCTGTATTTCTTGTGGGATCTGAATCTCAAGATTGGACAATCCAGCCGTTCACTCGATGAAACGGTCAAGATGGCGCTCGAAGACTCCACGATTAGAACGGCATTGCTGGAAAGCCGGTTCGTCTGGGGCGATCAAGATATTTATCAGATAGCATCGGCAAGATTTTGGGCAGAAGTCGCCAACAAGACTGCTCCCGAGTTCATTCGTTTAAAGATGGCTGAACGGGAAATCAGGCACAAGCGGATGGGCGACAGCCGTTATGTTGTCGAACCGAACATCAAGGATGGCAAAGGCGGTCTTCGCGATTTGCATACCTTGTACTGGATCGGGAAATACATGCATCGTGTCCGGACAGCATCCGAGCTTGTCGGCGTTGGGCTGTTAACCAAGCAGGAATACAGCCGATTTCGGAAAGCCGAAAATTTTCTATGGGCGGTGCGGTGCCATATGCACGACATTACAGGCCGCGCCGAAGACCGGCTGACGTTTGATTTGCAAAGGGAGGTCGCGGAACGTATGCAATTTGCCGACCGGCTTGGTCAATCCGCCGTCGAGCGATTCATGCAATTCTATTTTTTGAATGCGAAGACGGTCGGCGATCTGACCGGGCTTTTTCTGGCGCACCTCGACGACACCTTGGCAAAAAAGGGTAGCCGGTTTTTTCCATCTATCACCCGGCGCCCGCGCAAGTTGAACGGATTTAAGCTGGATCGCGGCCGGTTGGCATTGCCGTCGGAAGATTTCTTTCAACAAGATCCAACACGTTTGGTCGAAATGTTCCACTTGGCCGACAAATTTGAGTTGGAATTGCACCCCATGGCGATGCGTGCAGCCCAACGTGACAGCAAGCTAATCGACAATGTAATGCGTAATGAGCCGCGCATTAATGAAATGTTCTTGGATATACTCACATCGAACCGTGACCCGGAAACGGTTTTGCGCTGGATGAACGAGTCCACCGTCTTTGGCCGTGTTGTTCCTGACTTTCAACGCGTTGTCGCTCAAATGCAGTTCGACATGTACCATCATTATACAGTGGATGAGCACACCATTCGTGCGATCGGTCTGTTGGCCGAAATCGAAAAAGGTGACTTAAAGGAAGACCATCCGCTGTCGACTGCGATTATGCGCAAAGTGATCGGGCGCAGGACCCTGTTTCTTGCCACATTGCTGCACGACATCGCAAAAGGTCGGGGCGGTGACCACAGCGTTATTGGCGCCGAAATAGCACTCAAACTGTGCCCGAGATTGGGCTTAACCGCAGCCGAGACAGAAACGGTTTCATGGCTGGTTCAAAATCATCTGTTAATGTCCGCGACCGCATTTAAGCGCGATCTTTCCGACTTCAAAACGATAATGGATTTCGCCCATATCGTGAAATCTCCGGAACGACTTCGGTTATTGCTGGTTTTGACGGTTGTCGACATTCGCGCGGTTGGGCCCGGCGTATGGAACAGTTGGAAGCGTCAGTTGCTGAGCGATCTGTTTGAAGCCACCGAAGAAGTGTTACGTCTGGGCCATAAGCAGCGCGGCCGCGATGAGCGTATCGTCGCCAAGAAAGAGGCACTCAGTAACGAGCTCCAGCTTTCAAGCGCCGTGTTTGCAAAATTGGCGAAACGAATGCCGGCGCCTTATTGGATTGCAGAGCCGCACGACATCATTGTCCGCAACGCAAAGTTGTTGATTGCAAACGAAGGCGCTGATCTTGCGATTGATGCCTGCTATTATCCGGAACGCGGCGCAACGTTGATAACGGTGTATGCAGCGGACCATGCCGGTCTTTTTTACCGCATCGCCGGTGCCATTCATTTGGCTGGCGGCAATATCATCGACGCCCGCATTCATACGAGTTCCGATGGAATGGCGCTGGACAATTTCCTTGTGCAAGACCCGGTTGGCAAACCATTTCGCGAACCGTCGCAGATTGAGCGGCTCAAGCAATCGATCACCGATACATTGGAAAACAGAGGAAGGCATGCTGGCAGTTTGAATGATAAACCCGTCGCGTTGCGCCGGGCCGAGGCATTCAACATTGCTCCCGCAGTCATGGTGGACAGCAGCGCATCCAACAGATTCACCGTGATTGAAGTAAATGCCCGTGATCGTCCGGCATTGCTTTACAATTTGGCGCTGGCGCTTTTCCAGTCGAAAGTCACTTTGCACAGCGCCCATATCGCGACTTATGGCGAACGGGCGGTCGACACTTTTTATGTGACCGACCTGTTTGGCGGCAAGATTGAAAACAAAGCAAAGCTCAAGACGCTGGAAGATAGATTGCTCGTCGCAGCTGGCGGCATGGAAAACGCCGATCTGTTCTCAGTTGCGTAGGCGCTGTTTCAATTACACAGAATCGGTGACGGCACCTGCACACTCGCGCGCCCCCTAGCCTTCCATTACATATACTGGTTGAGCCGCCGGGTAGAGGAGTGGGTTGGCGCATTAGGAAGAACAAGCTCTGATCCAAATTCATTAGCCCGGCGCAACACAACAAAAAAAGGGCCGGTCTTTCGACCAGCCCCATTTTCTAGCGTATTTTCGTTTGCTTTAGTTGCCTGAACCAGGACCATAGCTAACTTCCACACGACGGTTTTGCGGTTCACGCTCGCCATCGGCAGTTTGCACGCGGGGTGCAGTTTCACCGAACGCTTGTGATGCAATTGCGCCGCCAGAAACGCCCTTAGATTCAAGGTATCCGCGAACGGTCATGTTACGACGTTCTGACAAACCAACGTTGTATGTGGTTGTGCCGGAACGGTCAGCGTGACCAGCAAGCATAACCTTGGTATTTCCGCAATTTGCATATTGAGCAACCGCGTTATCCAACACCGAAGCCGCATCCGGACGCAAGTTCGACTTATCCCAATCGAAAAATACGATATAGGGGCCGGTGTTGCATACGATTGCAGGTGGTGGCGGTGGTGGCGGTGGTGGTGGAGCAATTACTACCGGAGGTGGAGGAGGCGGTGCAATTGGCACCGGCGCAGGTTCACCACCAAAGTTATAGATCAAGCTGCCAAGCAGCGAATGCGAACGCATATCTGTCTTGATACTGCGGCCGATGTTATCAACCAAATTGACCTTGCCGGCATTGAAATAGCGATACTTCAAGCCAACGTCCCAGTTGTCGCTGATGGAGCGCGAACACCTGCAAGGGCTTGCCAAGCAAAACCAGTGTCTGAATCATTGACCCAGTTACCAACTGACTGGTCGATGCTGTTGCTGAGCTTAACGCGAGCAACACCTGCACCCGCACCAACAAAACCTTGAATGCCGTCATCATCACCGAAGTCCAACAACCCGTTCAACATGAATGACAAAGCACTCAGGTCGCCAGCCGACGCAAAAATGTACCAGTAGCTGGTAATGTCCTCCGCCGCCGATGAAAGTGCCAGTGGTTCTGACGCCTTTTGGTATCAGCCTGTTTGTAAGACACTTCTGATTCCAAACGGAAACCGCCGAAGTCATAACCAACGAGACCGCCAAAATCATAGCCAGTCCGTGTGTCGATGTTAATGCCGTCATTGACAGCACCCACATCCAACTTCAAATCTTCGACGATCATTGCACCGCCATCGACTCCAACGTACCACTGATCATCACGAGCTAACGCCGGTGATGCCAGTGCCGTGGAAGCGAGTGCCAGAACTATAGCAAGCTTACGCATCAACTTTCCCCTTCTTATATATTAGGAATAAATTCGAGAAAGACTTCCTACCGAATGTAATAATTCGATGCAACCCCAGTTTATCCCCTACTGTTGCCAAAATGTCTCCATTTTTGCCTTTTTGTAAAAAATTCAGCGTTCGTTGGCGGAGTAATTGGTAAACTACGGCGTCAAGTTGCCGTTTTGACGCAGAGAGTTGGAGAATCGCGGCAACCGCTGCACGTACCTCAATATCGATGAAGCTGCCGCCCGTTGGATCGGGAATTGCTGCAGATGTAAACCATGCTCCGTCGCGTCTGAAAATCCGGGTGCTGTTTGCATTATTCCAGATGCACATTCCGTCAATGGGCAACAAATAACGCCAGCTTCCCCCCGTCCATACCGCAACTTGCCCCACTTTTGATAGCCAAATGCCGGTCGCACCGGCTCCAATCAGCCAGCATTTCCCCGTATTTGTTTCGGCAGCAAGTGTTGGCGGGACCGAAAGCTCTGATTCTACCGATGCAAACAGTAGGGCGTCGGTCAACAAAAGCGCTTCGTTATGGGTAATTTCTTTTTGCGCCTGGCCTACTGCAAGGAACGGCAGGTGATGGCGGGGGCTTTGGATTTCTGACATAGGAAAATCTCTTCGATTTGGGGTTTATGCGGGATGATTGAAGTGAAAAAATAACGGCAAGGATTGATTGTAACGACCGACTTGCCTCACTTCGAAAGTCAGCTGGTCAGGTGGCAATATGTCCCACGCAGCCAATTGCGCCGCTGTGATCAAATATTCGGATTGGGTTTTGTTGACGGCTAATAATGGTTGATTGCCGCTGGTGATGACCAAACTATACAGACCTTCGCCATCTAATTCCGGAACATCGACATAGTCATGCCAGCCCGGGTCAACCCGCGCGCGGCGTATCCACCGGATGAGCAAGTCTCCATTTTCAAGCAATTCCGATTTGCCATGTACCGGCATCAGCGGGCGGATTGCATGACCTTGCACTGTAATGCTTGCCACCGCAGGAGTAACATCGGCAATGCCGAGTGCCTCGATTACTAAAGATGCGCCAAGAGTTGCACTTACGCCATCCAAAATCCGCAGGCTATCGCCATCCAGTACTACCAACTTTTCACCGGCCAGATGTTCGGATATCTGGTTTTCGGTGCCAAAACAGCCGCGCTGAAGCGCGCTCAATTTGTACCGATTGCCGCCAAGAAATTCCGCTCGTCCGATCCGGATCAATTCACCGCCGATCCAACACAGGCTGGCACCCGTGTGCAGAGGACTCCCATTACCTGCGGGTATTTCAAAGCCGTGGTGCAACAACTGAACTTCTATTCGATTGTGCAGATCTAGAAAATGGGCCGAATGGGTGGGTAGAATATCGGTCACATGACCCATGATCGCTGGCGCCGCTGTCGTTCCAATTTCCAAAAGACCCGTGTCCGTTTGCAAAGAGAGAGCCGCACTGCGCCACGCGGCTGAGCTTCCGGCGGCGGCAATTGCAATGATCGGTTTACCCGGATCGGTTAATTCCAACGCTGGCAAATCCATCAAAACCAAATTTGTCGTTCCAGCAAGCAAATCGGGAGACGGCAGGCTGCGTCCGGCATCTGCCAGATAAGATCGCGCTGGGTCCGCTTCGATGGAGCGGCGCGCCGAAATCCGGGATGCTCCGGAAAGATGCTCTATTTCCACAATTTGCCAGCGGCCATCGCCGCCAGGGTCTGCAATCCAGTCGCCCGCATTTGGCATGTCACTGCCAAATGCGGCATAGCCGGTCCATTGGTCCCGGAATTTGTGAATTTGTAACAACTGCAAATCAGCCAACCTGCGTGCAGCGTTGGCATCCAGTGATACCGGAAAATCAATCTGCGCGGCGACGCGGCCCGCATCGGAGCGTTCGCTTCGTTGCACCCCTGTCTGGAAATCTCGCACGGGTTCGTAATGCCTTAACGCCAGACGCACCGGGCAGCTTGCCCGAAGGCGTGCGGCGGTACTCGGGCCGTTCCAACACTGTGCGATTTGACCTGACGGCAATTTCTATTGCCGATGTATCAAGTGAATTTGACCACCAGTCGTGCAGACCCAATTGCTTTCCTTGTGGACGCAAGATGAGTGGCATGTTGCTCAGTAAGGGTGAAAGTGCAGCGCGGCCATCGCCGCCCTCCATGGCATAGCCCGCAAGGGTTTCATTGCTATCGCTTTGTATCCGCCCGCCCGACAATATCGATGCGACTTCGGCGACCGGCACCGCAGTTTCCCGTTCAAACAATTCAAAAGTGAGCGATGGTATGCGGTTGCCAAAATCGGCAAGTTGCAAGTCTTCAAACACCGCGTAACAGATGCCTCTGAACGCCGGACATCTGGCCGATCCTTCGGCGGCCGCGATCAACGGATCCAGAATTTGATCGCCTTCGCCGTGATAAAATCTGAATTCCGTTGGCGTTTTGAAATCGCCAGCATTGCCGCGAAGCAAATTGCCATCTGCCCAAATTCGGCCAACGCGGCCGACGGGACGGCTGGACAGTGCGACGGCAAAGCTTGCGGAATAGGAATATTGCACAGTCGAAGGACGCCCTTTGCCGCCACCGCTTTTCGACTTGCGCTCGATTAGGTCCGTAGCCCAAAATACACTACCAGCAATCCGAACAGCACCAAATACTGCGGGTAACGTATTGCCATAGCCAGACGTTTGGACACCAAGTTCTTTCAGTCTGGGGCCTTCAGTACCTTTCCCTCCGAAAATGCTATTATCAACCGCTTGCCCGATGACCGATCCGATCATTCCGCCGATGGGCCCGCCAAAATGCCGGCCCACCGCGCCCAAAATTATAGTTGCCATATTGTTATCTCCTGTCCCGCCAGATGCAAGCAATCGGCCACGGCGAAGGCGCGGGCATCATCACGATCTGGCCCAGTCCTGCATGCGCATGGACATATCCGCCGGGGACACAAATCATCAGATGCTGCTGCCGGGGTGCGGTGAGTGCAAGCACGATATCGCCCGGCGCCGCTTCGAGGCCTTCACCCGCCCTCAAAAAGCCCAAGCCTAGCAAAAAACGGCAAATCCTATCCTCGAAATCCCCGCGCAGTTGATAGTGAAAGTCACCGGAAAGTTCGGCAGCATGCACAACCAAACCGACACAATCCAAAGCATCGCCGGGAAGCATCGCATGCAGACGAAAAGCCACGCCGATCTGCTCCATTGCCCGCCGCGCGGTCCGTTCGCCGCGCTGTTCCGCCATCAACTTGCCCCTGGATAGCGCGTCAGCAGATCATTGCCGGGCAAGAATGGCTCGCCGCGAAAATTGATCGCGTTGCTAAACCGCGTTGAACACGTGGCAATGGTTTTATCACAGCCTTCTGTTATCAGCACTTGATTGCCCAAATCGACTGCAAATTCCGGTTTGTTCGCCAAGACAAACGTCCCGAAATCGCTGCTCAATATCTGGCTGATCAAGCCGTTATTTGCACCGCCTATCCAGCGCAAGCTGCCATAAGCAAACGCATTCGCGCCGCCGATGACTTGTGGACTATCAAAGCCAAAACTGTCGCCGTTCATCAAATTTATCCGCACGAGATGTTGATACCTTTGTGCATTCAAACCGCAGGCATTGCCGCAGAAACTTGCCCGGCAACCGGGGGAAGTTTGCGGAACAACCGGTGCATCAAGAAACGCGCCCAAACCCCGCAATTCGGTTTCGAAGCCAATATCTGAAAAGCTCACTTCACCCCATTCACCCTCGGCCAGAACGCGAATTTCGGCCTGCGGAGCGGTCCAATCGAACAGGAATATGGTAAGCCGTGCGTTGTCCCAGCGGCCTGCTTTGAGATCATCTTCGCGAATTGCCGATGCGTTTATCGCGCCGGAAACTTCCAGTCCATCTGCTTCGATACCGATACTTTGCGTAATCGATGTCGGCTGCATGCCGGGGCTTGAACGGTAATTAAGCCCGCCAATTAGAACATCATGGTCATGCGATGTGAAACCGAGCGTTATACCGTCGCGCCGTTCCAATCGCCAGCCATAGGCGCTGGTCGTCACCGGGCCGATGAGCCAAGCCTCGGTCATGCCGGCTCCCTGATTTCGATCAATGGAACCGAGGGCATTTCGCCTGCCTCATTCGAAAAACGGCTAATCTCAATTCGGTCGTCGGCGAAGCGAACGGGGACATCAAACAGGAAGCCTGCGGTAATGATCGCCCCCGGCGGCGGTGCCACATTAAAGGCGATTTTGCCGCCGCCGGATAATGTCCATGCTTGCGAGATTTGACCATCAACGGCGATCAGTATGCTTGTTTCAACTGGCCGCGTGATCAAACGGAGTTGCGCAAAATCCGCCGCGCCATAGCTTTTGGTCAACTGGAATAGAGTGTTCAGGCCGTCACCGACACCCAATGGTTGGTCGCTTGCCAACGGCAGTTTGGTCATTCCGTTGGAACTATTGTCGAAAGGATCGCGCAACCGGAAACCAACTGCGGGTCCGCGTCTTGCGCGAAAAAATGCCACCAAAACTCCAAGCTCGTCGTCTGAACAAATGCCTGGTGCAACATCATAGCTTAATCGCGCATCGGCCCATGCGCTATTGCGCCGTTCGTGCCCCGACAACGTCGTTACAACGTTTGTTGAAAATTCGGCTGTGGCGCTTGCTGACCGCCCGATCTCTATTGGAAATAATATGTCGTCAAAGGACTGCACGTCTTGCTCCTCTTCATCACCGATTTCAAAATGGGTAAATCCGTCACGTGCGATTTGCGGCAGCGCCCAAACATAGGTCTGTGCTGTGCCCCGCTTTTGGCTCTGCTGAACGGAATATTCGATATCGCGCCACTGGAAACTCTCTTCCGGGCGCAGCACAAATCCGGCGAAGTAATGCTGCTGGGTTATCGGATAGCCCAACCTTGCGGTCATCAACGGTACACCGCGCTGGGTTGCGCCGTGATTGCCGGTCGTGACCCAGTCATAATCCTCCAACTGCAGCACATCGAACGCCGGAGCCGCCCAGCCCACAGGAACATTTGCCCGCTTCGCTTCAGGCGCTAACGGGTCAAGCACCGTTGGCAGATATACCAAAAGATGGGTCTCTGCGCCGCTTGCGCCTGCTTCATCAATTGCTGCCGCTGCCAAAGCCGAAGTGGATGCCGCCAAGATCGCGCCTGCCATGTCCAGCATGGTGATTTGTGCCGCGCTCTTTGGTCCGGCGATCTGCGGGATGGATGTATTGAAAGCGCCAAATGCTGTTGATGCCGCCGCATCGTATAGGCAGATCCGGCCATCCGGCATGATCCACCACCATGGCTCCCCAATCTGGAATTTAACGGGCAACCCGGCCTCTTTCAGAACGAAAACAAATGACCGCGCCACCGCTTGCAAATATCCCATTGCGCCAGAATGTGCGGGGGACAAAAGCGTTGATGGCGGGGCCCAACCGGTTAGCGCAGCGTCGCCATTTTCGGCCCGCTGTTTCCAATCGTTCCAACAATGTGCGTCAAAAAGTTCATACGACAGTGAGAAAATCAATGTGAAATCGAACGCTTTGGCTTCGTTCGCAAGGCTGGCATGCCAGCGCCTGCATGGTTCATTTAAAACGCCGCCATTTTGACTGACATAATGATTTCCGCCCAGCGGTTCGAGTCTGAAATAATGGCTCATGCCAACATAGTGGTTTATCGTGCCGCGATACCCCAATGCCAGAATTTGCCGAAGCAAGCGTGCCGGTGTCTGGTTGTAGGCATCATCAAATCCGGTCGCCATTTTTAATCGGTGCGCGGGCAACATCACATCGCCGGTGTCGAGCATGATACCTGCGCCGTCGCAACGGATTTCGTTCAACTGCACCCATCCATTTGCGGGCTGGGAAAAAACTCCGGTGGAGGCTGTATACGCTGGCGGAACAATCGAAATAAACATCTGGTCGATATCACCGGCGAAGACAGGATCGGCTTCATCCGGCAACACGAACCCGCCAGAAAGCTCGCTGAATTTCAGCGTTATGCGCGCATCTTCGGGTGTCCCGATGGCGTAATTCCATAGCCGGACGTACCAGCTTTTTGGTTGCCCGGCAGCATCCCGGCCCACAATCGTTAGTGTTGGGCCGTTGATTGCATCAAGCGGCATAATGCCGTTCGACTGCCACCGAAACGACAGCGTCAATCGCCGGTAATCGCGATTGGTTTCATAAGCCAGTAATGGATGATCGATCGTATCCTCGCTGTCCCATATCAAACCGGCGAGTTCATCCGCATTGTAAAAGACCGCATCCACGCGCAGCGATTCCGGGCCAGTAGTGACCACCGATGCCATCATCGGGCGCGGAAAGTTCACTGTCCAAAAACGCGGATCGAACCGCATTACGGGTGTGCTTTCTTGCGCACCCCGCCGGTCACAGAGCCAATATGCCAATGGATTAATCCCCCGCCCGGATCAGCGCCTGACGAACGGCACGGGCCACTTGGCGCGATGATCTTTGCAGTGCGTCGGGCGCGCTACCGCTGCCATTGTCGGAAACGTTGATGGTCATATTAAGCGATGATTGAGAGCGCCCGAAGCCGCCCGTTTCGATCCGGCCGCTGCTGGTCGGTACGAACAATTCAGGACCGTTTTCACCTACAGTATATGGCCGTCCGGGCGAAACCGGGCCGCCGGTGGCGCGGCCCGGCGCGCCGAACACACTACCCAGAATAGTTGTAATGGACGACAGCAATCCGCCAACGCCGCCTCCCCCGCCGCCGCTGCCGCCGCCCGCAAGGCTCTCCAACCCCGAACGGATCGATGCTGCGGCAATCTCTGACAGCACCGACAGAGCAACCCGGCGCAGGTCATCAAAGCCGAATTTTCCGGTTTGGATGGCGCGGCCAAGGCTGCGTTCCAATGCGTTGCCGGCGCGTTCCAATCCAGCGGCAAAAGGCCCGTCCAGTTCCGCCCGCATCGCACCAATATCAGCGGCAAAGCCGCGCGTGTCGGCGCGCACAGACACCACTAGACGTTCGATTTCTTCATCCATCGGGAAATTGCTCCATCATATTTTGAATTGCCAGGCTGTCTGGCGGCGAGCCGCATTGGGGGATCAAAGCGGTGAGCACGCATTCCAGTTCTGCCGGGGTAGCCGACCAAAATTCTTCTGGCCGCCATCCAAACAGCATCGCCGATTGGCCGCACAATTTAAACGCGGCATCGGTAAACATCATCGCCCCGCCAATATCTGACCCAATAGTGTTTTCAGCGCAGGCGTCGCCGCTGCCAAGCCTGCCGCTGCAACTGCTTCGGCGAAGTCCTGACGTGAAATTTCATTCTGGTCCGAACGGCAGTGCCAAAACAGCGCGACCATTTCAGCAAGCTTTAATTGCCCCGATGCGGCGCGTTCAACGAGCGCAAACAACGCGCCCAGTTCTTCTTCGGCAGCGACCAGAGCGGCAAAGCTGGGTCGCAATTTGCAACCGGCAACCATCGCCTCGCCGCGCGCAGCGTTCACAGTCATAGCGATACCACCGCGCCCGAACTTTCCAGCGCCATCGTGTACGATCGCTCGCCGTTAAAATCGCCAGCATAGTCCAGCCGGGCAACCAGGAATTTACCTTGCATCCGGTCGCCGCTTTCAAAACTGAGTTCATAATCGTCGATCTGACCCGACAAGGCGTTGTTCTTGATCCGGGTTTCCGATGCGCTGCCAGTAAATACTCCGGCACCCGAAACCGATACCGAACGAACACCCGCACCAGATAACAAATCGCGCCAACCGCCTGATCCCTTATTGGTGATGACCACCGCGTCACCGTTGATCGACAATTGCGTTGTGCGTAGCCCCGCAACGGTGCTGTAAACGGGCGTCGCTGCGCCGTCGCCGACCTTCAACAAGAAGGCGCTTCCTTTTTCTGCTGGCATTTTGGGTTCCTTTATTGAGAGAGAATTCTGATCCGGTGTTCCACCAGCCCCGCCCAAGGCCCCGCAGCATCGCGGGCAACAAGGGAACGTAGAAAGACGTTGCTGGCCACGCGCCAGCCCGGCAAATCGCGGGCAATGGCGGCAATCGCTTCTTCGGCATGGCTCATTAAATTATGCAGTCTGGCCGGTTCTTCGCCATCATCCCAGATGTTGAGTGCCAAACGGATTTCGCGCCCGACCGCGGTCTTCGTGCTCCAATCCGATGACAGCCCGCCCGATACCGAAATATAGGGAAAGGCGGCCCGCACGGGCGGCCCATCATAAACACCGCTCAGACTTTGCAAGAGCACGGGATGGGATTCAAGCGCGGCGATTGCGGCAGCTTGGACGACTTGCACGGCATCAGTCATGGGCGAAACTCCTTAATGCAGGGTCGTTGATCCATCGGCTACGCAGATGTCGGCCAGTGATCGCAATGCCGCCATCCAGGTTTGTGATCGCAACGTCGGGTGGAACATTGGCACGCCGCATGATCCGTTCTGTCACTTGTGCGGCGGCGCGGCGGCCAATCTCGTCTCCGCGCGCTTCGGTTTGCGCCAATTTCATCGCAGCTCCTCGCAAGCTAACACCATGTAGGCTGGCTCACGCGGATCGCTAACCACGCTGCGCACTGCCAGATACTTTCCCCGCCATGTTAAACGGGTGCGCAAATCAACACCTTCGCGTTTACGCATGGTAACGTGCCAGCGCGGCATCGCACTAAGCGCTTCGGCCAGCGTCAGATCGGCGGAAACCAAGGGGGACAATGCCGCCCAAGCTTCGCCGCCATAAGCGAATTGCGCCTTTGCCCCGCCCAGATTATCGCGTTGCACCGTGCGCTGTTCGATTATGACGCGCTCGCGCAGCGTACCTGCTAACTCCCCGCTCACGATAAGATCATCCTGCGCCAAGGACGCAGCAATGCGGCAACCGCAGCGGGCGGCCCGGCATCATCACCGGCATCGCGGTGCAAATGCAAATGTCCCGCCAGACGCAATATGCCAAGGCGGAGCGTTTCAGGAAGCTCTGCCCAATTGGCTGCTGTTCCAGCCATATAGGTTATTTCTGCTCGGCCAGCTGCACCGGCATGGGTAATCCGGATATGACCATCGCCATTATTGTCGATGTCCGTGATGTAGTTTGCAGCCGGCAAAACGAAACTCGCGCCGTCCGCTGGCAGGCCAGTGACCTGCGTTATCGCTGTCATCGGGCTCGCCGAAAGCCGGGTCCAATCGGGTGACGCGGAAATCGTCTCACGCACGCCTCGCCGGATCAATAACTGCCGCGTAAATGCTTCGGCATGGCTGATCGCGGCAAGGATGATGGCACCCAAAGGCGCATCCTCATCGTCATTTTCAAGACGCAAATAGGCTTTCGCCTCGTCCAGCATAACGCTGTCGAGGCTGAGCGCATCGTGGCTCAGCATAGTTATTTCCCTTTAAATGTGGTTGTTACAGGCAAATTGTGCGGCTAAACCGCCCTGAACCTGATGCTTGGCGGAGTGACGTTGGCGACGCGGTCGGCATTGACGAAGCCCCAGTTTGCGGGCGCAGCGGTGGTATAAGTCAGCGTGCGACGCAGAATTGACGCATAGATTGTTGCGTTGTTGTTCAATAGGCCCAAGCTTGGCGTGCTTGATGTCGGTACGGTCCGGAATGCAGCGGTCGACGATTTTCTTATGCCAACCCAATATTGCGTACCGCCCAAAAAAGTGAAACTTAACGTCGCCTCGGCAAATGTTGCCGTTGCCGCGCTTAGGTCTGCGCTTTCATAAAGCTTTGCATCGGGCCATCCTGCCGTGCTGCTGCTATAAATCACGATTTTGAACAACGCGCCAGCAACCGCCGCCGATACGCCGCAACCAATCCGGTCGATGGTCAGGTCCTTGTTGGTAAAATAGGGGGCAAGATCAATCTGCCCCGCCGCCCCGGCTAACGCCGTTGGTGTGCCCGCATGCAGGCTGTTATCATAATATTGCCCAGCAACAAAACTGGCAACATTTGTGCTGGCAAAACCGCCTACAACATTTAACCTATCTGATATTGCGGCCATTTCGGATTGCTTCGCCGCCGCTTGATGTGCGTTGGCGGCGATCCCGACGCTCAGGCGCGCCTCGTCGGTAAGTAAATAGACCTCGCCGGTTTTCAACCCCGACGCCAATGCCGCCGCATCAATCTGCGCCCGCGTGCCGCGCTTGTGGCTAAACGATGGCATGGGTTAGAATGTTCCGCAATCAACATCGCCAACCGCGAGGGTAACAAACGCGTTGCCCGCATCCTTGGTCCACGCCAGCGATGCATTCATCCGAATAACCCCGTTGGTTCCATCTGTTCCCCACAAATAACCAGATGTGCCGCCGGATACGATTGCGGTTTTTTCGTCCAAATCGCTGGCGGGAATGTTCATCGCCGCACGCAGGGCGTTGACCGTCAACTTCATTTCTTTTTGTCCTGCGGCGGACGCATCATGGATAATCAGCAAGTCGGCAGCACCATCGACAGCACCAATCGCCGTCAAGTCATCGATGGCGGGCACAACAGCCATGCGCGTCGCCGCTCCCGTCGCCACGTGCAACGATCCGCGGTCGGTGGTAAAATGCTGCTCGCCTGCCAACATACCAGCAGTCGGTAGATTGGCTTTGAGGCCGCGTTTAATCTGTAATCTTGGCATAAAATATCCTTTAGTTAAATGTGCCGCCGTCGATGACCGCATTGTCCAGATCGAATGCCGGGCCGGGCGGCCCGATAGGCCCGATGATTGTCGGTATCGGCAATCCTGAATTGGCCGCCGCTTGTATCGAAAGTGCCTGGCTCTCTCCGCGCCAAAGCAGTTGCAGTGGCGCGGGTGGCAACCGCCAGCTGAGCAGCAATGTCATGCCGACACCGATGGCTTGATCCGTATCGAAACGGTTTCGCTGATCACCACGGTGCCGGAAATTTCAATACGGGCATCGGCAAGATAGCTGCCCGCAGGCAGCGTTGCGGACGTTGCAGCAGGTATGACCAGAGTCCAGCCTGCCGCAATTTCAGCGGTAGCGGCGCGCGGGAAAATGTCGAAGGCGGCGGCAACGGGTTCGGTTCCAGCTATGCTGGTCCGCCCGGGAGCCACCGCCTTCATCGCCGCGCTGATCGCACCAACGGTCAGGGGATCGCCCGACAGCGCGTCCAGCGCGAGCGAAATCGTTTCGCCGCGTTGAAATGTATATGGAGTCATGTTTTCGTCCTTCCCCCCTCCCCTTCAGGGGAGGGGCCGGGGGTGGGCCTTTAGAGCGTGATGCGATTAAGTGGGCACCGGTTAATCGCAATAAATCACGCGACCACAGATAGATAAAGAGCGTGATGCGATGCAATCTAATCGCATCACGCTCTAAGGGTGGCGGCCTGCTGACAGCCCCCACCCCAACCCCTCCCCTAAAGGGGAGGGGCTTTAAAACTTAACTCGCCGCGAACTTCATCAGCTTGATCGCTTCCGAATTGGAAACCGCACCGCCAACGCGCTTGCTGGCATAGAAATGCACATAAGGCTTGTTGGTGAACGGATCGCGGATGATGCTGGTTTCGGCGCGTTCGGCGACCAGATACCCGGCCTTGAAATTTCCGAACGCAATCGACAGGCTGTTCGCTGCAATATCGGGCATATCTTCGGCCTCGACCACCGGATAACCAAGCAGCGTGTCGGGCTGACCCAAGCCAAGTCCTGCCTGCCAAATGAACGCACCATCGGCGGTTTTAAACTTGCGGATGGTGGCCAGCGTCGACGCATTCATAACCCAGACCGCGCCTTGACGATATGGTGCGCGCAGCGAATGAACCAGATCAATCAGCTTGTTTTCCGGACCAGTCGCCGCAAATGCACCCGCAGCGCCCGATGCCAGATACTGCAATGTGCCAAATGGCCGCACGGTATCTGCGGTGCCGGCGGTCGGCGCGGTCAGGAAACCCTTTGGCTTATCAACGCCATCGCCGCTGATGAAAGCTGTACCTTCGGCCTTGGCAAATTCAGTTGCGATCTCATTTGCCAGCCAGCTTTCAACGTCGAACGCCGCATCATCCAGCATGGTTTGCGTCGCCGCCGGATTGGCATAAAGATCACCAAAACTCGGCACTATTTCGTTGAATTTCGGCGCAGATGTTTCCGGGCGGCCTGCAACTTCGGCGGCCCAGCCCGATGCAACGCCGTTTTGCGTGACCAACTTGCGGTAACCAGACGATCCCACGCGCACCACGTTAGCAATGGCGCGGATCGGCGAGATTGCCTTTAACGTCGCGTCGATATTGGCGTCGATTTCCTGCGGGATGGCATAACCGCCATCAGCTGCCACCGCGCCCGACAGGCCTTTCAATTCAACCTCTGTCCCGCGCCGCAAATAGCCATCGACAAACGCGCTGCGGGTAGCATTTATCCCTATGGCTCCGGTTAGAGCAGGCCGGGAAATGGCGATTGAAGTCACCGGCACCTTGTCAAACGCCGCACTCAAACTGTCGGCTTTTACTTCGTAGTTCATTGCATTCTCCATAAAAAAAGCCGCCCAAAAGGACGGCTGGTGGTGATTTTGTGATTGATCCGACTCTGATGACTTTTAAGATTAAATCACTTCGTCATTGCGAGCGGAGCGAAGCAATCCAGAGCAGCATAAGTACTCCCTGGATTGCTTCGCTCCGCTCGCAATGACGATTTTAGATGCTATTATGCAGCTCCTCACTCCACCGCCAACACCCGCGCCAGCGGTTGCATCGGGTGGCTAACCACGCTCACCTCGATCAGGTCCAGATCGGTTAGTTCGCGAAACTCACCGCGCCGCGCCGCGCGCACGCGGTATCCGAACGATAGGCCCGCGCCCGCGCGAACTGCCTCGCCGTCAGTATCCAGCCCGGCATCATCAATTTGCGCTATCACGCGCAGGCCGCGGTCATCTTCGGACAGGCTTTCGACATACCCGATGCGGCGGTTTTGGTCGTGTTGCCACAGTAATGGAATGCCCGCCTTGGCTGCCCTTGCAAACGCGCCTTTGCGCACGATGTCGCCGCCCCGGTCGGGCGCGTCAAAAATCGCGGCGTATCCGGCGAACTTCATTGCGACACCAGACTGCTCAGGCCGAGCTTTACCGCCAGTCCGATCAGCAACATCGCCAGCGCGGTTTTCACCGCCCACCCGATCACCGCCGCCCGCGCCGACCGTTTGGCATCGCGCCATGCCGACAGCAATTCGCGCAGCTCGGCCATGTCGACAGGCGCGCGTTCATCCGCCAAACCCAATTGCGTCAGCGCCCGTCGCGCACCGCTCTCCGATGCCTGAGCGAGCAACTCGCCAAGCTTTTCATTTGTAATTTGCATTTTAAGGGGGTTCCTATTGGCCGCAGTCGCAGCGCAAGTTAGATTTTTTCAGATACGTATCCAGGCTCATCTGTAATCGTCACACGATCAACATCTGCCAACTCTTCCTCCGTCAGCTCGTGCCAGTCACCATCCTCCATCGGAGGATAGATAACGGATTTATCACCGTAACGGGCAGCTAGCGCATCTTGACGATAATTATGCTCAAATGGGTGATGTTCCAAATCGTCAGTATAAAGAAACTCAACTTCAAAACTTCCATCCTTAATATCGTAGAAAAGGATCGACCATTTCTTGTCTGGCTCGGCAGCTTCCCAGAGACTTTGGACGGCCTCGAGTAATTCTTCGCTAGGGCCATGATAGACAACTTTGTCTTCAAAGTTTTCAAAAATGCCAGCGCCCATCCATTGATCACCAGCCTCAATGAAAACAAATACATCTTCCGGTGTTTTCTCCAATATGTCCGCCGCGTGCTGCCCAATAGCGTTCAGCATGTCACCTATTTCTATGGTAGCCATATTATCTGCCCTTCTTTTTATTCGGAAATAATCGCTGTTGTATATCGCCATTCACATTGTAAATCACATCAATACCGCTTGGCCGCCTTGAATTGCCTCCATAAGAAGCCCGAATATCAACTAGCACTTTTTTGCCAGCCTGTATCTCTCGTTTCCAATCATTTTCCAGTTTGCGATAGTCGCTATTATTGAAACGCGCGTTTTGTGCAAAGTGATTATAGGGCGTTTCAGGCCCACCAAATTGTCGTCCTATAAAATGTCCGCCGTGATCCTTTGGAAGACGGTCGGGTTTTCCCGCGTCCCTTTGCGAGACCCTTGACCGAGGTTGTTCCGGCACCAGTCGCAATTGGCCATATGCGCGAACCGTACGATCCTGTGTGTCGGCTTCAAAATTGTATCCGCCCGCCGAAATTTTTCGCACTGGAGGCTTAGCTGTAATTTGAGGCTTAACAACACGCGTTGTTACAATCGGCGGCTTAACGGTCTCGCGCTTGGGTTGCCGGACCTGCGGAACAGGTTTTTTGGATACCGGCTTGTCCCATGATCCGCTAGCCCCCGCGCCGCCGAAACGTCCGCCACTAAACCGGCTTCCACCGCTTTGAATCTTGCCCGGCGCTGACCGAGGCTTGATTTTATTTGTTTCTGATTGGCCCGTTTCGCCGCCTGTGCCAAATCGCTGCCCCTGCCCAGCCGATGTAAACTTTCCATCCTCTGTGTCGTGCCAGGGATTGAATTTCATCTCTAATGATGCCGGAATAATCTCGTCTTTAACGGGCGGCCCGTGCCCTTTATCTGCCCAGGCCGGAAACCCCGCCATCACCCGTTTCTCATCCGCCGTCAGGAAATCCGCCGCCGTCACCTGCGCCCATAACCGTTCACGGTCTTCCGACAATGCGGCGATTTGGTCGAGGTCGATCGACAATGCCGCGTCCGGCCAAACGGGCCGCAGCCCCTCGCCAATCGCCGCCAGTATCTTGGCTGCGAGCGGCAGTATCGCCTGCCGCCACAGCGCCTTATTGGCCTCGCGGTAATTGGCGTAGGTCGCGTCCCCTGGCAATCCGAGCAGCATCGGCGGCACGCCGAATGCCAAGCGCAATCTCGCGCGCTGCCGATGCTTTCATCCCGGCAAAATCCATCTCTGCCGGGCTCAATGACAAGGCTTGCCATTTCAGTCCGCCTTCCAGCAACATTGGCCGCCCGGCATTGCCCGCACCCTGAAAGCTGTCGGCCAATTCGCCCTTTAACCGTTCAAATTGTTCATTCGATAACCCGCTACCTTCCGCCGTTTCATAGACCAAAGCGCCCTGATGGCCGCGCCGCATTGTCGAGCAATGCCTTGTTCCATTTCGCCGCCGCATTGTGCGCCGCAATCGCGCCAGATGCCGCGCCCAGACAGCCAAGGCCATAATGATCGTCGAGCGGATGCATGCTGCGGATATGGATCACATTTTCCGCCGCCATCCGCGAAGAGGCATCGCCAACACGGTAGATATAGGCCATCGGCCACCCGCGCGCGTCGGCCTCCACCGCGATCCGTTCTGGACGCAGCGCATAAAGCTCACACGGCGCGCCATCGGGACCATAAAGGATCTCGATATAGGCATTGCCATGCAGTAACAAATGCACCGCGACAGTTTCCAGCAATGCCTGTCCGCCCGATGTCGCGTTGACGAGCGCCAGTAATGCAGGGTCAGTGGAGGCCAGCGGCGCAGACGCCACCCCGTCAGCCACCAGCCGCACCGCACGCTGGGCAATGGCGTTGCCCAAATACCCCTCGCGCACCTGCGCCTCATAAGATTGCGGCCATTCGCCAAGCGAACCCGCCACCCCAAACCCGCGCGCCGAATAGGCACGACTTTGCACCGGACGCAGCGAACCACGCCCGGCTGATTTCCAGCCGAAGATTTTCATGTTTTATTCCTTTTGGACCGCGTCTATTTGCATTAAATCAATGTAACTTTTGGGGATTTGGCTCTACGCCCCAGCATCAATTCCGTCATCGCCCACACCATCGCGTCGGCGCGGTCTGGCGACCTGCCCGGGCCTTCATATCCGCCGCCAGCGATCAGTCCGCACATCTCGTCTTCCAGCTGCGGGAATGCGCCCGCGTGCCAAGCCCGTCCGGCTTCGTATAATGCCGCCACCGGTTCAGCCCGCGCCGATTTACCGCGGCTGGCGTGGACGCGCTTTATGGGCATGGCGAGGTCGGCGGCGCGCAGCGTGCTCTCCACCATTTCGCCGCCTTGATTGCCCTCTGCGACCACACGGTCTGCGTCCCAGCATTCCGCCGCTGCGGCTACCGCCCGCGCCCAACCTTCGGGTGATGCGCCGCTTACCGAATGATCGGCGAGTACATAGGCCTTATCATCGACGCCCAGCCCAACCGCGACAATTCCGCAAGCGTCACCGCCCGATGTCACCGGCGGATCGACACCGATGATGATGCGCCTTATTTGCGGTGCCATCGCCACACGTTGCCGTTCAATCAAATCACGCGACCACAATGCGCCCGCAATATCGTCGATCAATTCGCCGTCAATTTCCTGCCGCCCTTGCCGCGTGCCACCGTACCGTTCACGGATCGTCATGACAAAATCGTCGGGCAGGTTAAAGTTGTCGGACGTGCTGCCGCCATGCAAAACTGTTCCTTCCTGCGCGATCAAACGGCGCAGCAACGGTATCGGGCGCGGGGTTGTCGTCACCATCACCCGCGACCGATCCGCCAATCGCAGCCCGAGCATCATATTGTCCCATACGGCGTCGGCGTGGTTCCACTTCGCCAGCTCGTCGCACCATGCATGATGATGTTCGGGTCCGCGCAGCTTCTCCCGGCTTTCGGCGGAATAAATATGCGCCACCGCGCCAGAGGCAAAGGAAACTTCGCCTTTGCCAGCGTGAAAGCCAATCTTTTCATCGCGGCGCGCCACCGCCAACAAGCCGCTTTCGCCCTCAACCATCACGTTTCGTACATCGTCGATTGTCGCCCCTACCAAGGCAAAACGTAGCGACCCGTCGCAGCGAGCGAGTTCACTGACCCATTCTGAACCGGCGCGTGTCTTGCCAAAGCCGCGCCCCGCCATGATCATCCATATCCGCCAATCGCTGTCGTCGGGACGCTGCCCGGCATGCGCCCATAATTGCCAGTTGCTGCACAATTGTGTGTGTGCGTCCGGTTCCAGATTGGACAGCAATGCGTTCTGTTGATCTTCGCGAGTGTGGTCGTCCCGTAAGTGGTCTTCGTAAAGGTGAGGCCCTTTCCAATTACGATGCGCCATCAATTTCCCTTTGCCCAACACAAAAGGGGCTAGAAGCATTACACTTCCAACCCCCGTCTGCATTGCGTCTATGTCGCGTTTGCGAATCACATTTTTCGACTATGGCTATTTGTACCCAAACAGCGTTACAATGTCAACAATAAATTACCAAATAGGTTATTTCTTTAAGCAAGTATATCGGCCACAGCGGCAAGCAGCTTTTTTATCATCGTTGTTTCGGCGGCTAACTGGAGAATGCGATGCGCCCGTGCCGCACATATAACCGCCAAATTGCCATAGGCGTGACCGCAAAGACGGCTCCGCACAGTATTTGTCGATCAGTGATATCGGAAATGACAGTTTGTTTTCCCGCCAGACTCCCTTATTCAACTTATCTTTATTTTTAGAAATTTTAGAAACACAGAAACGATGGAGAGTTTATGAATATCGAAGCCAAATGTCCGGTAATGCATGGCAATGGTAAAGTTGCATTGATGTCAAGCACGGCCAAACAAGTTTGGTGGCCAAATCAGTTGAATCTGAAGATATTACATCAGCATTCGGCATTGTCCGACCCGATGGATGCAGATTTCGATTATGCCGAAGAATTCAAGCGCCTCGATCTGGATGCCGTAGTTGCCGATCTGCACGCTTTGATGACAGACTCGCAAGAATGGTGGCCTGCGGATTATGGCCATTATGGTCCATTTTTCGTGCGGATGACCTGGCACGCCGCAGGCACCTATCGTATCGCCGATGGGCGCGGCGGCGCAGGCAGCGGATCACAGCGTTTTTCACCAACCAACAGCTGGCCGGATAACGGCAATCTTGACAAAGCACGCCGCCTGCTATGGCCAATCAAACAAAAATATGGCCGCCAATTGTCGTGGGCCGATCTCTTCGTACTGACTGGAAATGTTGCCCTTGAATTGATGGGCTTCAAAACATTCGGATTTGGCGGCGGTCGTCCCGACATTTGGGAAGCTGAACAGGATATCTATTGGGGTCCTGAAACCGAATGGTTAGGTGATGAACGTTATACAGCGGAACGCTTGCTCGATAATCCTCTTGCTGCGGTACAAATGGGTCTGATCTATGTGAATCCGGAAGGCCCCAATGGCAATCCTGATCCGCTGGCGTCTGCGCGTGATATTCGTGAGACATTTGCCCGGATGGCAATGAACGATGAAGAAACGGTTGCTCTGGTCGCAGGTGGCCATGCTTTTGGTAAAGCGCACGGCGCAGCTGATCCTGATCTATATTGCGGACCTGCGCCCGAAGGCGGCAACATCGAAGACCAAGGTCTTGGCTGGAAAAACAGCTTTGGTAGCGGCAAAGGCGTTCACACCATCACCAACGGCATCGAAGGCGCTTGGACGATGAACCCGATTAAATGGGACAATAACTATTTTGAAAACCTGTTCGGGTTTGACTGGGAATTGACCAAGAGCCCAGCCGGCGCGCAGCAATGGACGCCAAAGAACCCGGAAGCAGCCGGAACGGTTCCAGACGCTCATGATCCGTCAAAACGCCATGCGCCGATGATGACGACCGCAGATATGGCGCTGCGGATGGATCCAATCTATGAACCCATTTCGAAGCGCTTCATGGAAAATCCGGCAGAACTGGCGGACGCATTTGCGCGCGCCTGGTTTAAGCTGACACACCGCGATATGGGCCCGGTTTCTCGCTATCGCGGAAATCTGGTTCCGTCAGAAACTCTGATTTGGCAAGACCCCGTCCCCGCCGCAACAGGGGCTCCGATTGATGCCGCCGATATTGCGGCGTTGAAGACCAGCCTTATTAATGCCGGGCTTTCCGTTTCGCAATTGGTAACCACGGCCTGGGCATCTGCATCCACCTTTCGCGGATCAGATAAGCGCGGCGGCGCCAACGGAGCACGCATTCGGCTCGCCCCGCAAAAGGATTGGGCGATTAACCAACCGGCTGAATTGGCGGAAATCCTGTCCGTGCTAGAAAACGTCCAAAAGGAATTCAATGCACAAGCGGGCGGTAAGAACGTTTCCTTGGCTGATTTGATTGTTCTGGGCGGATGCGCTGCGATTGAAAAAGCGGCAAAAGCTGCGGGACATGATGTGACTGTACCGTTCACGCCGGGCCGGACCGATGCGACGCAGGAACACACCGATGTTGAATTGTTCGCGGTGTTGGAACCGGTCGCCGATGGCTTCCGCAATTACATCAGCAGCGATGTTGATGTTCCAGCAGAGGTGATGTTGATTGACCAAGCACAATTGCTGACATTGACCGCGCCCGAATTGACCGTCCTGATCGGCGGCATGCGGGCGTTGAATACCAATGTTTCAAAATCTGGCCACGGCGTCTTCACCGACCGGCTGGAAACGTTGACCAACGACTTCTTTGTCAACTTGCTCGACATGAATGTTACTTGGCGACCTGTCGCTGGTGCATCGAACCAGTATTCCGCAGTTGATAGCAGCGGCAAACAAAAATGGACGGGCACGCGGGCGGATTTGGTGTTCAGCTCGAACTCCGAACTGCGCTCACTGGCCGAAGTATATGGATCAAATGACGCGCAAGCCAAATTTGTTCGCGACTTTGTTGCCGCATGGAACAAGGTGATGAACCTTGATCGTTTCGACCTGAAATAAACTCAGCCCTTGGCCCGGAGCCGGTAAGCTGCACAATGCAGCGAGCCGGTTCCGGGTTGATTCGAACTTGGCAATCGGGCCGAGTTGGCTGAATGTAGATGGCGTTGACATTCAAAATTTAGCTATTGGAACAATTGACCTCGTCATTGCGAGCGAAGCGACAGCAATCCAGTGTAGCATTTCAACGCGCCCTGGATTGCTTCGCTTTGCTCGCAATGACGAGGTGGCTTAATGTCATCAACCGATTGGCCGATGTCGAAGGAAAGGATGACAGCGCGGTTAGCCCTTATTCGATCACATTTGCACAGCATGATTGCCGCAGGAAGCTTTTCGGCAAGGAACCTTGTGCAGAGCGGGCTTTGCCCGGTCTAGGAAGGTGACACTGACCGCAAGGCTACCTGCGTCAACCCGAATGGGCGGGTCCCTTTTGGCCGATTGCGGCGTCGCTCGTCGGTCACTATGGATAAAAAGGTAAGTCTAACTCTCACCGCGCATTACGACTTGCAATGTAGGATTTGTTCTGGGACCACGGGGCATAGCCGCTTGTTCGCCGGCCGGCTCTTTGACATTGTTGGCGGTCAAATCACCACACTTCGCGGCCAAATCGGCGAAGGCAGGAAACCACGATGTTGGAAATTATCTTACGTCGAACTAATGATAAATGTCAAAATAGGTGTCAATCTTGTCAACCAGGTGTCAACTTGGCGTTTTTGGTGAATTCTGACCCAACCTAAAAACGGATCATTACCGATCGCGCCAGTTTCGGCGACATCGAGTAAATTGCCTGCAGGACTTTAACGATACCGACATTGGCTTCTTTCTTGTTCGCTTCGATTGCATCAACAATTTGAGCCGCACAATCGGTGGGCGACATTTTCTTACTTTCGCGCCCTGCGGTCATCGCCGTATCCACCACCGGCGGCAGCGCCTCGATGACCCGCACCCGGCTATTCTTTAAATTGAACCGCAGGCTTTGCGTAAAACTGCGCAATCCGGCCTTTGTCGCACAATAAACCGGACCGCCAGCGCGCGGCGCAATGGCCAATCCTGATGTGACATTTACGATTGCGGCTTCGGGCCGCTGCAGCAATGTGGGCAGAAAATGACCGATCAAATGCATCGGCGCATTCAGGTTCAGAAATATCGCCTGATCCGTCAGGGCTAGATCAAGCGGTTCACCGGGTCCGAAATTTCCGCTCATTCCCGCATTGTTGATCAGAATGTCGATGGGCCTGCCTGCCAAAACTTTGACGAAATTGGCACAGCCATCGGCATTGGAAAGATCGGCGGATACAGCTTCCATTCCTTCACTGCGGGCCGAGTCCAATTGTGCCTGACGCCGCCCGCAAACGATAACGGAGCCTCCCTTGGCCTTGCAAATGCGGGCAATTTCCAAACCGATTCCGTCGGTTCCACCCGTTATGACGATCAATTTTCCGCTGATGTTCATTAATCTTTTGTCCAATTCTTGTCGCAATTCGGGACTGTGTTTTCACGGTTCATTGTTAACCACTTTTGTGCCTAGTCAAAAGAGTTAACAAATCGTTAATCCCTATACCATGAAAATAAGAAACCTTGGAAATCTCGTATGTCGCAACGAAGCCGCCGGTCATCCACTTCGCAGGATGTTGCCGCCGCCCAAATTCGATATGGAATTGATCGCCAATCCATCCACACCGTGGTGGAAACAAGAAGATACGCACCTATTTTTGATGAGTTTCGCCGCATTCTTCGTCGTTTTTTCAACGTTTATTGCATGATTTCAGTCACACGCCTTGTGCAATAGCCATGCGATCCATGCTGAAACAAGACAAGCGGCGGCAACGATGAACAGCGTGTCGGCGATGCTGACATTGATTTGTACCAACCAACCGTAAATCAAAACGCCAAGTACCATCGCGCCGGAATTGACGATGTTGTTGGCAGCTATCGTCCGCGAAGTTTCGGATTTTTGCACGGTTGTGGTCAAAAAGGCGTAAAGCGGGACGACGAACATTCCGCCCGTTACCGCGATACCAAATAAGGCGACAAGAATGAAATCGCCCTGCGCTATCGACAAGAATTGCCGATAATCCATCAACGTTTCGCCAGCATGCGGCCAACCCTTTACATTCCACCACAGCGCCAACACGAACAGCCCCATCATGATCACCGAGACTGGCGCAAACTTTGCCGACACTTTGCCTTTCAGCATCATGTTGATCAACACCGATCCGATGGCAATGCCGATCGAGAATACGGCTGTAAACATTGTCGCAACCGTTGGATCGCCGCCCAGTCCGCTTTTTACCATCGGCGGGAATTGGGCCGTTAAAATCGCACCAATACCCCAAAAAAAACTGATCGCGACAATGGCCAAAAACAGCCGCCGCACATGCATTGTCGCCGAAACCAGTTGCCAACTACTGCGAAAGATATTCCAGTCAATTTTCGAAGCAGGGCCATCCAGTTCAGGCGGTGCGGCGGGTACATGCTGCGCCGTCAATCTGCCAATCACCGCTACAACGACAACGCCAATCGCAGCATATTGATAGGGCAATATGCCGCCCGCAATCGTTCCGAGCAATATCGCGAGATAAGTACCAGCCTCCACCAATCCGGTTCCGCCCAAAACTTCATCGTCTGCCAAATGCTGCGGTAAAATTCCGTACTTAATGGGTCCGAAGAATGTGGAATGTACACCCATCGCCAGCAAGGCCATGAACATGGCCGCGATGTTGTGAAAATATATGCCGACTGCACCTATCAACATGATACCGATTTCAGCGGATTTGATAATCCGGATCATCCGCGCTTTATCGGTACTGTCGGCCAATGTTCCGGCAATCGCCGACATCAGAAAAAAGGGCAGTATGAACGCGGCGCCGGCATAAGCGTTAAACGCAGCTTCTTCCTGCTCCCCACCTTGCAATATGGTATAGGTGATGACGACCACCATCGCCATTTTGTAAAAGTTATCATTGAATGCATTGAGAAACTGGGTGACAAAAAGCGGCAGAAATCTGCGCTTGTTCAGTAAGGAAAGCCCACTTTTCATTGGATCAAATTTACCCTATTTTTCCGACTGCTGCCTGCCTTAGCCGCCGATCTTTAACATGGCTATGCAGATTGTCGAATTAGCCGCGTGATTTTGCTTTCAAATGACGCTATCGACTAAACGATATGTTGAGTTTGCCAAATATTTTGACTTTGTCCCGCATTTTTGCGGTTCCAATCCTGGTGTTCTTATTGTGGCCAAGCGCCAAGCCGGGCGGCATTCAGCCAATACCGCTCGATTACGCGCTGGCATTTGTGCTGTACTGCCTGATGGGCATCACCGATTATTTCGACGGCTATCTGGCCCGCGCGCAGGGCACAGTATCGCGCTTGGGTATTTTTCTAGATCCAATCGCCGACAAGATCATGGTCGCCGCAGTTATCCTGATGCTGGTTTACACGCGGGATGTCGATGGCTGGCACGTCATTGCCGCGTTGATCATATTGCTGCGTGAAATTATCGTTTCGGGACTGCGCGAATTTCTTGCGGGATTGCAAATTTCGGTGCCGGTATCGCAGCTCGCCAAATGGAAAACGACGTTTCAGCTTGTTTCCCTCGGCGGGGTTATATTGGCGGGCGTGTTCCCTGCTTTATTGTGGCTAAAGATTACTGCGCTGGTCACATTATGGATTGCGGCGATACTAACGCTGATAACCGGCTGGGATTACTTGCGCGTTGGCCTGAAACACATGGATTGACGGCGGTGCAGATTGTTTATTTTGCTAGCGTTCGTGAGGCAGCCGGTATCGACGGTGAAGAAGCGGATTTCCCCCCGGACATCCTGACGGTCGCAGATTGCCTGAGTTATCTTATCACGCACGGCAGCGGATATCCGGCTGCATTTGCCGACAGTAATAAATTGCGCTTTGCGCTGGACCATCAAATGGTGAAGCCGGATGCGCCAATCACCGGCGCAAAGGAGCTGGCGATTTTTCCGCCGGTGACGGGTGGATGATAACCGTCCGCATACAACGCGAACGCTTTGATGCGGGCGCGGAATTATCACCGCTTTCTGGGTTAGGCGGCGGCGCTTTGGCCAGTTTTACTGGCATAGCGCGCAACGATGCCAATGCTATCGGAGATGTCGTTGCGATTGAGCTCGAACATTATCCGGCAATGACGCAGGCGGCATTGGAGGCATTGGTGGCGCAGGCGTACGGCCGCTGGCCGCTGCTTGGCTGCGTATTAATTCACCGCGTTGGCATCATACCTGTTGGCGAAGAAATTGTGTTGGTTGGCACAGCAAGCCTGCACCGCGCCGCCGCGCTGGAGGCGACCGCGTTTTTGATCGACCGGCTGAAAACCGACGCGCCATTCTGGAAAAAAGAACATCGCAGCGACGGCAGCCTAGCCTGGGTTGAAGCAAAAATCAGCGATGATGTCGCTGCTATTAAATGGCAGGGTTAGGCGAGCTGCGTTTGCGCTGCTCCATACAGACGTAATTTCTCCGCGATCACTGCGCGCTCCTGCGCGTTCAATTTTAGGCCCAGCTTTGAACGCCGCCACAAGATATCTTCGGGGGTCTTTGCAAACTCGGTATCGCGCAAATACCCAACCTCGGCCTCATACAGATCGCCGCAAAAATGCTGCCCCAAATCTTCCAAGCTTTTCGCAGAACCAAGGATCGTAAATATCCGCGTGCCATAAGCTCTGGTCATTCGGTCGATCTGGTCTTTGGGGAGCCAAGGGTAGCGCGCCAAAACGTCCGCACGCAACGCGTTGATACCGTCAATAGCAAAGTCGCCGCCCGGCAAAACGGCATCATGCGTCCACGATGGACGCATGTCGGGATAAAAGGGAGCAAGCCGTTCCATCGCGTGTTCGGCCAGTTTTCGGTATGTTGTCAGCTTGCCGCCGAACACCGACAAAACGAGCGCAGTGTTGATGCCATCGCCGTCCAAATTGAACACGTAATCGCGCGTCACGACATTGGCAGAGCCCGCGTTATCGTCATATAATGGCCGCACCCCGGCATAGCTCCAGATCACGTCATCCGGCGTGATCTGCTGTTTGAAATAGTCATTTACTGCGCCGCATAGATAGCTGGTTTCGTCGGCGGAAATTGTAACCGGCCCGCTATCGATTTCCCAATCAACCTCGGTCGTGCCGATCAGCGTATAGTCATCCTCGTAGGGCATCGCGAAAATTACCCGGCCGCCGGCTGCCTGAAACAGATAGCCATGCTCTCCATTGAATAAGCGGCGGGTTACAATATGGCTGCCCTTTACCAGACGAACGTGTGAGCTGTTTTGTATGCCGCCAAATTTGCCCTGGATTTTTTCAACCCACGGCCCGGCTGCGTTGACAATGATCCGTGTAGATATCGTACGTTCGGCGCCGTTTTCGTCGCGCAAATATACTAACCAATGATCGGATTTGCGGTCCATTCCGGTGCATTCGGTGCGGGTAAGAATTTCGGCCCCGCGCTCCGCCGCATCAACCGCATTGATCGCGACCAAACGGGCATCGTCTGCCCAGCAGTCAGAATATTCAAAACCTTTGCGTAATGTTTCTTTCAAGGGATTGCCTTGCAAAGCCTTGCGAAGATTAAGCGTCGTCGTGCCGGGCAGGATCGCCCGCTTGGCCAGGTGATCATAGATGAACAGGCCTATCCGAAGCATCCACGCAGGCCGCATTCCTGCCAACACTGGCAGGACCAGCCGCATTGGCCAAATAACATGCGGCGCAGCACGCAATAAAATTTCCCGTTCACCCAGCGATTCGCGCACCAAACGGAATTCATAATTTTCCAGATAGCGAAGGCCGCCGTGGATCAGCTTGGAACTGGCGGAAGACGTGTGACTTGCCAGATCATCTTTTTCGCAGAGTACCACATCCAGCCCCCGCCCCGCTGCATCGCGGGCAATGCCCACGCCATTAATCCCGCCACCAATGACTAACATATCGTGCATAATCGATTCAAAACCACCTTTCGTCGCTGGTTCACTAATGCGCGCTTAGTATGTTCGCAATCGAACAATCAGATGCAGGCGTAAATTTGCCAAGCTTTCTGCATTTTCGCAAATCTTGTTCTGAATATCTTTATCGGACAAGTTTCGGCTATATTTAATCGGCGGCGGTTTATTGGTTAGCGAGCCATCCTTTCAACCGCTGCAACAGCGACGCCGAATTTTCTCGCCTTTGAAATTGATCCCGTCATAATGTTCCGATTGGTTGATTCCGTTTTCGAAAAAGGGAAGGTGAATTTGACCGGAAAGAAATTTCAACAGTAAAGAAACAGGGGTTAAAGCATGGATACGGGTTCAAAAATCCTCGTAATCGATGAAGGAACGACGTCGACGCGGGCGATGCTGTTTGCGCAAAATGGCAAACTGCTGGGCAGCGCGCAGGAGCCATTGACGCAGCATTATCCTGCGCCCGGTTTGGTCGAACATGACGCCGCCGAGATTTGGACCAAGACATTGGCCTGTGCGCGCGCAATGGTAACCCGGGCAGGCGGAGCTGATGCGATTGCCGCTATCGGAATAACCAACCAGCGCGAAACCGTGGTTTTTTGGGACAAGCGGACTGGTGAGCCACTCGCCCCGGCGATTGTTTGGCAAGACAGGCGAACAGCGGATGATTGCGCCGCAATGAAAGCCGCTGGACACGAGGCAACGGTGCAAGCAAAGACCGGCCTGTTGCTCGACCCCTATTTTTCCGGCAGCAAAATTGGCTGGGCGTTGAAAAACTGGCCTCAATTGAAAAAAGCGGGCGATAACCTGGCCGCTGGTACCGTCGAAAGCTATCTTGTTTACCGGCTAACCGGCGGCGCACATGTTAGCGATGCGACCAACGCATCACGCACCGCTTTGATGGCGATAGGCAGCAGCGGCTGGGATGATGGCCTGCTCAGCCTGTTCGATGTTCCGCGCGCCATTCTGCCTGAGATCGTCGATTGTGCGGGCGACATCGGAACCACTTTGCCCGAACTGTTTGGCGGCCCGATCAAGATTACCGGCATGGCAGGCGACCAGCAAGCGGCCACCATCGGCCAAGCTTGCCTTGCGCCGGGCCAGACCAAGGCAACGTTTGGAACGGGCGCATTTATCCTGACACAGACGGGCCGAACATTGCCACAATCGAAAAACAAGCTGCTGTCCACGATCGCGTGGCAATTGAACGGGGAACGGCACTATGCGCTTGAAGGATCAGTGTTTGTTGCCGGGTCGCTTGTCCAGTGGCTGCGTGATGATCTGGGCCTCATTGGCGCGGCCGGGGATACAGAATCGCTGGCGCGCAGCGTTGATGACAATGGCGGGGTATATCTGGTCCCCGCACTGTCAGGGCTAGGTGCGCCATATTGGCGGCCCGATGCGCGCGGTGTGATTAGCGGATTGAGTTTTTCGGCGACTAAAGCCCATATTGCACGGGCAGCATTGGAGGCAATGGCACACCAAGCCAACGATTTGAAAACCGCATATGCCGCAGATGGTTCTGACTGGGCGGAGTTGCGGATTGATGGCGGAATGGTTGCCAACGATTGGATGGCGCAGGATCTGGCCGATATCTTGAATATCCCGGTTGAACGCCCCGCATTCATCGAAACCACCGCATTGGGCGCCGCCATGTTGGCAAGCGTCGGCGCAGGCATGTATGGTTCATTGGCCGAAGCCGCCTGTATGCGCGGCAATGTTGAACAATTCGTCCCGAATATCGCGCCAGAGCACAGGGCCGAGCGGCTTTCGGGATGGGCCAAGGCGATCACGCGAGCTTTAAACTGAGCAACAAACCTTACCCGCAATACGCTGAGCTCGCTCGCTTGTCTTAACGGAAGCTGCGCCCTAAACAGGCCATATGCTAAACATTCAAATGCAAATTAAGCCCAATGGCCTACCCGCAATATCGCCGGCTGAAATTGGCCCGCGCCTGAACGCTTATCGGGAACTGATAGTCAATTGGATTGGACAAAACTGGTTTGAATTGCTGGCGGCGACCGTGATTGCTGTCGTTTTGTATTTGATCCTAAGCTGGCTACGGCGGATTGCCGCAAAGCAAGCAATCGCAGCGACGGATCGTTCATCGCTGCAATCGATCATCACGCGCACAATGGCGCGGACAAGCAAATTTTTTCGTGTGATGATCGCGGCCGAGCTAGTCAACGGTTTCACCAATGCGCCGCATCCGGTGGCGAAGTTGATCGACATATTGTTCACTATCGCCGTCGTTTTCCAAATTGCGGTCTGGGCGCGGGAGGCTATCCTGGGTCTTGTCGAAAGGCGGGCAAGTCAAGGCGATCACGAACATGATACCTTGATGAGCGCAATGGTGTTGGTTCGGCTGCTCGTCAGTTTTGCCATCTTTGCCATCGCCGCGATTGTTATCCTTGATAATCTTGGCATCAACGTAACCGGATTGATAGCGGGCCTTGGCGTTGGCGGCATCGCCATCGGACTGGCCGCGCAAGGCATATTTTCCGACCTGTTCGCCGCGATTTCGATCATCTTCGACAAGCCGTTTAAACGCGGCGATGTCATCCGTTACGAAACAACTCACGCCACAGTTGAAAAGATCGGGATGCGGAGCACTAGGTTACGTGCGCTTACCGGCGAAGAAATCATCATCGGCAACAACATGCTGCTGGACAAGGAAATTACCAATATCTCCACCTTGCATTACCGCCGTACGACTTTCGCGATCGGCATTGTTTATCATACCAAACCTGAAAAAGCGCGCGCACTTCCGGCGCTGCTACAGCAAATAACCGAAGCCGACGGTGCCAGTTTTCAACGCGCCGGGTTTATCGGCTTTGGCGACAGTGCGCTCAATTTTGAACTGGTGTTCGATCTCGACAACAGCCATGAATTTATCGAAGTGTTTGCAGCGCGGCACCGAATTGGTCTGGCAATCGTCGAGGCATTCGGCGCGCACGGCTATGAATTTGCATATCCGACCCAAACCACCTTCACCTCTGCGCCCGATGGCACGATGGTTATGCCCTATCTCACCCAGCATTCCCACCCAACGGCAAAGCGCAGCAATACGTAGCGTAAGCGTCAAATACGTGCGTAATTCTGCGGTGAAAGGCTTGTAATAGCTACATTCGCAAGGCACAGTCCGCGCATCCATAGAATCGGGAGAGCCCTAACATGACCACTATTTCCGCAGCAGAACTCGCCAAAAAAGTTGGTGAGAATATCGGTACGTCCGAATGGATCCTGGTTGATCAGGATATGATCAACAAATTCGCCGACGCCACCGGCGACCATCAATTCATCCACATCAACGAGGAAATGGCCAAGATGACGCCATTTGGCGGCACGATTGCCCACGGCTTTCTGACACTGTCACTGTTCCCGGTAATGAGTGCAAAATCCGATTGCCCCAAGGTTGAGGGCGTTAAAATGGGTGTCAATTACGGCGGCAATAAAACACGGTTTCTGGCTCCGGTTCGCTCTGGCAAGCGCGTGCGCGGTCATTTCAAACTGCTCGAACTCGCCGAAAAGCGTCCGGGCCAATGGCAACAAACACTGGAATTCACAGTCGAAATCGAAGGCGAAGACAAACCCGCATTGATGGCCGAATGGATCAGTCAATTTTTTGTTTAAACATATAAGAAGCCCTCTCCCCTGCGAGGAAGAAGGTTGGGAGAGGCAGTAATTGGCAACTCTCTTTTATTTACACACCCCATCCCCTTGCCCCTCCCTGAAGGGATGGGGGACATCGAATAAGGACCAAATATCATGCGTGAAGCAGTCATCGTTTCCACCGCCCGTACTGCCATTGGCAAAGCCTATCGCGGCGGTTTCAACGCCACATCAGGCCCTACATTGGGCAGCTACGCCTTGAAAGCAGCCGTCGAACGCGCAGGCATCGACGGCGGCGAAGTCGATGACGTGCTTTGGGGCAGCGCGCTGCAACAGGGTACGCAGGCGGGTAACCTCGCGCGCCAAGTTGCGTTGCGTGCGGGCCTGCCGATCACCACATCGGGCATGACGATGGACCGCCAATGTTCTTCGGGCCTGATGACCATCGCCACTGCCGCCAAGCAGATCATCGTCGACAATGTCGATGTCATGGCGGCGGGCGGCCAGGAATTGATCAGCCTGGTGCAAACCCCTGAAATGCGGGTCGCACCCGACCGCGCGCTGATGGAAATGCACGCCAATATCTATATGCCAATGCTGCAAACTGCCGAAGTGGTGGCCAAGCGTTACAATATCAGCCGCGATGCGATGGACGAATATGCCCTGCAATCGCAGCAACGCACCGCCGCTGCACAGGCTGCCGGTTATTTCGATGCTGAAATCGTTCCTGTGACCACAACGATGAACGTGACCAACAAAGAAACCAAAGAAGTCACGCAGCAAGAGGTTACGATCGCTAAGGACGAGGGCAACCGTGCCGATACTCAGCTGTCCGGATTGCAAGCATTGAACCCAGTTATGGGTCCCGGCATGACGATCACCGCAGGCAACGCCAGCCAATTGTCCGACGGTTCCTCGGCGTCGATATTGATGGAAGCCAAAGTTGCCGAGAAAAAGGGACTAAACCCGCTGGGCCGCTATGTCGGCATGGCAGTTGCCGGAACCGAGCCTGATGAAATGGGCATCGGGCCGGTGTTCGCTATCCCGAAATTACTGGCGCGTTTTGGCCTGAAAATGGATGACATCGGCATCTGGGAATTGAACGAAGCGTTTGCGGTGCAAGTTCTATATTGCCGCGATACCTTGGGCATTCCCGGCGAGTTGCTCAACGTCAACGGCGGAGCGATCTCGATCGGCCACCCATATGGCATGACCGGTGCTCGCTGCGTCGGCCACGCGCTGATCGAAGGCAACCGCCGCGGCGCAAAATACGGCGTCGTCACCATGTGCGTCGGCGGCGGCATGGGCGCAGCGGGGCTGTTCGAGATTTTTTGAGCAAGCAGCTCGGCCTTCGCCGATACATGTAAGCGAGTTTGTAAATGGCGGGCACGGTTTTCGGGCCCGCTATTTTCATTCGGGTGTCTGGCGCTCACACACTATAACCTCGCCATCCAAAAACGCCGCCCTGCGCCGCTGCACAAAGCCATGTCGCACGGCCAACCGCAATGACGGCGTGTTCTCGGGCGCGATGATGCACTGGTATTTGGCCGCGCCCAGATGCGCGTCGCCCCATGACAGCACAGCGGCCAATGCCTCGCTGCCATAGCCCTGCCCCAATGACGTTTCCGCACCGCCGCCGCCCAGCACCCATGCCATTTCAGGCGCGTCAGCCAGCGGCGGGTCCATTTCGCGCATGAAATCGGCAAAGCCGATCTGCCCCAGCACCGCGCCATCGCTGGCGCGCTCGACGATCCACATGCCGTATCCCAACATCAGCCACATTGCTGGGCCGCGCAGGAATTTTTCCCACGCGGTGCTGCGGCTTAATATCGGTCCGCCCATGAGCCTCGTTATCTCTGCGTCCGCGCCGATGGTGTAAATCGCTTCAAAATCCTCGCGCTGATACCCCCGAAGGATCAGGCGTTCAGTTTGCAAGATTGGCGCTTCAATCATGATTAGAAATCATCCCGCCTTGAAAGCGGAACCCGTCCTCGCGGTCTTGTGCCAATAATGCCGGGCCATCCAAATCCACCCAGTCCGCACCTTGCGCAGCCAAAAACGCGGGCGCTATCCCCAGGCTGGTGGAGAGCATGCAGCCTACCATCACCTTCAACCCGGCGCTTTGCGCAGCCGCCTTTAACTTCAACGCCTCGGTCAGCCCGCCCGCCTTGTCCAGTTTGATATTCACGCCGTCATAATAAGGCGCAAGCCGCGCCACATCAGCGGCCGTGTGGCAACTTTCGTCGGCGATCAATGGCAGCGGTGATTGCACGCCCGACAGCTTTGCATCATTGCCCGATTTCACCGGCTGTTCAATCATTTCAACGCCCAGTGCCGCCATCGCCGCTGCCTGTGCTGCAACATCCAGATCGTCCCAGCTTTCATTGGCATCGACGATCAGCCGCGCATCTGGCGCGCCGCCTCGCACCGCAGCCACGCGGTCATGGTCGCCCTGCCCCGTTAGTTTCAGTTTTAACAGGCCATAGCCGTTTGCCGCAGCCTTGGCCGCTGCCGCTTGCATTACTGCCGCCTCACCTAGCGAGATTGTAAACGCGGTTTGCAGCGGTCTGGGCGCGCACGCTATTCCCGCCAATTGCCATAAAGGCATGCCAGCCTGTTTCGCCGACAAATCCCAAAGCGCGCAATCCAGGGCATTGCGCGCCGCGCCGCATGGTAACATATCCTGCACCGCAACCCGCGCCGCGTCGCACGTCATGCCCTGCAATATATCAGCTATCTGCATTACTTGGCCTCGGCAACTCTCCGCCGTTTCGCCTTCATAATAGATCGCCGTGCCTTCACCCAATCCGATAAGCGTCCCGTCGCTGGCCGCAACCAGCAAGACATCGACATGCGTTTTGGCGCCGCGTGAAATGACGAACTGCCCGGCCACTGGCCAGCGTTCTACCAACGCTGTAATCCGTAAATTCATTGACGCGGCATGGCATGAAATAACCAATTGCCATAGCGTTTATTAGGGGCGGGCTGCTGGTGTGCCTAATGGCAATTTAACCACCCTAACCTCAATTATGCGCTAATATCCATTGTTCAACCACTGGTGCAATTTTGTCGCGCCATTTACTGCCGTTGAATATGCCATAATGGCCGACTTCGGGGGCAAGATGATATTGCTTCATCGCGTCGGGCAATTCAGTCGCCACGGTCAGTGCCGCTTTGGTTTGGCCAATACCGCTAATGTCATCGCGCTCGCCTTCGATCGCCAACAAGGCGATGTCGGTGATTGCAGCGGGATCAACCTTGCGGCCACGGTGCATATATTCACCCTTGGGCAACAGATGGCGTTGGAACACGACATCGACGGTCTGTAGATAAAATTCTGCGGTCATGTCGCAGACTGAACGATATTCGTCATAGAAATCCTTGGTCGCATCCGCGCTGTCACCATCACCGACGACCAGATGTTTAAACATTTCCCAGTGGCTGTTCATGTGATTGCCAAGGTTCATCGTCATAAATCCGGTCAGTTGCAGAAACCCAGGATAGACCTTGCGCCCTGCGCCGCGATAATTGGCAGGAACGGTGCAAATCGCGTTCTGCTGAAACCAGCTATGTGGCCGTGTTGTTGACAATGTGTTGACCGCCGTTGGTGCTTCGCGGGTGTCAATCGGCCCGCCCATCATGGTCAGCGTTTTGGGCCTGCAAGGGTGCTTGTCCGCGCTCATCACACAAGCAGCCGCATAGCAAGGTACCGATGGCTGGCACACCGCGAGCATGTGCGTGCCCGGACCAATATGTTCAAGAAATTCGGTCAGATAATCGACATAATCATCGAGATCGAACGTGCCGTCGCTAGTCGATACATCACGGGCGTCGCGCCAATCGGTGACCCAGACATTATGCCCCGGCAACATCCGCTCCACGGTTCCGCGCAACAACGTCGCATAATGGCCCGACATCGGCGCAACGATCAACAGTTTCGGCGCATCCTTTACGCCTGCGTGGACAAAGTGTTTTAACTGACCGAATGTTTTGCGGCACTCGATTGTTTCTTGCACGGACACCGTTTGGCCGCCGACCAGCGTGGTCTTCAGATCAAAATCGGGCTTCCCGCGCGATTCTGCGGCGTGGGCGAACACTTCCAACGCAGAAGCGATAACCGGGCCGCCCGACAGATAGGAAATGGGATTAGCCGGGTTTTTCAACCAGTCGGCTTGAATCTGGGCCAGATAACTCGCGCCAGCAAGCCACGATTTTTGCATTTCATGCGCAGAATATAGCATGCGTTCCCCCTAAAATTTTGCGATCCGACATCAATCAGTCGCTGCCCGAGGACGATGCATAGGTCGTTTTTGTGCATTGCACCATAAAAAAGTGATATTAACTGTAATGTGCCGGTTTCCTTAATTGTCGGTCGCCTTCGCGCCTGCTAGACGGCCCTAATGGACGATATTACAAAACCGAATTTGACGGCCGCCAGCATCGAAGTTGCGCCCGCCACGCCCGCCGAAGCTACACAAGCCGAAGCCACGCCCGCTGCAGCCGAAGTAAAACCGAAGGTTAAACTGGGTAGCTTGAAAATGGTTTGGCGGCATATGGCCGTTTATCCCGCGCAGATCGCTTTTGCGGTCATCGCGCTGGCGGTGGCAGCGGGGGCTACGTTGACGATTCCTTTCGGCTTCAAATGGATCATTGATCACGGTTTTGTCGAAAAAGGCGGCGACATTGCGCCCTATTTCCGGTTGCTGTTGGTTGTCGTCGTCATATTGGGCTTGGCCACTGCGTTCCGGTTCTACTTTGTTAGCTGGCTTGGTGAACGCGTTGTCGCCGACATTCGCAGCGGGGTTCAGAAAAATCTGCTGCGGCTTGCTCCGCGGTTTTTTGAGGAAAACCGCCCGGCAGAGATCGCTTCCCGGATGACGTCTGATACCGCAGTTATCGAACAGATTGTCGGCACCACAGTATCGGTTGCGCTGCGTAACATCGTGATCGGAATCGGCGGCATCGCGATGCTGTTCTACCTTGCACCCGGACTTACCGCCGCGTTGTTGATCGGCATTCCGGTTGTGGTCGTCCCCATCGTTCTGATTGGGCGGCGGCTGGAAAAGGCATCGCGGTCGAGCCAAGACCGTGTTGCCGATGTCGGCACCATTACTTCGGAGTCACTTGGCGCGCTCAAAATCGTGCAAGCATTCGGTCAGGAGGAGCGCGAGCATCAGCGGTTTAGCGCAGCGGTCGAGCGAACATTTGATACCGCACGGCGGCGGATCAAACTGCGCGCGTTTTTGACAGCGATTGTCATAACCTTAATCTTTGGCGGGATCACGGTGCTGGTTTGGAACGGTGCAGAGGCGGTTCAGGAAGGTTCGATTTCGGGAGGGACAATTTTCTCGCTGGTGCTTTACAGCGGCCTCGTCGCCGGAGCGTTTGGGGCATTGACAGAGGTATACGGAGATCTGGTGCGCGGCGCAGGTGCATCGAGCCGTCTGGCCGAGCTAATGATTGCCGAGCCCGAGATTGCCCCACCAGAAAAGCCGGTTGCCCTGCCCATACCGGCACGCGGGCAGCTTTCGTTTGAGCGCGTCAATTTCCATTACCCAACCCGGCCAGAAGTGCTGGCGCTCGATGATTTTACGTTGAAAGTCAGCCCGGGTGAAACCGTTGCTGTGGTCGGGCCCTCTGGTGCGGGGAAATCAACCTTGTTTCAGTTGGCGCAGCGTTTCTATGATCCCGATGGCGGTGTCGTGCGGATGGACGGGGTGGCATTGACCTCTGCCGATCCCGCCGAAATTCGCGGACGGATGGCGTATGTACCGCAAGACACGATTTTGTTTGCCGCATCTGCGCGCGACAATCTGCGCTATGGCAACTGGACGGCCAGCGACGATATGGTTTGGGAAGCGGCGCGCAAGGCCAATGCAGAGGATTTTATTCGCGCTTTACCGCAGGGCCTTGATACCTATCTGGGCGAAAGCGGCGCACGCCTGTCTGGTGGGCAGCGGCAACGGATTGCCATTGCCCGCGCGGTATTACGGGATTCGCCGATCCTGTTGCTCGACGAGGCAACATCGGCGCTGGATGCCGAAAGCGAGAAGCTGGTTCAGGACGCGCTGGAGAAACTGATGGACGGTCGCACCACCATCGTCATCGCCCACCGCCTGGCCACCGTTCGGTCGGCGCAGCGGATCATTGTAATGGACAAAGGCAAGATCGTCGAAGAGGGCACGCATATCGACCTAAGCGCAGCAGGCGGCCTGTATGCGCGGCTGGCGAGTTTGCAGTTCGATGCTTAGACCCTTATTCGACGGGACAATTTCAATTCAACATCGTTCTTAATCAAACATCGTTCTTAATCCAACATCGTTTCGGTCCAAAATCGCCCAAGTTGACACCTAGTTGACAAGATTGACGCCTATTTTGACATTTCGCGAAAGCATGGAGTTCGAATATTTCCAACATCGAGGTTTTTTGTAGGCTTTTGCCTTCACCAATTCGACCGCCAACAATGTCAAAGAGCAAGCCCTGAACAAGCGGCGATGCGCTGTGTTCCCAGAACAAATCCTACATTGCAAGTGTTGATGCGCGACGGGGCCTTAACACGCCGTTAGCCTTGTCATCAAGCCGAGCTACATAATTGTAAAATAACAATTAAAACATATTCGCTATGATTTTATTAGGCCCGACTGCCTCATCAGATGCTCCAGTTTTATACCCTTAAAACCAAATGTCTTTTTGTATGATTCATATTCAGATAAGCGTTCTGGAGACGGCTTATTTTTCTTTACTGCCGCTATAAGCGTGTTCTTTTGGGTGTGCTCTGTGGAAACGAAATCAATGACATCAACCTGATAACCCTGCGATCTGAGTAGCATCACACGGCTGTTGTCGGTGATAAGATCAGCTTGTTTTTGGAGTAATAAACCGTGAGAGATGAACTTTCGGTTCGACGTCTCGCTCTTATTTAGGTCCAATAAAACCTCATTTTGGCAGCATGGTGCACAAATAATCAGCTTGGATTTCGAACTGATGCCATAGAATAATGCATCATCTGTCGCCGTATCACATGCGTGCAAAGCGACGATGGCATCATAATAACTCTGAGCGAAATCTTCCGCTTTCATATTATGAAACGCCAGATTTTCAAAGCCCGATGCTAGAGCCGCTTTATTGCACAAATCAACCATCTCTGGGCGGGTGTCTACGCCGTCTATTTTGGGGTTTAGCCCTGCTTCAAACAGCTGATGATACATCGCAAAGGTTAAATAGCCTTTGCCCGATCCGATATCTAAAACCTTGATCCGGCTTTGTTTTACAGCTTGTGTTCGTTCAATCCGCTCAATGAAAAGCTCAACAAACCGGCATATCTGGCGATATTTGCTGTACATGCTCGGATTAACGTCTCCGGCGTCATTCGAAACTCCTAACGCCTTCAGAAACAAGCTATCGCTGCGGATCCTGTAGTTTTTTTCGCGGTTATGGGGTTTTACGTCATTCATACATTCCGCCATAAATAACTCTGGCAAAATTGATAGCCCAAGGCTGGTGAATGCCGTGCATTTGTTCAGCAAAAACGATGCCCTGCCGGGTGTTGGCGAGCGCCGGGAATTAGACCCTTATTCGATCACATTTGCACAGCATGATTGCCGCAGGAAGCTTTTCGGCAAGGAACCTTGTGCAGAGCGGGCTTATTGCCCGGTCCAGCAAGGTAACGCAGTCCGCAAGGCTTCCTGCGGCAACCCGAATGGGCGGGCCCCTTTTGGCCGATTGCGGCGTCGCTCGTCGGTCACTATACATTGACATGGCTCCCTCCTTACTTCTTGCACTCGGCCAAAATCGGCTCCGTCATGCCGTGCAAATGTGGTCGAATAAGGGTCTAGCGAACGTCGCCGTCACCCAAAGAAAAAGGGGCAGCCCGAAGGCCGCCCCTATATTCTGTATCAAATGCCGGTTTGCGATTAGTTGGCGGGGCGTGATGCCTTGCCAAATACGCGGTATTGCTCGTTGCCGACAAATCCGAATTTGGTGATGCCGCTGCCCTTAACTTTTGCCAAGGCGCGGTCCACGGTATCGTAAATCGCATTCGGTGCCGGTTGGAACTGCAATTCCGGCTCCGGGCTCATTGCCTTGGTTTGCGCCAAAAACTGCCCCATCTGATCCAATGTGACCGGCGTGCCGTTCCACTGGATCTCGTTGGTTGGCAAGATAACGATCTTGTTGATGATCGGATCCGGCAAATCTGTCGGCGGCGGGTTCAGATTGGGCTGACAGGCAGATCGATCGTGACCGAGTTTGTGATTGGCGGGATGGTGATGATGAACATGATGAGGAGCACGAGCAAGACGTCGATCAACGGCGTCGTGTTCATTTCCATCATCGGTGTTCCATCATTGGAAATTGCACCCATTGACATAATATATTCTCCTAATCAGCGGGCTAAATGGCCGAAATCGACAAATCGATCGGCGATGAAATAAAGCCTACCTTTGAAAAACCTGCAATCTGCATCGAATAGACTGCGCCGCCAATGCACCGCCAAGGTGTATTTACGTCACCGCGAACATGCGCCTCTGGCAGATCTTCAATCTTGATGTCACCGGCGTCGATGGCGGCTTGACCGCCCAATGCTTCGACCTGTGCTTTCAAATGAACCACTGCCTTGTCAACCAGCTGCGTTGAATCGAGCGGTGTCACATTCCAATATACACGGCATTCGCCGCCTGAATACGCGCCTGCATAAGCCGGATCGCCGGGATCAAGCCCCGCTGGATCGGTTGTTGTCACCGCCAGCAGCACGTTTTCCTTCTTCGCTGAAACCGGATCAAAAGGTACAACCGGCAATTCCAGTTTCACCGTCTGAATAACAACCGGAATTGCAATAAGGAAGATGATAAGCAGAACCAACATAACATCCACCAGGGGCGTTGTGTTAATGTCGGCCATCGGGCCGGCATGATCGCCTCCTATACTCATTGCCATTAGCTAATCCTCTCTAACTTTATTGGGTCTTTACAGGTCTGTATGCACAGCGGCAAAACGCCCGCAATCAGACCGGGTGGGCTGCGTTACCGCAGCCCATGCCCAATTATTTCTTTACAGCGGCAGCAGCAGCGGGTGCAGAAGCAGCAGCTGGCTTAACTTTACCACCCGAAGTGATGTAGCCAAGCACGTCGTTGGAGAACGCTTGCAAGTTGCGCGAAATGGTCAGGTTACGTGACTGAAGCCAGTTGTAAGCAAACACCGCAGGCACAGCAACGAACAGACCGATAGCAGTCATAATCAAAGCTTCACCAACCGGACCCGCAACCGCGTCAATCGATGCTTGGCCAGCGATACCGATTTTGATCAGCGCGCCGTAAATACCGATAACCGTGCCGAGCAGACCAACGAACGGTGCAGTCGCACCAACCGTTGCGAGGAATGACAGGCCGCCATTCAGCTTGTTATTGATGGATTCTTCCGAACGCGACATCGCGCCGTGCAACCAATCATGCGCTTCCACTGGATCGGTCAGCAGACCATGTTGCTTTTGAGCGGACACGCCATCGTCAATCAGCTGACGATATGCACTGTTCTTGTCGAGCTTTGCAGCGCCTTCTTCCAAGCTGCTGGCGCGCCAAAAGTTTGCACGCACTTGATTATACTGCTTCATCACTTTGCTCTGCTCAAGCAGCTTTGTGAACAAAACGTAGAATGAGCCAACCGACATGATAACCAGCGTGATGAAAATTGCCCAAGTGACGATGCCACCTTCTTTGAGCATTTCAACCGGACCAAATGCATTCTTAGTTGGCGCCGCAGCGGCCTGTAGTAGATAAATAAACGACATGTTACTTTCCTCTCAGAAAAATTAAATTTTTAGTATTCCCGGCCTGATCCCAATCAAGCAAGGTCAAGTTATTCCTTTGGTATTTGCCAGCGGATGCGGCCTGAATAAGACCCTTCTGTCGGCGATCCGTCCCTTAAAGCTGGTGAGAACTTTGCACGGCGGCTCACATTTTTGCACGTTGCGTCGTCCAAATCTGCGTGACCGCTTGACGATGTCACCGAACAACTCGTCACACGCCCATCGGCTCCAACTGTTAAGCGGAATCCGGTGGTACCTTCACGCTCCTGGCTTAGAGCCCGCGACGGATAATCGTTCGTCGTGGCCCAATTGCTGGGATTGCCCCTTGGCTTTGCAGCCTCGGTTGGTCCGGCAGGCGGCGGTGGAGGTGGTGGCGGCGGTGCCGCTGGCGCAGGCGGTGCAGCACGCGGCGGCAACGTTATCGTTGGCGGCGGTGTGCTTACCGTTTGCACTGTCGGCGGCGGTGAAACCGTTCGCACGATTGGCGGAGGTGACACTACTGGCGGAATTACTTGCTTTTCTTCCGGCGGAGGTGGCTCTTCTTCTGGTGGTTTCTCTTCCTCAACATCAACGACGTTGAGCCTTTCTTTTGCTTTCTTCACAGCCTCAAATGCAAGACCGGTGACCAAAGCATATCCAAGAAAGGCGTGGAGCAGCAGTACGATTACAATCGCCATAATGCGATTGGAACTCAATCCTTGTTGGTCAGCATATGCCATGCGGAAACGACTCTCCTAACTTCCCATGTTAAACTAGGTGAGTTGAATCGACTTTACGCCTTTTTCATTCTCCCCCAGCAACCGAGCATCTTTTCTCGATTCTCTTTTCGTCTTAGCGGCGCAAAAACGCGCAGGCAATCCGGTTTTTGCGATTAATGGGCAATTCATGTAACAATCTATCATATACGGCAGCATTGAAGTAATGGGGAAGCAATTCGCGTGCAAATCAGGAAACAACGAATGCCAATGGGAAATACTATAAAATATCTGACAAGCGCGGTTTTACTTGGCGTTGGCACCGCGTTATCAGCACAACAGATGCCGGATAGCTATGCCATCGACGCGGTTGACGCGGCCTATGCTGACGTTGCCGATCTTATCGTAATTGCGCCGATGATTGTGGACGCGAAAATCCGCAAGGCGACAAAAATTCCGGCAGCACAAGCAATTGGTGTTCCGCCGGGCCGCCAAAGACTGCTGATCGACGCTGATGTCAACGCGCTGATTCGTGGTCAAAGCGGGATCGCGGAAAAGGTTCGTTTCGTGCTCGACGTAACAAAAGATTCGCGCGGAAAAATTCCCAAACTCAAAAAACAACGCATGTTCATCTTGGCCGATGCCGTAAAGGGTCGCCCCGGGCAATTGCAGCTTGTGCGGCCCGACGCGCTGATAAAATATAGTATGGCGAATGATTCAATGGTGCGGGCGATAACACAGGAAGCCGTTTTGCTGGATGCCCCGCAACGCATAACGGGCATCAGCAGCGCGTTTTACAGTGCCGGAACCGTGATTGGTGAAGGCGAAACCCAGATATTCTTGCTGACGGAAAAACGGCAACCGATTTCAATTTCGGTCGTTAGTAGGCCAGAATTGGACAAACAATGGAGCGTGTCGACCAGCGAGTTGATCGAGGAAACCACGTCCACGCCGCGCCGTTTTTCGCTGTTGTGGTACCGGTTGGCGTGCGGATTGCCAAAAGCGTTGCCCGCAGAGCTGGTGCAATCTGGTGAAGGCGAAAATGCGGCAAGAGCGCAGGCGGATTACAAATTCGTTGTGGATGCGCTTGGCCCTTGCGGCCGCAAGCGGGCACTACCGAGACCTTAATCGTTACCGAGAGCCGCCGGGAACCCACAATATATCGCCGCCCCGGCTGCTGTTTATCAACCGGCACAGTACGAACAGATAATCTGACATGCGGTTCAGATATTTGACCGCCAACGGATTAATCGGCATGCCTGCCGCTGCTGCGACCAAGGCACGTTCCGCGCGCCTTGATGTTGCCCGCGCAACGTGCATCGCCGCCGCCGCATGGCTGCCGCCCGGCAGAATAAAGCTGGTCAGCGGTGGCAGGCTTTCATTGGCGGCATCAATAGCTTGTTCCAGCCAATCCACTTGCGACTGCACGATACGCAATTCCATTGGCGAGGGCGTGAACTCGGTTCCCGGTGTCGCGATGTCGGCACCCAGATCGAACAGATCGTTTTGAATCCGGCGCAGACCAGCGACCAACGCCGCATCGCCGCCATCATTTTCCAACACATAAATGGCGACGCCCAGGACGCTGTTGGTTTCGTCAACTTCCCCGATGGCGTGCAACCGGGGATCAGACTTTGAAATCCGCGATCCATCAACCAGCCCGCTGCTGCCGTCGTCGCCGGTGCGCGTGTAAATTTTATTGAGTTTTACCATTTCGAACCGGGCTCTTTTTCTGCCTTACGCCAACGACGCTATTTCGCTTGTGACACCATCACCAGCAAGATCAAACCAATCACCGCAATCGCTTGCCACTTGACGCGCGCGAACATCATCTTGTTCTGTTTGGTGAGAGATTTCGGAATGCCGTTTTCGTCGACATCGCCGGGCTGCATATTTGCAAACGCGTGCAATCCGCGAGCTACGGCGAAAACAACAGCCCCCATCGCGACAATGATCAAAACGATAAAGATAATACTCATGGAAAATTCCTTAACCGGGTGACGAACAATATCATCATCCCACCAGCTCATCACCCCACCGGCAACAGCCTGTGTACATCCAATTAGTCACTCGCAGGCGATATTCCAAGCGGAAGCTTTCCGCGCCGCAGATCATCTGCCAACGCCAGACCGTCTTCACCGGCTTTGCGTCTGGCCTCTAATGCCGGTGAATTGCGGCTCTTTGCCAGTTTCTCGCCATTTTTATCGGTCAGCAATTCATGGTGCCAATACACAGGTTGCAACAGGCCAAGCATTTTTTGCAACAGAATATGGACCGCAGTGTAAGCAAAAAGGTCTTTGCCGCGCACGACATGGCTGACATTATCCGCCGCATCGTCACAAGTTGCGGCCAGATGATAGCTTGCGGGTGCGTCCTTTCGCCACAATACCACATCACCAAATTGCACCGGGTCTGCGGCTTGCTGGCCCGCAGCCAGATCAAGCCAGCGCAGCGACGTGCCAAACTGGCCCGCCGCTGCTTGCATATCCAGCCGCCAACATGCGGGGATTTCATCCGGAATGTTTTTGCCGCGGCACGTCCCGGGATAAATCGGACCATCAGGGCCGTGGGCAACGGCGCGCCGCCGAATGGCCGCCGCGATATCACTGCGACTGCAACTGCACCGATAAACAAGCCCCAATGCCTTCAACTGGTCCAGCGCCGTTTGATATCGGTTCAGCCGTGCCGATTGGTAAATAACCTCTCCGTCCCATTTAAGGCCCAGCCATTTCAGGTCGGCAATGATCGCGTGATTATGCTCAATCCGGCTGCGCGTTCCATCAATATCCTCAATACGCAGCAGAAACCGGCCGCCATGACTGCGGGCAAAATCATGCGCAGATATTGCCGACAGCGCGTGACCGATATGCAAGTTGCCGTTCGGACTGGGCGCGAATCGTGTAACCACCATTGGGCCTGCGGCTTGATCTAGCGCAGCCTGTAGCAACAATGACACGTGGCCGGGTAATGCAATAAATTCTGTCATTTGCCCCCTTGACGTCGCGTCCTCACTAAATAGGGTGATTTTCGTCAAAATGTTGTAATGCTTTTCGCAGAAATAGAGCAACAACATAACGGGGGCACATATCGGGGGCCACATTTCGGGGGAGAGCGATCGACGCCATGTATGAAGCTGGGTTTGAAGCTGGAAGTCTAGAAGCAGCGGGACGCGCAAGGCATCCCGACAATTGCCCCGCTTTGGTGCTCAACGCGGATTATACGCCTTTGAGCTATTATCCGCTCAGCCTATGGCCTTGGCAAACCGCGATTAAAGCGGTGTTTCTGGAAAAAGTAGACATCATCGCCAATTATCAAGAACATGTTCACAGCCCCAGCCTGGATATGCAGATCCCGTCGGTGATCGCGCTTAAACAGTTTGTGAAACCTTCGGAATATCCTGCCTTCACCCGTTTCAATCTGTTTCTGCGTGATAAATTTCAGTGTGTATATTGCGCGGGCAGCCAGAATTTGACGTTTGACCATGTTGTCCCGCGCCGTTTGGGCGGCATCACCAGTTGGGAAAATGTTGCTGCTGCTTGCCTGCCGTGTAACCTGAAAAAAGGCGGGCGAACGCCGCAACAGGCAAAAATGCAGATCCATTCCAAACCTATCCGGCCGACAAGTTGGCAATTACAGCACATTGGCCGCGCGTTTCCGCCGAACCACTTGCACGAAACATGGCATGATTGGCTTTACTGGGACGTTGAGTTAGAAGGTTAAAGTTAAATGCATGCGGCTGATCGCGTGACGACTGAGGGGGAATAATGATGAGCAGGGGCGTCCGACTATCCGAAACATGGTTTAACCGCGGATTGTGGTTGATCGCGCTGATCTTTGCTTCATTTCTAATCGGCTTGGGTTCGTTGGTCGTTGGCGACTTACCGCAAGTCGAACAGGCATTATCGGCGGAACAATATGTCGACCCAGCGGCAATCCAGCCGATCCGGAGCGAAATTTCCGCCATAACCAAGCAAGCAGACGCAAAAAACGCGGAAATAGAACGGCTGCGATTGCAGGCACAAGATGCGCGCAACATTTCGGCGGAGGCCACGCAAACGTTCGACAACTGGTTGGCAACGCGAAAAGCGACTGGACTGTCCAACCAAGACCCGGAACTAATTTCGCGAACGCGAGATCTAGATGCGCTGAAAGCCAAAGAGAGTGAACTGAACCGGCAAATCAGTACGCTCGACCAAGAAATGCTCGCGATCAATCAAAACTTGGGCGGTCTGAACGCAAAGCAAGACGCGCTGTTAAATGCAGCCCAGCAGAAATTGAATGCCCAGCTTAGTAAGCAGGAATTGCGGGTATTTTTATACCGCCTGCTGATCACTTTACCGTTGATCCTGCTGGCCGGATGGTTGTTTGTCAAACATCGTAAATCGCGGCAATGGCCCTTTGTTTGGGGCTTTGTGTTCTTTGCATTGTTTACCTTTTTCGTCGAGCTGGTTCCTTATTTGCCAAGTTATGGCGGATATATCCGTTACATTGTCGGCATCATATTGACCGTTGTTATCGGCAGATACGTTATCAATGCATTGCAATCCTATCTTGAACGGCAAAAGCAAGAGGAACAAAAGCCCGATACCGAACGCCGCGAAGAGCTGAACTATGATCTGGCGTTGAGCAGGATTGCCAAAAAAGTATGCCCGGGGTGCGAACGGCCGATTAATCTGGAAGATACAGCCCGCAATTTTTGCACACATTGCGGCATTTGTGTTTTCGACCATTGCACCGGATGCAAAGAACGCAAGAGTGCATTTGCCAGATTCTGCCACGCATGCGGACTGGTGACGAAACAACCGATTAAGGGATGATGGAGCATGGCTGATTTTCGCCAAGAAAATTCCATTTCACTAGCTGTTTAAAGGCAATTTGTTTACCGAAAAAACTGAAAAAAGTGCGGAAAACGTCGGGTTTGTTTACAGTTGCAATTGTTGTTAACCATAAAACCCGCGCATTTATCAAGTTGGCACGGCCTTTGCTTATATTCCAACGTGGACAATTAACCACAGGAATTCAATTCGGGGGCAACATAGTGCAACACTTCAAAAAACTCATCCTGATCACGGCAGCGGCGGCTTCACTTTCGGCTGCGCCAATGGCGATGGGGCAAACCACGTTGAAAGCAAGCGGCGGCATCCGTAATACCCTCAGCACAACGACGTTGAGCGGCTTCAGTACCCGGCACCGGCATTATTCCAACTGCGGGCATCCCGGATATACGGGATCTACAACGGGTGGCACTGCGGGCGGAACGACTGGTGGCACTACGGGCGGGACGACTGGTGGTACTACAGGCAGGACGACTGGTGGCAACTATCGGGCGGGACGACTGGTGGCACTACCGGCGGGACGACTGGTGGAACTACGGGGGCAGCACCGGCGGATCAACCGGCGGCACGGACGTTCCTGCACCAGGAATGCTCGCATTATTCGCACTTGGCGCAGCAGGCATCGGACTTGGTCGCCGCCGTCAACGCCGCGCATTGCAGAACCAAACCGAGGTGTAACAACCTCTAAAGGTGCAAAAAGCATACAAACAAAAAGAACCGCCGGGACCTCTCGGCGGTTCTCTTTTGTCTGTGAGAAATTCTAGAGCGCGATGACGTATAGTTATACCGTAGTACTGAGCCTGTCGAAGTACGCCTCTCCGTGAAGCGCCCTTCGACAGGCTCAGGGCTACGGTTAAGTTTCAACCTTTTGTTATCACTATCTAAATGCTCGCCAGAGCCGGTTGAGGTTGCATGGCAACAAGCCCCGCCGCGCTCTATGCGCCGCTGGCTTTGGCAATCTCGGTTTTTAACTCGGCAACCTCGGCAGGCTGCGGGTTGAATTTGTCAAAATGGCGAAGTGTATTTGATGCAGAATCGGGTTCGTTGTTGGCCAGCTGCGCTTTCGCCAAAAGAAAACGCAAATGCGTAATTTCAGGTGCCAATGCGATGGCCCTTTCAAATCGGCCGATTGCTTTAGCGGTGTAGCCCATTTTAATTGCCATATCGCCGGCAAAGGTCATGGCGACCGCATCGCCGGCCAACCCTTCGTCAGCCAGATCCATCAACGCATAAGCACGTTTGAAATCACCTTTTCCTGCAAAAAGCTTGGCCTGAAGATACATGCCATAGGGGTCATCAGGGGAAATCTTCAACCCGCGGCTAACCCATTTCTGCATTTCCGCTGCCTTGCCCATTTCGCCATAGGCCGCCGCTTTGCCAAAAATCGGGATCACATTGCTGCCATCGATTGTTATGGCGGCGTCAAAATGCTCGTTCGATTTCGGATATTGCCCCTGAAACATGGCCACTCTGCCCGCGAGTATATGCGGGCCAATTAAATCTGGCGCTAGGGCAATCGCGATCTTTGCCGATTCTGCCGCTTTGGCATAATTGCCCGTCAACATCTGGACATAACCTAGGCCAATATACACGCGGCTATCTTTTGCGTCCGCAGCGAGCGCTTGTTCAAATTGCTGCGTTGCACCGGCAAAATCCCGCTCGAGCAGCATTTTTTCGCCGGTCAGCCGTGCTTCATCGGCGGGCTTTTCAAATTCGCCGCCTGCCGCAGCGATCAAGCGTTCGGCCTTCGCTATATCTTTTTGCAACAACGCGGCTTCAACCGCCAACGTCGCCACGCTCTTTGCATCGCCGCCCAAGCTTTGCGCTTGCGAGACCGCGCCTTCCGCTGCCACGCCGTCGCCCAATCGTGCAAACACCCGCGCGCGCAACAAATGTATGTCAGCCTCCCCGGGTTTTTCGTTCGCGGCAAGCATCAGTTCAATATTGGCAGCGGCAAAATCGCCTTTGGCATATAGTATCTCTGCCCTTTCAAACGGGCCGAGTTCGCTGCCGCCCCCGCACGCGCTTAACAGCAAGCAGACAGCGGGAATGAGCATAGATGATCTGATAATTTTCATTCCCGCATTTAGGCAGGAGAACGCAAATATCTGGTTAATCTGGCGTGTATTTTGTGCTGAAACTCAGCTTACAAAACACGTAACAACATACACTTCGTCATTCCCGCGAAGGCGGGAATCCATCACCGGACCTATCAAAATTCGGCCAGCTTGCGTAAAATTCAAGTGCCGGTGATGGATTCCCGCCTTCGCGGGAATGACGAAGTTCTTTTTTGAACGAATTGTTGAACAGCAATACACCCTAAACCACCTACGCCTGAATACTATTCGGTGACGGTCAGCGCAGGCACAGCCTTTGCCGCATCCTCCGGCGTAATTCCCGGCGGCGGAGCGGCAGACACCCTGGTTTCACGCCGCATGATCCGGCTGGCCTGCTTAATCGCATCACGCAGTCTGGGATATACGCCGCAGCGGCAGATATTGGTTATTGCGGCATCAATTTCGGCATCGGTCGGGTTGGCGTTGCTCTTTAACAATGCCTGCGCTGCCATGACGATTCCCGGCGTGCAAAACCCGCATTGGATCGCGCCAGCCGCGACCATGGCTTGTTGCACCGGATGGCTACGATCCCGGCTCAGCCCCTCAATTGTGGTTACAAAGCGGCCTTCGGCCTCTTTTATGGTGACCAGACACGACCGGATTGCTTCGCCGTCAATATCAACCATGCAAGCGCCGCAGTCGCCTGCACCGCAACCGAATTTGGTTCCGGTCAGGTTCGATGCATCGCGCAGCGCCCACAACAAAGGTGTCGCTGGATCCATCCGGTATTGTACGGGACGATCATTAACAGTGAACTTTGTCATTACTTAATCCCGCCAGCCTCTATTCCCGCCAGCCCTTGTCGATCCGGTCAACCTTTCTGACCATCGCATCAAATTCCATTCTGCCCGGCTCAATTCCGGGTGTTTGTTGCAGCACCAAATCGCGTTGATGCACCGCGATTACTTCGGGTGAAACCATTATCGGCTTGCCCATTTTCATCGTTTCAATTTGATGTTCGCACGCCCGTTGCAGCGCCCAATATTTCTGGAATGCCGAAGGCAGTGTTTTGCCCATCACCACGGGTCCGTGATTTTTCAGCATCAATATGGATTTTCCGCCCAGATTTTCCAACAAGCGGACACCTTCTTCGTCGCGCACGGTAATGCCTTCAAAGTCATGATAGCCGATCTGCCCCTGAAAATTGCAGGCGTAAAAATTAACCGGCAACAGGCCTCCTTCGAACGAACTTACCGCCACCGTCGCCGTCGTGTGGGTGTGAATGATGGCATGGGCATCGGGCAATTCGCGGTGGAACAGGCTGTGCTGCACAAAACCGGCTTTGTTGACGTGCCACGGATTATCTTCGTCAACCTTATTGCCGTCTGCATCGATTTTCACCAGCGACGAAGCGGTAATTTCGCCAAAATGCATGCCGTATGGATTGATCAGAAACGCGCCATCCTCGCCGGGTACTTTCACGGTAATGTGGTTGTAGATCAGCTCGTCCCAACCAAACATCGAAAATATCCGGTAACATGCGGCCAGCTCTTGCCGCGCGGTCCATTCGGCTTCGCTATATCTGCTATTCGGTTTTAGTTGGGTCGCCATGGCGTCTCTCTCCAAAAAGTCGTTCAAGTTGCATTATGAAATGAAAATCACTTTACAGCAAGACCGTGCGGCAAGTGGGCAACAGTTTATCGTTCGGCCAAGCAAAACTGCCGCATTGCCTGCTATAAGCACTTGATATTGGCAAAAGGCGGGGGTAATGCCCCGATCATGTTGCCGTCTTTCATGCGGCTATTTTCAATTTTTCCGCAGAATTGCGGGCTTTTGCGGCCCTCTGCACCGAATCGACTGGAGTGACGTTTTTTATGCAAATCATGGTACGCGATAACAATGTTGACCAAGCCCTGCGCGCATTGAAGAAGAAATTGCAGCGTGAAGGCGTGTATCGCGAAATGAAATTGCGTCGCCATTTTGAAAAGCCGTCGGAAAAGCGCGCTCGTGAAAAAGCTGCCGCTGTCCGCCGCGCCCGCAAGATGGAACGCAAGCAACAGGAACGTGACGGCGCGAAATAGGCGCTGTTTCACCTCTGTAAAAATGGGCGTCCTTTGTGACGCTCTTTTTTTGCCCGGTAAATTTCGCCACGCAAACGCTTGAGTATTGCTATCTGCAACGTCTATAGGCGGTTCACTAATTTCGTCAGGGGTAAGCAACATGTCCGTCACCACCGTTCCCATTCAGCCGATCAAAAAAGGTTCGCTTACCAAATATTGGGCCGGTATCACGCTTGTGCTGGTTTTGGCCGGGGCAATGGCATGGTTCGGCACTTCGGATGTGCGCCAAAAATATCAAAGCAATGAAGACTTTTTGGAAAATAATGGCGGGGAAGACGGCGTTGAAACAACCAAATCAGGGCTGCAGTTTCAAACACTGAAGGCTGGCGAAGGCCCATCACCGACCGACAATGATGTCACGCTGGTCGCCTATAAGGGCACGTTGCGCGACGGCAAAGTGTTCGACGAAAACAAACAGGCACCGATGCCGGTGCAAGGCGTCGTCCCCGGTTTTTCCGAAGCGTTGAAGAAAATGAAGCGTGGCGGAATGTATAAAATCTGGATACCCGCCAAGCTGGGCTATGGCGCGCAGGACAAAGTGAACCCGCAAACCGGCCAAATAATGTTGCCGGGTAACAGCATGCTGATTTTTGACGTGGAATTGAAAGATTTCATCAGCCGCGCCGAATTTGAAAAGGGCATGGCCGAGATGCAGAAAAAGCAGGCGGCGCAAGGCGGCGGTGCGGGCGGTCAGGGCGCTGCTCAAGGCGGACCGGACGCTCCGGGCGCGCAAGGCCTGCCCCCTGAAATCCAAGCCCAAATCGACGCGCAAATGCAGGGCCAGGCACAATAAGTCTGCAAGGGTTGCAGTAGCTGTAATTGCTGTGCATTAGCGGCAATATGACAATTATCCCCAACCAGCGGCACCGGTTCGATATGCCGCGTGACGTCCATTATTTGAACTGCGCCTATATGTCTCCGCTATCCGATACGGTGCGCGCGGGGCTTCATAACGGAGCAGCCAAAAAAGCGCAGCCATGGAACTATAAGCCAGCGGATTTTTTTGCTTATCCAGAAGCATTTCGAAGCAAAGCGGCGCAGTTGATGGGGACGCAGGCGGATAACATCGCGATAATCCCGTCGGTTAGTTACGGCATGGCCGTTGCTGCAAAGAACTTGCCATTGGCCGCGGGGCAATCGATCATCGTGCTCGCCGATCAGTTTCCATCAAATCTGTATGTCTGGCGCGAGCGCGCGCAAGAGGTCGGCGCGCAAATCGTGACCGCACAGCGCGACGCGGCTAGCGGCTGGACAGCGGCAGTGTTGGACGCCATCGGTCCCGATACCGGTATCGTTGCATTGCCGCACAATCATTGGGCCGACGGCGGGCTGCTTGATCTTGTCGCTATCGGTCAGGCGTGCCGGGCGGCAGGTGCGGCGTTGGTGCTCGACCTGACCCAATCGCTGGGCGCGCTGCCCTTTGATATTGCTGAAGTTCAGGCCCGACTTTGCCATTTCCGCTTGCTACAAATGGATGATGGGCCCCTATGGCACCGGCGCGCTGTATGCTGCGCCGAAATATCATGGTGGCCAGCCGATTGAACATAACTGGATCAACCGCGCCGGATCAGAGGATCTGTCCCGCTTAACCGATTACCGCGATGATTTTCACCCCGGAGCGCGGCGGTATGACATGGGCGAAAAATCCAACCCGCCATTGTTGATGGGCGCGGCGGCAGGCATCGACATGCTGATGGAATGGGGCGTGGACGCGGTAAGCGCGACGCTTGCCGCAAAGACCAATGCGATAGCCGACGCGGCGCGCAATATCGGCTTGATCGCCGACGACATAGGTTTGCGCGCCCCGCATTTTCTGGCGCTCAGGTTTGCAGATGGCGTGCCGGATGGCCTGACCGACCGGCTGGCGGCGGCCAATGTGCACGTATCGCTGCGCGGAACATCGCTGCGCGTAACCCCGCATGTGTATAATGACGATGCGGATAGCGCGGCGTTGATTGCGGCGCTGGTGGGGTGAATGTTGCAACTGTTGCAACAATCGTGTATTGTTGCAACAGTTGAGGCAATGGAGTCGATGATATGGGTGTTATGTCTGTCCGGGAACTGAACGCAAATCTATCAAAGGCGCTTGCCCGCGCTGAGGCAGGCGAGATAATCGAGATCACCAAAAACGGAAAGCCTTTCGTGGAGCTTAGGGCAAAGCGCGCAAACAAAATGGATGATCCTGAATTCAGGGCAGCCCGCGCACGGATATTGGAGAGGATGGAACGCGGTATTCCCGGCCTGAAGGGGCCTTTTACATATGAAGAACGCACGGAGCGGTGATCGCATTTGATACAAACATCTTGGTCTATGCCCAGCAAGAAATTGGGGTAGATATAAGGCATCAACAGGCTGCCGATTTGATCAACAAGGCGTTGAACACGGGCGCGATCATACCACTGCAAGTGCTTTCGGAATTTATGAACGTCTGCAAACGCAAACTGGCAATTGCACCTTTGGATGCCATTGGTCAGGTGCAGGATTATCTCGAAGTGTTCGAATGCCCCCAAACAACGGCGGAAGATGTAACGGATGCAGCGTTGTTGGCTGAACAATGCAAGCTTTCTTATTTCGACGCCTTAATTGTAATGGTCGCCCGGCGTAACGGGGCGTATATATTTCTGACCGAAGACATGCACGACGGGCTGGAAGTGGACGGCCTGCGCGTGATCAATCCTTTCTCCGCCGAGAACGAAATTTTGCTCGCCGATTATTTTGGCTCCGTTCTTTGAACCATTGAGTTTCTTCACCTTCAGGCGGATGGTTTCGCAGCCAGTCGTTGTTGGGATAATGGCCGTTTGGCATTGTGCTTTCCTTCGAAAACACATTCTCTATTTGTGAAACCCATGGCGCTCAAAATTGAAAATTTACTACCCCGCCAACAACCCCTCTTCTGCAATCCGTTTCTGCCACAACGCAGGCGCGCTCACATGCACGTTTTCGCCGCCGCTATCCACCGCGACGGTCACCGGGAAATCCTGCACTTCAAACTCGTAGATCGCCTCCATGCCCAGATCCGCAAAGCCCACCACTTTGCTGCCTTTGATCGCGCGCGCCACCAGATAGGCCGCGCCGCCGACCGCCATCAGATACGCTGACTTGTGCTTGGCAATCGCCTGCGTGGCCGCTGCACCGCGTTCGGCTTTTCCGACGCAGCCGAGCAAGCCTTGCTCCAGCATCATGTCCATGAACTTGTCCATGCGGGTGGCCGTTGTCGGCCCCGCTGGCCCGACGACTTCTTCGCCGACCGGATCGACCGGGCCGACATAATAGATCATCCGGCCTTTGAACGACACGGGCAATTCTTCGCCTGCCGCCAGCATATCGGCGATGCGTTTGTGCGCGGCGTCGCGGCCCGTGAGCATCTTGCCGTTCAGCAGCAAGCCGGTCGCCCGCTTTCCATTCCTGCACGTCCGCCGGGGTCAGCGTATCGAGGTCAACGCGCTTGGCCGCGCTTATCGGGCTGTCCAGTTCACATCGGGCCATTGCGACAGATCGGGCTGTTCCAAAAACGCAGGCCCCGATCCATCCAGAGTAAAATGCGCGTGGCGGGTGGCGGCGCAATTGGGGATCATCGCCACTGGCTTTCCGGCGGCATGGCAAGGCCAATCGAGGATTTTGACATCGAGGATGGTAGAAAGCCCGCCCAGCCCCTGCGCACCGATGCCCAGCGCATTGACCTTGTCAAAAATCTCGATCCGCAACGCTTCGATATCGGTCTTTGCCCCGCGCGCTTTCAGCTGCCCCATGTCGATCGGTTCCATCAGGCTTTGTTTGGCAAGCTTAACGCAATGTTCCGCCGTGCCGCCAATACCGATGCCCAGCATGCCGGGCGGACACCAGCCAGCGCCCATTTGCGGCAGCATCTCCAGCACCCAATCGGCGATATTGTCCGACGGGTTCATCATCTTGAATTTGGATTTATTCTCCGACCCGCCGCCTTTTGCCGCGACATCGACATGGATCTTATCCCCCGGAACCATCTCGACCGACAGCACGCAGGGGGTATTATCCTTTGTGTTGCGGCGCGTGAACGCCGGATCAGCCAGCACCGAAGCGCGCAACTTGTTTTCGGGGTGCAAATAGGCGCGGCGCACGCCTTCATCGACCACATCCTGCAATGATTTCGCGCCCGAATCCATCTGGCAATCCATGCCCCATTTGATGAAGACGTTGACGATGCCGGTATCCTGACAAAGTGGCCGGTGACCCTCTGCACACATCCGGCTGTTGGTCAGGATTTGCGCGATGGCATCCTTCGCCGCCGGGCTTTGTTCGGCGGCATAGGCATCGCCCAGCGCGCGGATATAATCCATCGGATGATAGTAGCTGATGAACTGCAGCGCGTCGGCAACCGACTCGATCAGGTCGGCTTGGGTAATAGTGACGGTCATATAGGCTCCGGTGGACATTATGTTGTTCCGCCCTAATCAACCCCCCGATGATGCGCAACGGGATGATGCGTCTGGGCCAAAGCTTTTCATCCAGAATCCGATTCGAAAGCCAGTGTAGAACGATAAATTATTGAGTGCGAAGCAGGCGCCAGCATCGGCAAGTTGTAACGCGGCAACAAAATTGCAAAAAATTCCCTTCCTGCAAATTAGCATCTTGCGCCCGAAAAAATGCTTAGCAACTCCACGCGTCGCTGCGCCGGGGCGCTAAATCTGGTGCGACGAAGTGAATCAGAATAGCGACGAACCGAATGGTGAATTAACTATTTACCCTCTTGCGTTCCTAATTGAATAAGGCACTATAGGTAGCGGTTGGCCATAGGGGGCATACCTACAGTTTGTGGTTGTTGACGCAGTAAGCGATTCTGCGAACGGGTGTTTTTCCCGGCTATTAAGTTGGGGAAAACTAAAAATTCCCCCTTTGTAATGGTCAAAATATGGTAATAGGGGCGCTTGCGCTCCGAGTCGAACAAGACGTGAACATTTCACGGCTGAAGTTTAACACTTTACGATTGGGCTGATGGGCGAGCACCGATTGTAGATTAGGGGAGCAGGGAACAATGGATTTCAGGGATACGGGTCACGGGGCGGACGGCATGGCGGAAGTGTTGGAAGCAGAAATGACGATTAAAGAATCATCAAACGGGGCCGTAGCGAGCGAAAACCAAATGGCAAAAACGGCCCTGATAGCGGATGGGAAAGCGGAGGGCGCTGAAGAGCTTGTTGCCGCAGCCGCCACCATAACTTCGACAAAAATAGACGATTCCGATAGCAAGACGATCAACAAGCGCCGCTTCACGATCACCACTGACGTGTCGCGCGATGCGCTGCTGACCGAATTCGGCAAGGAAACGCTCAAGGACCGCTATCTGCTGCCCGACGAGAATTTTCAGGACCTGTTTGCCCGGGTCGCTGATGCCTATGCCGATGATCAGGACCATGCCCAGCGGCTGTATGATTATATCTCGAAACTTTGGTTCATGCCCGCGACGCCAGTGTTGTCGAATGGCGGTACCGGGCGCGGATTGCCGATCAGCTGCTATTTGAACTCGGTCGATGATAGCTTGGCCGGGATCGTCAACACATGGAATGAGAATGTCTGGCTGGCCTCACGCGGCGGCGGCATCGGCACTTATTGGGGCAGCGTGCGCGGTATTGGCGAGCCGGTTGGCCTGAACGGCAAGACTAGCGGCATCATCCCGTTCGTCCGCGTCATGGACAGCCTGACGTTGGCGATTTCGCAAGGTTCGCTTCGCCGGGGTAGCGCCGCAGTGTATCTGGACGTCAACCATCCCGAGATCGAAGAGTTCCTCGAAATCCGCAAGGCATCGGGCGATTTCAACCGCAAGGCGCTCAACCTGCACCACGGCGTGCTGCTGACCGATGAATTTATGGATAGCGGTGCGCGATGGCACGGATTTTGACCTGAAATCACCCAAAACTGGCGAAGTGCGCGCCACCGTTCACGCGCGCAGCCTGTTCCAGAAAATCGTCGAAACACGGCTGGCCACCGGAGAGCCGTATATCGTGTTCTCCGACACCGTAAACAACGCGATGCCTCAGCATCACCGCGACGTCGGCCTGAAAGTGTCGACATCCAATCTCTGCTCCGAAATAACCTTGCCCACGGGTCGCGACCACCTGGGAGAGGACCGCACGGCAGTCTGTTGCCTGAGCTCGCTCAATCTCGAAAAATGGGATGAGTGGAGCGTCGATAAGCCCTTTATTGAGGACGTCATGCGTATGCTTGACAATGTCCTTCAGGACTTCATCGACCGTGCGCCTGATGAAATGGCCCGCGCGCGTTATTCCGCAGGCCGCGAACGCTCGGTTGGTTTGGGCGTCATGGGCTATCACAGCTTTCTGCAATCACGCGGCGTCGGATTTGAAAGCGCGCTGGCGAAATCGTGGAACATGAAGTTCTTCAAACATATCCGCGCAGCCGCCGACAGCGCATCGATGATGCTGGCGCAGGAACGCGGCGCGTGTCCCGATGCCGCCGATCAAGGCGTAATGGAACGGTTCAGTTGCAAAATGGCGATCGCGCCGACCGCGTCGATCAGCATCATTTGCGGCGGCGCCAGCGCGTGTATCGAACCGATCCCGGCGAACATCTACACCCACAAAACCTTGTCGGGCAGCTTCATTGTAAAGAACCCGTATTTGGAAAAACTGCTGCGCGAAAAATCGAAGGACAGCAACAATGTCTGGAACTCGATCCTTGAAAAGGGCGGCAGCGTCCAGCATCTCGATTTCCTCAACCATGATGAAAAAGATACGTTCAAAACCAGCTTTGAAATCGACCAACGCTGGCTGGTCGAATTGGCCGCAGACCGCACGCCGTATATCGATCAAGCCACGTCGCTGAACCTGTTCATCCCCGCCGATGTCGAAAAATGGGACCTGTTGATGCTGCATTTCCGCGCTTGGGAATTGGGCGTGAAGTCACTATATTATCTACGCAGCAAATCGGTACAGCGCGCGGGATTCGCGGGCAGCACCGGCGCCGAGGGCCAGATCAGCGGCGGCGTTGAGGCCGACAACACGCTCGACCCCAAAGTGGTCGAGTTGATGACCAATGCGGGCGTGACCGACTATGACGAATGCTTGGCGTGCCAGTAGTAAATTCCCTCTCCCCATGGGAGAGGGAGGGAGGCGCATAGGGCTCCCATGAAAGTATTACTTTCTTGGGTTCCCGTATCGCCGGAAGGGTGAGGGTCATCTAGTTGCGGACCTATGAAAACCAACCTTCCGGCACTATCTCTCGCGCAAGGGAATTGCGCAAAAATGCCACGGAAGCCGAAAAGCGGATGTGGTGGGCGCTTCGGGAAAATTTCCGGGGCGCAAAGTTCCGGCGGCAGGTGCCAATAGGTCCCTATTACGCCGATTTTTTCAGCTTCTCTGCGAAGCTAGTCATCGAAGTTGATGGCGGGCAGCATGGGGAAGCGCAGAACAGTGATGCAAACCGGACGGCTTTTCTGGAAAGCCAAGGCCTCCGCGTCATCCGGTTCTGGAATAATGATGTGCTGTCCAATATTGAAGGTGTAATCACCATAATATCGGAAAGCCTGTCGCCCTCACCTTCCCAAGCCTAGCGGCTTGGGCCCCTTCCTCTCCCACTGGGAGAGGAGATTTTGGAGCAAGAGAATGCCACTTTTAGAAGCCCGTAACAGCTACAAACCCTTTGAATATCCATGGGCCTATGAATTCTGGAAACGCCAGCAGCAAATCCACTGGATGCCAGAGGAAGTGCCGTTGGGTGAGGATTGCCGCGATTGGGCGCAGAAGATTTCGGAGCATGAGCGTAACCTGCTCACCCAGATTTTCCGCTTCTTCACACAGGCCGATATCGAGGTGCAGAACTGCTATCACGAACAATATGGCCGCGTATTCAAACCGACCGAAGTGAAGATGATGCTCGCCGCGTTTTCCAATATGGAAACCGTGCACATCGCCGCATATTCGCATTTGCTCGACACCATCGGCATGCCCGAAAGCGAATATGGCGCGTTTCTGGAATATGAAGAAATGTCCGCAAAGTGCAATTACATGCACCAGTTCGGCGTCGACAGCGACGAAGACATCGCCCGCACGCTGGCCATGTTCGGCGGCTTTACCGAAGGATTACAGCTATTTGCATCGTTCGCGATGCTGATGAACTTCCCGCGCTTCAACAAGATGAAGGGCATGGGGCAAATCGTATCATGGTCCGTCCGCGATGAAAGCCTGCACTGCGAAGGCATCACCAAGCTGTTCCACGCCTTCACCAAAGAACGCGACTGCCTGACCAAGGCGGTCAAAGAAGACATTATCGATTGCTGCCAAAAAGTCGTCCGGCTGGAGGATAATTTCATCGATCTGGCGTTCGAAATGGGCCCCGTCCCCGGCATGACCGCGAAAGAAATCAAACGCTACATCCGCTACATCGCCGATTGGCGGCTAAGCCAGCTCGGCCTGCCCGCAATCTACATGGTCGAGGATCACCCCCTGCCCTGGCTCGCGCCTTTGCTGAACGGCGTCGAACACGCCAACTTCTTCGAAACGCGCAGCACCGAATATTCCAAAGCCGCCACCCGAGGCAATTGGGGCGAAGTATGGAACAGCTTCGACGGCCGGAAGAAAGAAGATCATCGGGATTGAGC
>CAWDID010000016.1:0-109618 GCA_963802245.1 uncultured Alphaproteobacteria bacterium | reverse complement strand
GGCCGCGGTTTAGGCGGATCGAGCGCGATCAACGCGATGGTCTATATTCGCGGCAACAAATTTGACTATGACAATTGGGCCGCATTGGGTTGTGATGGTTGGTCCTATGCAGACGTCTTGCCCTATTTCAAACGCAGCGAGGGCAATGAACGCTTTCGCGGCGGGCAAAGCGGCAGTGAATATCACGGCGGCGATGGCCCGTTGAACGTCATGGATCAGCATTACGCCAACCCGGGCAGCAACGCTTTTGTCGAAGCAGCCGCGCAATTGCAGCTGCCGCGAAATGCCGATTTCAATGGCGAACGGCAGGACGGTTTTGGCCTGTATCAAGTTACCCAAAAGGGCGGCGAGCGATGGTCGGCGGCACGCGCCTATGTCGAGCCTGCCGGACCAAATCTGCATGTCATCACCGATGCTTTGACCGAAAAATTGGTGATTGAACAGGGCCGCGTTACCGGAGTGGTCATCCGCCAAGGCCGCGATAATCGCCGGACGATCAAGGCACGCGGCGCTGTAATATTGTCGGCAGGTGCATTTAACAGCCCGCAGATATTGATGCTTTCAGGTATTGGACCCGCTGCACATTTGCGCTCACACGGCATCGAAGTCGTGCACGACAAAGCGGCGGTTGGCGCTGATCTGCAAGATCATATCGACTATGTCATCAGTTACCGGACAAAATCAAAGCAGTTTTTGGGCGATTCGCTGACCGGGAATTTGAAGATGGTAAGGGCCATCATCGAACACCGGATGAAGCGCACCGGAATCATGACCACCTGTATTGCAGAGGGCGGCGGATTTTGGACATCATCGCCGGAATTGCCCGCGCCCGATATTCAATATCATTTCATTCCGGCATTGCTCGAAGACCATGGCCGGACCAAAGTGAAAGGCCACGGCTTTAGCTGCCATGCCTGTGTCTTGCGTCCCGAAAGCCGGGGCAGTGTCCAGTTGAAATCCAATGACGTCAGCGACGCGCCGCTAATTGATCCCGGTTTTCTGACAGACGACCGCGATATGGCAACGCTGCGTGCCGGGGTTCGGCAAATGTACCGCATCCTGAATGCACCAGCGTTGGCAGAATATGAAGGCGTGGAGGTCAACCCGGTTGATATTCACGACGATGCGGCGCTCGACAATATGATCCGAAGCCGTGCTGACACCGTCTATCATCCGGTTGGCACCTGCCGGATGGGCGCAAATGCCGATGACGTGACCGATACCCAGCTGCGTTATCGCGGATTACAAGGACTGTATATTGCCGACGCCAGCATCATGCCGCGGCTAGTTTCGGGTAACACCAACGCCCCCAGTATGATGATCGGAGAGCGTTGTGCCGATTTTGTCAGGGCAAATTTGCAATAATCTTGCACCACTGCGTCCACATCGCTAACCGCGCATGGTAACCAGTGGGAACCGTTATGAAATATATCAGCACCAGAGGAAACGCGCCGACACTCGATTTTGAAGGCGCGACGTTGGCCGGGCTCGCCAGTGATGGCGGGCTGTATGTCCCTGAAAATTGGCCACGCTTTTCGCCTGAACAAATTGCAGCAATGCGCGGTCTTTCTTATGTGGATTTGGCTGTAAAGATTATGACGCCCTTTACCGAGGGTTCACTCAGTGAGGCCGAATTGCGGATTCTGTGCGAAACGGCTTATGGCCGATTCTCGCACGCCGCAGTGACGCCGCTGGTCCAACTTGATCACAAACACTGGTTGCTGGAATTGTTCCATGGGCCAACTTTGGCTTTTAAGGATGTCGCACTGCAATTGTTGGGCGAACTTTTCGGGAAATTTCTGGGCAGCAACCAAAAGTCGCTGACCATCGTGGGTGCGACATCTGGTGATACCGGATCGGCGGCGATTGACGGCGTGGCGGGGCGCGAACGGATCGAAATATTCATGCTGCATCCCCATGGCAGAATTTCCGATGTCCAGCGCCGACAGATGACGACGGTGCTATCGCCCAATGTCCACAATATCGCGATTGAAGGCAGCTTTGATGATGCCCAGGCAATGGTCAAAGCGATGTTTAACGATCCCGAAATAAACGGCCCGCTGAATTTGTCGGCAGTAAACTCGATCAACTGGGCGCGATTGATGGCGCAGGTAGTTTATTATTTTGCTGCCGCGATCCGGCTGGGGGCCCCCGAACGGCGCGTCGCATTTTCTGTACCAACCGGAAATTTTGGCGACGTATTTGCTGGGTATGTTGCTGCACAAATGGGCTTGCCTGTCGAACGACTAATCGTGGCAACCAACGTCAACGATATCTTGCACCGCGCGTTGTCTCGCGGCGATTATTCGATTTTGGGCGTTACCCCGACCGCCGCGCCGTCGATGGATATTCAGGTGTCGAGTAACTTTGAACGGTTACTGTTCGATCTGGAGGGCCGCGATGGTTCGACCACGGCGGCACGGATGAAGTGGTTCGAACAAATGGGTAAGATGGTGTTGTCCGCCGATATGCGCAAACGTGCCGCATTTTTTAGTAGCGCCCGCGCCGATCCAGGCGACATGGCTGGTGCAATGCGTTGGGCGTATGAAGCGTGCGGCCAAGTCATTGATCCGCATACTGCCATTGGTCTGCACGCGGCGCGCTTGGCCGACATTCCAGCAGATGTGCCGGTGGTCACTTTGGCAACCGCGCATCCCGCAAAATTCCGCGATGCGGTTGAACAGGCAACCGGTGTGCGCCCCGCCCTTCCCGGCCGGATTGGTACATTGTTTGAGCGCGAAGAACGCTTTGAGATATTGCCCGGTGATTATGCCAAAGTGCGCGGCTACATCCTGTCCAAAGCCGTGCGTTCCGGTTTATTGTGAGCCGGCTTGCCCCCGATTTCGTAACGCTGATCAGCGAACCGCGCCACGATTATACTTTGATCGACAGCGGAAACGGCCGCAAATACGAACGATATGGCGACAAGACATTTATCCGTCCTGAAACTCAGGCTATGTGGGCCCCCGCCAGCGACAATTGGGATGCAGACGCCGAATTTGTTCCGGGCAGCGACGAAGAAGGCGGCGGACGTTGGTATAATAACCGTCCGGTGCCGATCGATGGTTGGCCGTTAGTGTGGAATGACGAGGTTACGTTCAACGCGCAATGCACGCCGTTTCGGCATTTGGGTTTCTTTCCCGATATGGACCCCGTTTGGCGGTGGATGCGCGAGCAGATTGCGGGCGTGACCGAACCTGATTGCATGAACCTGTTCGGCTATACCGGCGTCGGTACATTGGCTTTGTCGGCGGCAGGCGCAAAAATGGTCCATATTGATGCGTCGAAAAAGTCGGTTGGCCAAGCCCGCATCAATGCCGAAATGTCGGGCATGTCAGATCGCCCGGTACGCTGGATCGTTGACGACGCAGCCAAGTTCGTCGCGCGTGAAGTTCGCCGGGAACGGCGCTATGACGGGATATTGCTCGACCCGCCGAAATATGGCCGTGGGCCGGACGGCGAGGTGTGGCATTTGGAAACCGATTTGGCCGGGTTGATCGGGGATTGCCGAAAGCTATTGGATGCCAATTCGCGCTTTTTGTTTTTAACCGTCTATGCCGTGCGCATGTCGGCGATGGCGCTGGGCGCGTTGCTGGAAACGCATTTCCGCGATTTACCCGGCAAAGTTGAATATGGCGAGCTGGCGGTGCGTGAACAAGCGCGCGGAATACTTCTGCCCACTGCGATATTTGCGCGATGGTCTAATCAGTAAATAGGAACCATGATGGAAGACGCCCTTACCCTTGAAGTCCATGATCTGGTTGTCAATGTCCTGACCGGCATTTACAGCCAGGAAACGCATTTGCCGCAACCGTTGCGGATTTCAATCAGTGTCGATTTGACTATGGCCGATCATTACGCGCCGGATACGCCGTTATCGGCGTCGAAAAACTATATGGACTTGAAAGAGGCTGCGACCCTGCTGCCGCAGAATGTCCACTTCACTTTGATTGAAGCGGTGGCTGATCATATCGCCGACCAATTGATTGCCGGTGACGTGCGGGTGCAAAAGGTCACGGTAAAGATCGTCAAGCTGGCCATTGCCGAAGACGGCGAAGCCATCGGGATAACGATGACACGGCGAAGGAAATGACGGAACGGCCGCTCGTTTTGGTGACGGGAGGGTTGCGCCGGTTGGGTGCAATCATTAGTTCGCGGTTTGCCGAGGCGCAATATGATGTCGCATTGACCAGTCATGTAGACGCCCAACCTGACACGGAATTGGCGGCAGCTTTGGCGCGCAGCGGTGTTAACTGGCACTGCTTTTTGGCAGATCTATCGGACATGACGGCACCTGCATCTTTGCTGGGCGATGTCATTGCAAAATTTGGCCGTGCGCCCTGCGCGCTCATCAACAATGCGGCGATGTTCGGCCAGGATGACTGGCAGACCATGGACGCGGTATCGTTGGAGGAACATTTCCGGCTAAATCTGTTTGCGCCGCTATTGCTATCGCGTGCGTTGGTCGCGGCATCGACCGAATTGCGGCCTTGCATCATCAACATCCTTGATCAGCGCATCCAAAATCCGCACGGTGACCAGATCAGCTATACCTTGTCCAAACAGGCACTCGCCGCATCGGTTCGGTCGATGGCGGCATCCTTTGGCGGGCGGGCGCGGGTCAATGGTGTTGCCCCCGGCCTGGTCATTTCAACCGACGAATATAGCGCGGCGCAAGAGGCGAAGTTGGCGGGAATGATGCCGCTCGGTGCATTGCCGGATCCAGCCGGGGTGGCAGACGCAGCATTCTATCTGGCCGGAGCCAAAGACGTTACCGGGCAAATTATCTTTGTTGACGGCGGCGCGCATTTGCGAAGTTTTGACCGCGATTTCATGCACCTTTGACCGGGCAGCGCTGTTGTGGGACTGAAAGCCATATCACGGCTATCGCTTCACCCGCCAAACCAATATCCCGTCCCCCGCATCAGGCAGTTTTTCAAGCCAGCCGGGGGTTTGCCCTTTCGCAAGGTTCGCCCACAAGCCCTTTGGATCGGTTTTGACATAGCCCGTCATTTCCGCCTCATCGGCGCAGGCCGCGATATGGGTAATGCCGTTTTTGGTTATGAACGTGCGCGATTTATCGGGCGTGGAACGGAATATCTCGATGTGATCGTGCATCGCTTTTTCATTTCGATGATGGCTGCTGGCCAGAACCTGATGCGGCGTGGTCAGTAATATCATTGGTCCCATGTCAAAGGGCGCGGCGAAACGCGCGCTTTTTATCTGCGCCAAGGCAGCAATTGAGCCAACCCCTTCACAAGGTTTTTTCACGTCGGCGGCGGCATTCTTCGCTTCCGGTTTAATCGAAGTCGCAATCTTTCCGACCAATGCGCCGGGTACAAACAGCGCCAGCATCAACGCCACCAAACCGACCCGGCGCAGCGCAACGCGGCTTTCACGGTAACGGGCAAACAGCGCGGTGATCAGCGCGGCAACAAGCGGAATTGCATATGCCGACGTTACCGATACCGTGCGGAACACCAGCAAAGCGAGCGCAAATGCGTAAACCAGAAAGAACGCAGCAATGCGCAAATCGGTTTTCTGGTCACCGGCGGCTGGCTTCCAAAGGACCGCCAACGCCAACAGCCCGCATAATGGCGCAGCCAAAAGCCCGGCCGCGCTCTTAAATCCCTGATGCCAAATCGGCAGGCCTTCGCTGATGTGTGCATACCAATATTCACGGACGAGCGGGTCGAGCGTGGCGAATGCCCCTGACCCGCATTGCGGCGCAAGCCACAGCAGCACCCCGCCCGCCGCTGTGCCAGCGATGCCCGCCGCGCCCAACCGGACACGCCAATCCTTTGGCGCCTTTGCGATGCATGGCAGCATGATGATTGCGGCGATAGCTATGGCGAAGATATGCGGCGGCGAAATTGTGTCGCAATAAGTGGCGGCAAAAAGCCCGCTACGCTGGGTCGCGAAGAACAGCAAAATCGATGATACAGCGAACGAGACAATCGTCCAAAACAATCGCCGCCCCTGCGCCTTTTCAAAAATCCAGCGCCATCCCAGCAAGACAAAAAATGCCGCCGTCATCGGCGCACCTTCAAGCGAGATGTGCAGCCATATTGCCAAAGCGAGGCCGAGCACTATTCCGGCTCGCTGCCGGTTGGGCCAAAAAATCGTCGCGTATGCAAGGCTGGCCATCAAAATCTGCCACCCGTGATGGTCGATCCGCATCGGCCGAAATTGCATCAATATCGCGGGCGACAGCAATGTCAGGATCACCGCAACGACGCCTGCATTGCGTCCGGCCAAACGGACCGAAATCTGGCCTAACAACAAAGCCACCAATCCCAGCCCGGCCAGCGGCACTATGGTTCCGGCAGCCATTTCTGCACCTGCTTGACCCAATAAAGGGGTCAACAACAGGATGATGAATGCAAGCGGTAACTCGGCAAAGCGTGACCAGTGCATCGGTGCACCTTCGGGGGCATTCATCCGGTACTGGGTAATGTCAAACCAGCTTTGGCCATTTAGAAAATCGCGCAACTGCACCATACGCAACTGGTCGTCGGGGTCCCAGCCACTGCGCGTGACGATATTGTTCCAACCCGTCACAATCAGCACCGCCGAAATGGCGATCCATAACAGCAGCCAAATTCTCAGCGGAAGGCGCTCCGTCATCATCAAATACCTCCCGGCCGAAATCTTTATTGTGCGGCTATGCTTGAATTTTTGCCTGAATCCTTAGCGGTGTCTTTGCGGCGCAGGTAAAGATACGGGACATGTTCCGGGTCAAATTGCGTGCGGTGATGCAGATCAAAATAGGGCGGCATATGATCGCCGACCAGCAAGATATCTGAATCGGGGAAATCGGCGGCGGTAATCTGTTTGACCATGGCGGTATCGATATCATGCCAGATATTGAACTGACGGCAAATCTGCGGGAAATCACGGGCCAGGATCGGCGACATTTGCGCGCATTTGTCGGTGTTCAAATTGAGGCCGGGGGGTACCGGAAGATGCGAATTGAGCGTCAACCAATATAAGAAGGTCGGCTTTTTCGCAGCCTTTAACCGCTCGGCAATCTGCACCGGAATATCGCGGTCGCAAGCGCCTGCAAAAACCCCGCCGCATTTCTGCGCTCCGACCTTTTCCAGATCCTTGTTAAACAAACGCGTTTTGAAACCGATATTCGGATACCATTCACCGCGTTTAAAAAACGTGCTGGTAAAACTGTGCATCGCGACCGTATCATAACCCTTGCGGCCAAGTACCGCAGGCATGCAATTGGCATCGGGTTTTTCTAGCAGATCGTAATAGTCACCCCAACGTCCGCAAAGTTCCCTCACTTCGCCGGCCGTCGTGCTGTTGTAGTATAGCGAATTGCCTTCGCTCAAGTCATAGCGCGCAGCAACCGCAGGGCTGTCTTTATAGGCGCGGAACAACAGCTTTTTCATTTCCGCATTGGTCGCGGGAACGCCTAAAGATTCAACGATAATCAATACCAGATTGCGTTTGCCATCGGCGCGTGCCGCAAATCCGGTGTCGCCGGTTGCCGAAGTAAACAACGCTCCATCGGGAGCGGCGCGCTTATAATGTCCGCGCATGCCTTTGCCCATTTGGATGTCAGCAGCAGCCAAGCCGATAAACATCGCGCCAGCCGCCAAAATGAACGAGGGCCGCGAAAAATTGGTGTCACGGCGCAGCAGCTTGAAAGCAATGCCCATGATCAGCAACATCGCGCCGCCAACCGCGATATATTCAACCGCGCTGCCCGGTTTCAATTCCAGAAAAAACTGTACGGAATAAGCAAGCGACGAAATGTTGAGGTTAAACAATCCGCCAATAAAATTGAGAACGGAATAAATCATTACCCCGACGAACGATAGATAACGCAGCCAGAATGGAAACCGTTTGGCGAAAAGACCGGTGAATCCGATGATCCCGATTTCCCACCAACGCGGCGGTGCGCCAATAAACCACAAGGCCATAAAACCGACATTAGCAAGTAGCACCCAGATCAGCGTCCAGTTCAGAAAACGCTTTGTCTCTTCATCAAAATTGAAACCAGCCGTTAAACGGATCGCTGCGGCGTTCATTTGAAAACTCCCCATTTGCGTGCGGCGTAAACCGCAACAAAGCTGATGATGATCGCGATAGCTTTGGCAGCAACCGGATGCGTGCCCAGATTGCTAAACACCGCAACTGTGCCGACGGTGATTGCCAACCCAAGAAACGCGGAAGCCGCAAACATTGCGCGCTGCCAATGCAGAGCTGCCCCGTCGCGGGTCTTGCCAGTAAACACGAAATTCGAACTGACCAGCCAATGAATGACAATGCCGGCACAATATCCCACTGCCGATGCGATGGCCGCGCCGATACCCACCGCCAACAGCGTCGAGAATACCGCGACATCAAACGCCAGAGCAACGATGCTGGCGGCCAGATAACGGGTCAGCGTAAAGCGGTGCCAAATATCAAGAGCAGAGGAAATAGCACGATCCATTTTTTTACGCTGCCTTGCTCACGTCATTTTCGCCCTTGACGATCCGTTTTGGAACATCGCGTTCTGATTGCAACGCGGCGGCTTGCCCTTCGGAAAGGTCCGCGCCCTTTGCAATGGCTTGTGCAGCCATCCCCGCCGCGATCCCGGATTGTTCACCTTCATCACCGGCTTCGTGATATTCAGCATCTTCGTTGACGTTCCAGATATTATAGACCCGGCTGCCCGCTGCGATGTTTTCGACCGTCAGCATCGCAGTCATCATCGCGTGATCCTGATTGTTGTAGCGGTGCATGCCGTTGCGGCCGACCATGTGCAATGTTTCGTATTTGCCTTCCAATTCGGCGCGCATCGCTTCGACATTGGCAGAATATTCATCGTCATAAACCGGATAGGCTTTTTCCTGACGGACAACCGCGCCGCCAACAACGTCACCCGGATTGCACAGGCCAAGGATCGCCATTTCTTTGGTTGCCAATGCAACAAGTTCTTCATCGGAAGACGACCATAGGCCATCATTTTCAAAGCAGAAATATTCAAGACCAACGCAGGCAATCGACGGATCTGGAACCATTTCGGGGGACCAGCTGCGGAAGTTTTGGACGCGGCCAACTTGCACCTTGCTGTCGTGGATATAGATCCAGTTGTCGGGGAACAAATCTTCGGATTTGATCATCAGGGCGACGGTTAGGAAATCACGGTATTTCAGGTTTGATGCCTGTAATGTCGTAGCGGGCAACGGATGGATACGCGCGGATAACTCGCGCATCGGCGCCGAACTGATCACATGCTTTGCGGTAATCACCGCCTCGCCACCATCAGCTTTTGTTGCGGATAAACGCCAATTGCCGTTTGCATCCTGCGCCAGTTGTTTAAAGCTATGCCCCATCAGGACATGATTGCCCTTTGCCACCACGGCATCGCGCGCCGCATCCCACATCATACCGGGGCCGAGGCGCGGGTAACGGAATGTTTCGAGCAAAGTTTTGGTTTCCATGCCGTTATTGGGTTTCCGGTTCAGTCCCAAAGACCTTTTCAAACCGTCCAACACTGCACTGCCCAGGCTTAGCCCCTTGATCCGCTGTGCCGCCCAATCAGCGGACATTTCATCGCAGGGCATGCCCCATACTTTTTCGGTGTAGGTTTTGAAAAAGATCGAGAACAGCTTGTGGCCAAACTGGTTGACTGTCCAATCCTGAAAACTGCGCACGTTACGGTTTGGAAACGCCTTGGCCTTGGCATAGCTGAGCATGCATAAAGTGGAGCGGTAAATGCCCAAGTTCCACAGTGCCTCGAACGCGCGCAACGGATAGCTGTAGAATTTGCCTTCATAATAGATACGGCTCATGCGGGGGCGCTGGATGAAATCGTCGGGCAGAATTTCGTTCCAAAGGTCGACCACCTCTTTGGATTTGGAAAAAAACCGGTGGCCGCCAATGTCGAAACGGTATCCGTCAACCTCTACGGTGCGGCTGATACCGCCAACATAGCGTTCATCTTTTTCGATGATTGTTACGCTGTATCCCTTTTTTGACAACAAATATGCCGCCGTCAATCCTGCCGGACCTGCACCAATAATCGCTACATCCACGTCATTCATCGCTTTTTTCCTCCAGCGAATTGCCTTCATGTAAAAAGCTCTGAACGAAATATTCTAACAGATGGTTAACATCGGCTTAGGAAAAGCAGATCGCTGGGTGATTTTGGTGCGGCGCAATATAGCTTGCATTCCGCGCAACATGCGTCCATAGGCCGCCCCAACGCATGGAGCGAGCGGGAATAGCCCGCCGCAGTATCGGCAGCGTGAGTGCCCGGCCACAAAATAGGCCCGGCCCGCCGATCGAACTTATTGCGTGCAAGCGAAGAGGCTTCCCAAATCACGCGGGGTTGTTTCCAAAGGGCGGCCATACCGGCTTCCCTTACAACCACTGCTGCCGCGCGCCGACCAACGGGTCAGGCGCCGATGGCATTTATATTGAAAGAATTTATGTCTTACTTTGAAGAACTGGGCTTGGCCCAACCTATCCTGAAAGCATTGGCAGAGGCGGGTTATGACACCCCTACTCCCATTCAGCAGCAATCAATCCCGTCATTGATGCAGGGCCGCGATTTGTGCGGTATTGCGCAAACGGGTACCGGCAAGACGGCGGCGTTCGCGCTACCTTCGTTGCATTATTTCGCCACCAACATCAAACCGCGTCAACAATATAGCTGCCGCATGCTGGTATTGTCCCCGACCCGCGAATTGGCGGCGCAGATTGCCGAAAGTTTCAAGACTTATGGCAAGTTTTTGGGCCTGACTGTGCAATGCGTGTTTGGCGGCGTACCGATTTTCACCCAGAAGAAGAAGCTGGCAGGCGGCGTTGATATTCTTGTCGCCACGCCGGGCCGATTGATCGATTTGATCGAGCAACGTTCGGTGACATTGAAAGATGTCGAGATTTTTGTACTCGACGAAGCCGACCAGATGATGGACCTTGGCTTCATCCATGCACTCAAGAAAATTGACGGCCTGTTGCCCAAAAAGCGTCAAACGTTGTTCTTTTCTGCGACAATGCCAAAGACGATTGCCGAACTGGGCAACCGTTTCCTCAACGATCCCGTCCGCGTATCGGTTGCACCGCAATCGACCACCGCCGAACGGGTTGAACAATTGGCCACTTTTGTCGAGCAACGCGAAAAGCAGACTTTGTTGACACTAAAGCTAAAGAGCGAACCGATTGACCGGGCGCTAGTCTTTACCCGCACAAAGCATGGCGCCGACCGCGTTGTGCGCGGGCTTGCCGGAGCTGGCATATTGGCCGCCGCGATCCACGGCAACAAATCGCAGGGCCAACGGACTGCTGCATTGCAAAGCTTTCGTGATGGCAAGATCAAGATATTGGTCGCCACCGACATTGCCGCGCGCGGCATTGACGTTCCCGGCGTTAGTCATGTGTTCAATTTTGAACTACCCAATGTGCCCGAACAATATGTCCACCGGATCGGACGGACTGCACGCGCGGGCGCCGAAGGCATCGCGATGAGTTTTGTCGCCCCCGATGAGCGCGCCTATATGCGCGACATTGAACGCCTAACCGGCGTAAAGCCGCAAGTAATGAAGCTGCCCGAAGGTTTCCGTGAAGCCGTTGCAAGCCTGCCGCCGCCAGCAGCGCCATCGAACAAAGAACAAAAACGCGGCGTTCCTGGACGCGGCCCAAGCAACTATGCTGGCAAGAAACTGGGCGGCAATAATGGCGGCCAAGGGCGCAACGGCGAAACCCGCCAACGCACATTTGCGCCGCAAGGCGGCTGGCAACCTAACACTGGCCCGAAAGACGGCAGCACTGGTGATAGTAGGGGCGGCGAAGGCCGCCGCCCGGCAGGTGAACGTAGCGAAGGCCGGCGTGATGATCGCCGTCCCGCAGCTGCCCGTCCAACAGGTGACCGTCCTAATTTTGCCCGTCCAACAGGTGATCGTCCCTCTGGCGACCGTCCCACAGGTGATCGCCGGCCCACAGCCGACCGCGCCAACCAAGCGCGCAAAGAAGGCGGCGACGCGCGTGGCCCCAAATCAGGTGCAGCCAATTCAGGCCAACGCAATTACGGCCCTAAGAAAACCGGCACCGGCAATTTCAGGGGCGCAGTGAAACGCGCGAGTTGAAGTTTGGGTAGAAATAGTAATTTACTAAAATAGAACCGTAGTGCTGAGCTTGTCGAAGTACGACTAGCCGACAAACGCCCTTCGACAGGCTCAGGGCTGCGGTTTAGTTTCAACATTTTGTGACCCCGAACTTGATTCAGAATACATTGTCTTGCCATTCAGTGATTGTGCAATATGTGTCCTGAAACGAATTTAGGACGACGGGTTTTTGATGACCGAAACTTTCCAATTTGCCGCGCCGCTTTGGCTGTGGACCACAGACAAGGCGCCCGCCAGCTGGCATTTTATCACCATCGGCGGCGAAGTCGGTGACGCGATCAAGGCAACATCGATCATGCGGCGGTTGGAGGGTGGACGCGCGCGCGGGTTTGGATCGATAAAAGTCACTGCGACAATCGGCAGCACGACATGGGCAACGTCAATTTTTCCGGCCAAGGATGTCGGTGGCTGGTTGTTGCCAGTGAAAGCCAGCGTTCGCAAGGCCGAGGAGATTGGCGCAGGGGATTTAGTCACGGTTGGGTTACAGGTTTAGGCCGATAGCGTTTATCCAGGCAAATATTGTCTTCCCCGACTTGATCGCCGATGACATTCGGGGTGTCATGGTTTTGCATTTGGCAGTCAATCGACATCTCCCTCCAAATCCGACCGGGCTTTAGCAGTTTATCAACCCGTTTCATGGCAACCGATCAGCCATGGGAAAAATTGTCCGATTTGATACAACGCGCCGCCGCCGCGTCCCCAATGAAGCGGTCAAGCTCGAGATCATGGCAGCGGCGCGGCGTGCAGGCGGGCACTATCCCAGTCGCCGAAAAGCGCGGGGCTGGAACCCGTCAAACCAGTTGATTATCAGCATCGGGATTGCGGCCTTTATCGCCATTTCTGCTGTATTGCATTATTGGCCGACACAGGCCGGGCCAATGATGGCGTTCAGCAGCTATGCCAACGCTACCGAAAACGGGAACTTTGATTTTTGCCACACGGGCGGCGGATTTAATTGCGTGGTCGACGGCGATACGTTTTATTATCGTGGCAACAAAATCCGCATCGCCGATATTGATACACCGGAAACCCATGATTATGGTTGCGAGAGTGAACTGGAACTGGGCAACGCGGCGCGGGTGCGGTTGCAGGAACTGCTCAATAATGGAGCATTTTCATTGTCCGCAATTGACCGCGATACCGACCGTTACGGGCGCTTGTTACGGATCGTGGAACGCGACGGCCAGAGCCTTGGCGGCGTGCTGGTCGATGAAGGACTGGCGCGTTGGTACGAAGGCGGGCGTCAGCCATGGTGCTAGTTTTAGGTTTAAAAAGACCGCGCTACTCCAGCGCCGCCTCGCCTCGGTTTACCCGGCGTCCTTGGCGGTGCGCCGCTCTGCTAGCTGCGCCACCGACGCCGCGCGCATGAACGGGTTGGTGGCGCGCTCTTGGGCTATCGTGGTCGGCACGGTTGGCTCACCTGCCGCGCGCATCGCATCGACGCTGGCCATGCGCGCCACTAAGGCGGCATTGTCCGGCTCCACCGTCAGGGCAAAGCGGCCATTGCTTTGGGTATATTCGTGGGCGCAATAGATCACGGTGTCATCGCCCAGCGCCTCCAGCTTACGCATGTTGTCAAACATTTGCGCCGCGTTGCCTTCGAATAACCGGCCGCATCCCATGGCGAACAATGTGTCGCCGACAAAGGCTATTCCTGCATCGGCAAAATGATAGGCGATGTGCCCGGCGGTATGGGCCGGGACGTCGATGACGGCTGCCGAAGTCGCACCAAAAGCAACCATTTCGCCGCCGCGCACATGCTTGTCGAGCGTCGGAATACGCTCCGCCTCGGCGGCGGGGCCGGTTATGATGCAACCTGTCGCCGCTTTAATCGCCGCGTTGCCGCCGGTGTGATCGGGGTGCCAATGGGTGTTCCAGATATGGGTGATTTTCCATCCCAGCTCGTCTGCTTTGGCCAGCACGGGTTCGGCCACAGCGGGGTCGATTACCATCACTTCGCCCGATATACTTTCGCGGGCCAGCCAAACATAATTGTCGGACAAAACGGCGATGCGGATTACTTCGATCGACATTTTACCACTCCCCGACATTGGGCATGCTCGCCCATGGTTCTTGCGCGGGCAGATGGCCGTCTTGCAGCAATTCAACCGAGATTCCATCGGGGCTGCGGACAAATGCCATATGGCCGTCACGCGGTGGGCGGTTGATGGTGACACCGGCGTCCAACAGGCGTTGACATGTTTCGTAAATATTCTCGACGCGGTAGGCCAGATGCCCGAAATTGCGCCCGCCGCCATAGACTTCACCCGCGCTGCCATCGTCAGCGGCCAGTTATAGGTCAGTTCAACCTCGGCTATTCCGGCCTGTCCAGGGGCTGCCAAAAAGATCAAGGTGAAGCGGCCTTGTTCACTTTCAAAACGATTGACCACTTCCAAACCAATCAGGCCGAAAAAGGCGACGGCCGCGTCGGGGTCGCTCACGCGGATCATGCTGTGCAGGAATTTGGTCATTGGACGGGAGCCTTGGTTTTCTAAAACTGGTTGGTAACATGAATTAACAACATCGTCATTCCCACCTGCGCGGGAATGACGGGGCTCTTTTACTACTGCGGCTGCGGTGTGGCAACGGCTGGTTCGGTTTTCGCCGCGTTGCTTGTCTTTTTTACCGGCGATGTTTCGGATTTATACAGTGCAAGCGCCGTTAGCAGTTTTGTTGCGCTATCGGCTTGCGGACTTTGCGGAGCGATGCGGATCGTTTGCTGCCATTGTTCAGACGCGATTTCAAGTGCACCTGCCGCTGCCGCGATATTGCCGGCCTCCAATGCGATCGCAGCGTCAACCGGGGAAAGCCCGGCGGCGGTGGCGATGTAATTCTGCGCATCAGACAGCGCGCCAGACCGCCGTGCCAGCGTCGCAGATAACAGCCAGCCGAGCGCGTTGTCCGGTGCGATCCGGCGCACTTCGGTCAGATCGGCTTTGGCGCTTTCCGGCTGGCCGATGGCGACATAGGCACGGGCGCGGTCGATCAGGATATTGGCGCGCGCAGGCTTGTTCAAAGCGGATGAATTCAGCGCCTCTTTTAAAAATCCGATGGCATCGTCCGCTTGTCCTGCCGCAATTGCCGCGTTGCCAGCCTGCGCCCAATATTGCGCGGCGCTCTTGTCACCGGCTTTAGTCGCGGCCTGCGCCGCAGCTTTGAAAATGCCGCTCGCCTCGGCAAAGTTGCCCTGCGCGGCATACGCTTCGGCCAAGCAAACATCGGCGCGAATGCCGCCATTTGCCTGTCGCCATTCGCTGGCATTGACTATGGCCGATGCCGGATCGGTCTGCGTCAGTTTTTGGCAATCGCGCGCGCGCACTTCATCAAAGCTGGGCAAAACTGAGCTTTGCAGCAGGATCAGGATGGGGATTAGCATTTGGCCTCGCTCACTATGACGGTAGCGCGGCGATTACATCCAGTATCAACCGAATATCAGCATCGCGCGACAACCGATGATCGCCGTCTTTAACCAGCGTGATCTGCACATCGGATGAACGCAGCCGCTCTGCTATTTGCACGCTGATATCCCACGGCACATCGGCGTCGCATTGGCCGTGGATCAAACGCACCGGGCAATCGAGGGGGATCGCGGCGCTCAACATCCGGTTTGCCTGACCAGAGCGGAACAGCGCAGCGTATGTCGGCGTCGGGTCTGGACCGTAAGGATTGTCCTGAAAAATCACACCGTCGCGGGCGATGGTTGCCCGTTGAAACTCGCTAAAACCCCAGTCGGTGAAATCGGGCGCAGCGGCGATGCCGACGAGTGCTGTCACTTGCGATTTCAATGCCAAGGCGATCATCAGCATCAGCCATCCGCCCATCGACGATCCGACCAGTATCACCTGCCCACCGGCGATTTGCGCGATCATCGCAGCGACATCGTCGCGCCATTGGTCAAAGGTTGCATCGGCAAAACTGCCTTCGCTCTCACCGCATCCGGCATAATCCAGCCGCAATATCGCGCGGCCATTCCGGATTGCCCATGCTTCAATCGCCTGCGCCTTGCCGCCTTGCATGTCGGACATATAGCCCGGCAGAAATACGATGGCGGGGCCTGTGCCAGCGACATATCGGTATGCCAGACGAACGCCGTCGGCGCGGGTGAAAAATTCGGGCGGGGTTGTAGGCGATGTGGTTGGGTGCATAGTTTCGCCTTAGGCTGAATAAATGGAGGCTGCATTCAAATTGTATCCTGGCCTATGAAGGGAGGATATGCAGGGATCGCTATCCCCCATCGCCAAAATCAAAGCCTAAACCGGATTTCACATCGCGGTCCTGCGCGCACATGGTTTTTAACTCGATCCATTCATCATGGTTCAATACCGGTTTGTAACTCGCGCCTTTTTTCACGCTGCTTTCAAATGCTTTTTTGCGGGAAGTTGACAGTGGGTGACTGGACAAATATCCGGTGACTGCTTGCATCTGTTCGTTGCCTTCGGCGCTGCCATCCATCTTCGCCAAGCGTTCAAAAAAGCTGGCGGTGGCGATCGGGGAAATGTTGGCGGCGGACAATGCCGCCATCGAATATTGATCCGCCTCGGCTTCGGCAGAACGAGTATAAGTCGCGCCCAGTGCGCCGTTGACGATGCTGCCCGCATTGCCATCCAATCCGCCCAAGACAAGCGATAGCCCCATCTGCCGCAGCAAGGATTGCATCACATGGCGCTTGCGGACATGGCCCATTTCATGCGCCAAAACGCCAGCCACCTCATCGGGTGAACGCGCCTGTGACAACAGGCCTTGGAAAATGATGATCTTGCCGCCGGGCAGCGCAACCGCGTTCAACATGTCGATATTGGCGACCTCAATCTGCAGATCGCTAACGTCGTTGCCGACCGATCCGGCGAGTTTTTTTAACGCTGCGCTGCCCTTTTCACCGTTACAAAAACGTCCGCCAAAATCGCCAACAAGCGCGTCGCCCATTTTCTTTTCAAAACTGCTGGGGATTAAAGGCGCCAGCCATTGCGGGGTGAACATGACGACTGCGACCACGCCCGCGCTGGCGATTGCGAATGCCAGCGCCGCTGGCCCGATGCCCAACCTGTCGATCCAGCCGCCATATTTTTGCTTGGCGGGCAAGCGGCGCGCGATGTCGCCGGGCAAATCGCCCGACAGGCCCAGCCGCCAACCATCGCGCCCCGCATAGCCATAAACTTCGGCGCGGCCAACTTTGCCGGTGTACGTCACGTCGTCAAAAACAAACGGCCCGTGCCGCCGTTCAGTTTCATCCAGAAAGAATGTCTGGCCAATTATTTCAATGCTAACATCGCGTTTGACGCCGCTTTGGCCGTCATAAAAATACGCGCTGAAATAATTGCTCACGGTTATCTCCAACCCCTAAATCGCACCGACGTCAAATGCATCGAGCAAGCCTTCGCCATGGCGCGATGTTTCGGTTTGCGATTGCGTCAGATCGTCCAGATTAACCTCGCCATAGCCCTGCATATGGGTGATGAAGAATTTCCAATGACGATAACGGATGAACGGCCCGACCAAAGCCAAGGGCAAAAGCGCGAACAATATTATCGGCAGGAACGCCAGATAAATTTGGCTGGGTGTGGCGTCCGGGGCTGGCATTTGAAAGCCGCTGCTTGCGCCAATCATTCCGGCAACTGCAGCAAATGGAACCGCCACGGCAATCGCGGCCAATATCCATAATCCAATGTCACCGAGCAGCAATATGAACCAATCCTTTGACCGCGCGGAAAAACTGAAATCCAATTTGCCCAGCGATAATCCGCCGACAGCAACGCGGAAAAATTTCGCGTAAAATGCAAGCGTAATGACGCCGAAGCCAACGTAAAGGCCGATGAATCAAAGGCAACATCAACATTGCGGCAGCGCCTCCGCCGCCTCCTGCAGCCGCAGCTATACCGATTATTATGCCCAACACGATCAATACAAATGGCAGCAGATAGAATAACAAAAACCGCTTATATGTTTCGCGTTCGTCACCAACCGATACGAATTTATGCGGTCCGAACGACATGCTGTTCCAGCGTTCGTTCCACAATGTCATCATCGACCACGGCACCAGCAAATATAGCGGTAAGGCCCCGACAACGCTCCGCCACATATATGACCAGCCATAGCGCAATCCTTGATCATCGCTGCCGCCGCGAATGCCGTGCCAGTAAGTGCGCGATAATTTATAGCGCAGGCCGCGAAATCTGGCGACACCGGATAAATAGAAAATGAAACCGAACATGCCAAATAGCAATAAGGTCCCCAGCCCCGCCTGTCCTTGCAGCATAAGCCCCTGAGCCAACATATTTATACCAAAAAATGGCAATAATATCAGAACCAACACCATCACAAACCCGATCAGAAGCTCTGTGCCAGTGCCCGTCCATTCCAGCCGGTCATCAATAAACTCGGTTTCGCTCCACAAATAGCGCCGTTCGCGCGTTGTTGCCCAAAACCGGTAAATGCCTAGCGTCACTATCGTCAGCAACAGGTTGGTCAACGCAATGGGCAGAAATGCTTTCCAATCGCCGTGAAACCGAAATGCACTTAACGCCTCGCCGCGATCTTCATCCATTACTCTCTGCCCCCTGTTTAAGGTCCAACTGTGGCTGTAAAGTGCGAGCAGTGTCAAGCGGTTGGTGATGACGAATTTGACAGGCTTGGTTCTGGCAGCAAACAGGTACACCGGCGATATTGACGACTTATAGCAATTTTGCCGCCGCTTAGCACTTGCCCAATTGGCCTTGGCTCGGCATAGGCTTTGGCATGTCTGATATGCTCAAAATAACCCTTCCCGATGGCTCGATGCGCGAAGTTCCGCGCGGCACCACACCTGCCGATATTGCCGCAGCCATTGGACCCGGACTTGCCAAGGCCGCGATTGCTGCCCGCGTCGATGGCGAACTGCGCGATATCATGCGGCCGTTTGACGGCGATGCTGCGCTGGCATTGGTGACGGCAAAGGACGAGGCCGACGCGCTGGAACTGGCGCGGCATGATTTTGCACATGTGATGGCAGAGGCGGTGCAGAAACTGTTTCCCGGCACACAGATTACCTTTGGCCCGTCAACCGATGACGGGTTCTATTATGACTTTGCCGCGCCGCCTGCGCGCGGTCCGTTTACCGATGATGACTTGCCGCTGATCGAAGCGGAAATGCGCAAGATTATCGCTGCAGATAAACCGTTGGTACGCGAGGCATGGAGCCGCGCCGACCTGATTGATCGCTGGCAAAAAAGCGGCGAGACATTCAAGGCGGAGTGGGCGGCCGAGCTTCCAGAAGGCGAGGAGCTGACGGTGTATTGGTCGGGCACACCCGACCGCGCGCATGGCTGGATGGATATGTGCCGGGGGCCGCATTTGGCGTCGACTGGAAAGCTGGATCCCGCCGCATTCAAACTGACCCGCGTGTCGGGGGCATATTGGCGCGGCGATCAGAATAACGCGCAGTTGACACGTATTTACGGCACCGGCTGGCTCAACAAAAAACAGCTCGATGCCCACATGCTGCGGCTGGAGGAAGCCGCTAAGCGTGACCACCGGCGGATCGGGCAGGATATGGACCTGTTCCATCTGCAATCCGAAGCGCATGGCAGCGTGTTCTGGCATCCCAATGGCTATATGATCTGGCGCGAGTTGGAGGCGTATATGCGCCGGGCGATTGACGGGGCCGAATATGTCGAGGTCAAAACGCCGCAGATCATGGACGCCAGGCAATGGGAGGCTTCGGGCCACTGGGGCAAATACCGCGAGAATATGTTCGTGGTTCCCGACGAAGTACCAAACATCGACGACGAGGGCCCGGTGCTTACCGGCGAAGGCGACCTGATGGCGCTCAAACCAATGAACTGTCCGGCGCATGTATTGATATTCCGCCAAGGTACAAAATCCTACCGCGATCTGCCGCTGCGCATGGCGGAAATGGGATGCTGCCACCGCAACGAACCGCATGGCGCGCTGCACGGAATCATGCGGGTGCGGCAGTTCACGCAAGATGACGGCCATATCTTTTGCCGCGAGGACCAGATTGTCGAAGAAGTGCGTGTATTCTGCAACTTGCTGGACCGCGTGTACAAGGATTTGGGCTTTGACGCCTATGCAATCAAACTGGCGCTGCGCCCTGAAAAACGGTTTGGCAGTGACGAGATGTGGGACCGTGCCGAGGACGATTTGCGCAGCGCGGTTATCGCCACGGGCCGCGCCACCGCCGAATATGGCTGGGAAGAATTGCCCGGTGAAGGCGCGTTTTATTCGCCCAAGCTGGAGTTCCATTTAACCGACGCAATTGGCCGGACATGGCAGTGCGGCACGATCCAGCTCGATTATGTCCTGCCCGAACGGCTCGATGCATCATACATCGGCGAGGACGGGGCCAAGCACCGCCCCGTCATGTTACACCGTGCGATATTGGGGACGTTTGAACGCTTCATCGGAATTTTGATCGAACATCATGCCGGGCGTTTCCCCGTCTGGCTGGCACCGGTGCAAACCGTGGTGGCGACGATTGTGAGCGATGCCGATCCCTATGCACAGACCGTGGTTGAGAAACTGAAAGCAGCAGGTATCCGCGTCAACGCCGATTTCCGCAACGAGAAAATCAACTATAAAGTGCGCGAACATAGCCTTGCCAAAGTCCCGCATTTGTTGGTCATCGGTATGCGTGAAGCCGAAGAAGGTAAGGTTGCAGTGCGGACATTGGGACGCGAAGGGCAACGGTTCATGACCGCGGATGAAGCAATTGCGATGTTGGTCGACGAAGCAACGCCGCCGGATTTGCGGGGATAGTTGCCGTTATCGCGACCCCGCCTTCCGATCGTCCTGAGGTCCTGAGTGTGGGATTAACATGAACACCCTCATCACCGCCAGCGGCCTGACATGGTCCGCATTCGCCATCGCCGCACTGATGACATTTGGCGCGGCCTATGTGCGCGGTCTGACAGGGTTCGGCATGGCGATCATATTGGTGCCGTTATTGGGGATGATCATCGCGCCAAGCCAAGCCGTGATCTTGGCAATATTTCTGCAATTCCTGATCGGGCCAGTAGGAATTCGCAGCAGCATCACGCAGTGCGAAAAACCGTCGAGTTTCATCATCGCAGGCACGGCAATGGCGGCCACGCCGCTGGGGCTTTGGTTGTTGTCGGTGACGCCGCCCGATACCGCCCGGCTCTTGATCGCGGGGATTGCGATTGGCGCATTCATTCTGGTGATATTGCCGAAGTCAAAACATGGCCGCCCGGGATTGCCGGTTACGGTAGCAACGGGATTGAGCGCAGGCATACTTACCGGATTTGCCGCGATGCCGGGGCCGCCGGTGGTCCCTTATTATCTGCAAAACGCAGTCAGCCCGCACATGGCGCGGGCATCGATGATGGTGATATTCTTTTCCACCGCGACCGCAGGCACGATCAGCGCATTCGCTGGCGGTTATGCCAGCATCGCATTGGCTGCGTTATCGCTATTATTGTTCGTACCGATGCTGATCGGCAATTGGCTGGGCGGCAAGGCATTTGGCAAGGTCAATCCAGCGGTATGGCGCGGCGGTGTTGCGGTGTTGCTGGGCGTTGCCGGGATATCGGCGGTGTGGCGGGCATTCGGGTGACCCGTCAAATGGCTGTCTCATTAAACCGCGATGCCGTTATTATAACCGCAGTGCTGAGCTCGTCGAAGTATGTCCCTAATTGAAGCGCCCTTCGACGGAGCTCAGGGCTACGGTTATATAAAATTGCAAACATACACATACGCTAACCATTCATTAACCATAGTCCTTAGCCGCATATTGGGCATTCTTCGCTATCCCATGCTTAACCATGCGGCTGATCTTCCTTCTCATTCTGTTCGTCAGCTCGCCCGCATTTGCGCTGTATGAAGGGCTGCAATGCGTGCCTTATGCCCGCGCGGTTTCAGGGGTCGAGATCCGCGGCGATGCACACACATGGTGGGGACAGGCGCAGGGCCGCTATGACCGGGGTGACCGGCCCCGCGTCGGTGCGGTGCTTGCGTTCAAACCGCACGGCGCGATGCGGCTGGGCCATGTTGCCGCAGTGCGTAAGATTGTCGATAGCCGGACGTTGCTGGTCAGCCATGCGAATTGGTCGACTATCGGCGGACAGCGAGGGCACATAGAGCAAGACGTCCGCGTCGTCGATGCTTCGCCCGGCAACGACTGGAGCGAGGTACAGGTCTGGTACACCCCCAACGCGGCACTGGGCTCAACGCGCTGGCCCGTGCACGGGTTTATCTATGCCACCCAGCAACGCAGCGATCATCATGTGCGGTTGGCGGTGGCGGATTTGACGGGCGGGCGCGGTGGGAACGCTGCATCACGTCCGCAAGTTCAAGTCGCCGCGATCAATACGCCGCGCGTGCAAGGCGTCCGGATGCTGAGCTTCGACAATAGATTATTGGCCGACATCAACCGGACCGCAGAACGGGAGAGCGGGATGGAAGCGAACGAAGCGCCGCAAATGGGCGCAGACCCGATTGGCGATTTGATCGCCAATGTGGGGCGGTGAATTAGGGCTGGATTAAGCCGCGCGTTTCTGCACCGTCAGTTCTAGGCCAAGCGCCGTCAGCACAGACGTCAACGTCTCCAGCGTAGGATTGCCATTCTCCGAAAGAGCATTGTAAAGCGCCTGCCGCCCAAGGCCCGATTTGTTGGCGATTTCTGTCATACCCTTTGAACGAGCCACATCGCCGAAGGCACGAGCGATGTGCTTAGGGTCGTTCCCTTCCATCGCGGCTTTGAGGTAATAGAGAATGTCCTCCTGCGAAGTCAGGTGCTCGGCTGGATCAAAGGGGAGCAGTTCAATGGCCATCGTCAATTTCCTTTGCAATCTTCTTTGCTTTGGCGATGTCTCGGACTTGGCTGTCCTTGTCACCGCCATTCAGCAGGATGACGAGCACATCTCCCTGCCTGACATAATAGACGCGATAGCCGGGACCAAAGTCGCATTCGCAATTCCTGTACACCGTCGCCAACCGATTTCGTATCTCCGAAATTGCCGTCAGCGAGGCGCTTAAGTCTGATCATCTATCCTAACCGCGCTTGACGATCCCGCAGCGCTTCAAGCCAATTGGAAAGTCGGGCGTTTGAAGGATTTGAATGACATGTCCTTTATAAGGGACATTTTGGGGTCTGTCAATATCATTGGTCATTTCACGGCTTTCATTCAATTATGTTAAGTGAAGGCGTAAAATAACGTCAAGAAAACAGATAAATAGTCAGGATAAAATACGGATAAAGGCGGACAAATTTCATTCTCTGGATTTTCTATAACGACGTAACGCTTTTGTAATCGATTCAGGCTCAAGCTTCCATTCCGGATCACCTTTGTGTCGTTCAGCCAAGATAGCATGAATTGCTCTAGCCTCTTTTGCCAGAGTCGAGAGCGCTGTGCCATTTGAACAGCGGTCTTTATGCATAAGTACGGCTTCATCTGTTCGATTAGGTCTACCCGCAGGTTGATCTCTTTGAGGGGCGACTGCAGCAACATATTTCAGCCAGTCACTATTCTTATATCCATAAATACGAACCTTGCATTTCGGGAGCTGGGTTTTGATAACTTTAATGTATATCCCGTTAATTATATTGCCATTATCCAAATGAAGCGGTGTCAATGAAACTTCTTTGACATCTATGAACCCGCCAGACGGGCAGTCTTCCCAGTAATATTGCAGACTGAAGATAGGCGGTGGCTTTGTCTGACATAATGCTCGCCTTCATCCAGCGAACTTGTTGCAGTCTGGATCAAGATGCGCCGAAAGGTTCTGGTAGCAACTGGAATCTGCGCTTCGACGGAATTTGAAGGTTGAAGGTCAGTACTCATGAAATTATCGCATCTAATTTGCGTCGGCAATCCGACAATAGAATAGCGTTCTCTACATGCTGTCATATTGATCGTTATGCTGACGTTATTACTGATCCTATTTAGCACTTAATCCTACTTCCCCCACTTCCGCTGCGACTTGCCGATATTTCATCTTGCGCGTCCCCGGCTTCCCCTCCATCGACCGCCCTTTTGGCGCGGCGACTTGCTTGTCTATCGGCAGACCCAGCTCCGTGGCCTCCAGCTTGCGGATTTCGTCGCGCAGGCGCCCGGCTTCTTCAAACTCCAGATCGGCGGCGGCGGTGCGCATGCGTTTTTCGAGGTCGGTAATGTAACCGCGCAAATTGTGCCCGACCAGATTGTTGATGCCGTCGTCCTCAAGGTCAACCAGCACGCTGTCCCGCGACGCCGTATTTGCAACGATGTCGGCAATGTCACGTTTGATCGTAGTCGGGGTGATGCCATGTTCGATATTATACGCATGCTGTTTTTCGCGGCGGCGGTCGGTTTCGGCGATGGCGCGTTCCATGCTGCCCGTCATCCGGTCGGCATACAGGATGACGCGGCCATCAACATTGCGGGCGGCGCGGCCAATGGTTTGGATCAGGCTGGTCTCGCTGCGCAGAAATCCTTCTTTGTCGGCGTCCAATATCGTCACCAATCCGCACTCTGGAATATCGAGTCCTTCGCGCAGCAGGTTGATGCCGACCAGCACATCATATACACCCAGCCGCAGATCGCGGATCAGCTCGATCCGTTCCAGCGTCTCGACGTCGCTGTGCATATACCTAACGCGAAGCCCCGCTTCGTGCATAAACTCGGTCAAATCTTCGGCCATGCGCTTGGTCAGCGTCGTGACCAATGTGCGGTAGCCAAGCTCCGCCGTCTTGCGGCATTCGTTGATGCAATCTTGCACCTGATCTTCAACAGGCTTGATCTCGATCGGCGGGTCGATAAGCCCGGTTGGGCGAATAACCTGTTCAGCAAACACGCCGCCCGATTGCTCCATTTCCCATTTGCCCGGCGTCGCCGAAACGCTAACTGTCTGCGGCCGCATCGCATCCCATTCGTTGAACCGCAACGGCCGGTTGTCGATACATGATGGCAGGCGGAAACCATATTCGGCCAGCGTCAATTTGCGGCGATGGTCGCCCTTTGACATTGCGCCGATTTGGGGGATGGTCTGATGGCTTTCATCGACAAACAGCAGCGCATTATCGGGCAGATATTCGAACAAAGTCGGCGGTGGTTCGCCCGGCAAGCGCCCCGTCAGAAAGCGGCTGTAATTCTCGATCCCGGCGCAGCTCCCGGTGGCGGCGATCATTTCCAGATCAAAATGGGTGCGCTGTTCCAGCCGCTGATGTTCGATCAACTTACCTTCTGCCTCCAGCTCTTTCAGCCGCTCGGTCAGTTCAAACTTAATCGCCTCGGTCGCTTGCTTCATCGTCGGGCCGGGGGTGACATAGTGGCTGTTGGCATAGACGCGGACATTATCGAGTTTCGCTCCGGTGGTTCCGGTTAGCGGATCGAATTCGGCGATTTCCTCTATGTCATCGCCAAAGAACGAGATCCGCCAAGCCATATCTTCATAATGCGACGGGAATATCTCCAGATTGTCGCCGCGCACCCGGAAATTGCCGCGCGCAAATGCGGTGTCGTTGCGCTTATATTGCAACGCCACCAGTTTGCGGATCAGTTCGCGTTGATCAACGCTGTCGCCCTTTTTGATGTCGAAAATCATCGCCGAATATGTCTCGACCGAACCGATGCCATAAATGCAGCTCACCGATGCCACGATCAGGACGTCGTCGCGTTCCAGCAAAGATCGCGTCGCCGAATGCCGCATCCGGTCAATCGCCTCGTTTACCGAGCTTTCTTTCTCGATATAGGTGTCACTGCGCGCGACATAGGCCTCTGGTTGGTAATAGTCATAGTAGCTGACGAAAAATTCGACCGCATTGTCAGGAAAAAAGCTCTTGAATTCGCCATATAACTGCGCCGCCAAAATCTTGTTTGGGGCCAGCACCAACGCGGGGCGCTGCAGCTGCTCGATCATTTTGGCCATCGTGAATGTTTTGCCTGAACCTGTCACGCCCAACAAAACCTGATCTTTCTCTCCTGCCAACGCCGTGCTGACAAGTTCGCGGATCGCGGTCGGCTGATCTCCAGCAGGTTCATAATCGGATTGGATGCGGAATTTCTGTCCACTCTCCAACTTTGGTGGCCGCTGCGGTTTGTGGGGTACAAAGTTGCCGTCGGTTTCCGGTTCTTCCAAACCGCGGCGAATAATGAGTTCTGACATCACTACATTATGGCTATGATCGATTGCGATGTCATCCCCAGACTATGAATCCAGACTATGAATGTTTTGAACCCAAAGAGATTGCGTTTCGGATGCAAGCACGACATTATACAAAGCGATATCGATTAGGAGGGAATTTGAATGCGCAAATTTGTTTTGGCGAGTGCAGCCATGTTGGCCGTTGCGGCCTGTTCGGGAAAAAATGCTGATCAAGATGGCGACGGCAAAGTCAGCCAGGAAGAGATTAAGTCGGAAATGGCCGATGGCGGCAAATTTGCAATGCAGCCCGGCGAATGGGAAGTGAAAATCAACTTTTCAAGCATCGAAGGCAAAGGAATTCCTGAACAAGCCAAAGCAGCGATAAAGGAACAAATCGCCAAAGGCGCGACCAGCAAAAGCTGCCTGACCAAAGAACAAACAGACAAGCCGGGCGGGGATCTTTTCGGATCGCCAGAAGGCAGCAATTGCACCTTTGCCAAGTTTGACCGGTCCGGCAACAAAATGTCGATTGAAATGACTTGTAAGCCAGCGGGCCCAATGGTGCTGAAAAGCAAAATGGAGGGCAGCTTTGGAGCCGAAGAGTATAGCATGACAATGGAACAAGGCATGGAAGGCCTTCCCACTGGACCAATCACAATGAAGGGCACGATTGAGGGCCGCCGGTTGGGTGATTGTCCGGCATGAATGCTTGTCGTCTGACTGGATTTCGGTTTCGCATCATGGCGGTTGCCAGCATGCTGGCATTGGCCGCATGTAACAATGACGGTGGCAGCGATGCCGGCCGTAACGATCAACCGGGGCAATTGCCAAGAGACATTAGCTTGCCGTTGAAACCGGGAAAATGGGAAAAGAATGTTTCATTTACCCAGATCAATGTCCCAAGCTTGGGCACAAAGAAAAAGCAGGACATAATGACCAGGATGTCCAAGGCGGCATCGAAAACATTCTGCCTTTCGCCGGAACTCGCTGCGCGGCCAACCGCCGATTTTTTCGGTGCGGGGGTAAAGGGTGCCTGCAAGTATCGCGGCTTTAGCTACCGCGAGAATAAGGCCGAAATCGATCTGAGCTGTGCAATGGAAGGTATGGCCATGGCAGACATGCAGCTTTCCGGAAATATAGCGGCGGAACACTTGGGTTTGGATGTGACATCTGATTTGCGGCTGCCCATGATCGGCAAGGTAGTGCTTAAGGGCAGGTCGGAAAGCCGCTTTTTGGGCGCATGCTAGAAATGAGTGCTGCTGTTCTCCTTTAGCGGCAACAAGGCTCCGTTTAGGCCATTGCTTTGACAGCTGCCCATGATAACTTGTCTGAACAATATTAAAGGAGCGAGCGATGATTGGATATGTAACGTTAGGAGCGAACAATCTGGATACGGCCCGGGATTTTTACAGCCAGCTATTGGCTGAAATGGGCGCGAAAGAATTGATGCGGATGGACAGCGGCTTCACGATGTATGGCACAGATTGGGAGAACCCTGCTGTTTGCGTTACCAAGCCATATAATGGCGAAGCGGCAAGCCCCGGCAATGGCGGTATGGTCGCCCTGCGCGTCTTGGAACGCGGCCAGGTTGATGCGCTGCACGCCAAAGCATTGGAACTCGGCGGCAGCACTGAAGGTGCGCCAGGATTGCGCGGCGACGAAGGGCCACAAGCATTTTACGGTGCCTATTTCCGCGATCTAGAGGGCAATAAACTTTGCGCCTTTTGCATGGGCCCCGCTTGAAATTGGACGCGGAAGTAAACGACGAGGCAAACTGCTGTTGGTTATGTGCGCGGCCACTTGGCGAGGTTGCCGAATTGCATCTTCCCGTTCCCAAAAATCGCGGCGGCAAGGCAAAGGTGCGCGTGCATCCCATTTGCCACCGAACGATCCATGACAATTTCAGCAATGCCGAAATGGAACGGCGCTACAACACGCCGAACCGCGTTAAAAGAACATGAAACAATCGGGCGGTTCTTGGATTGGATTGCCAATAAGCCGCCCGATTTTGACGCGCCGACTAAACGGGGGCGATAGGGTTTTCCGTTTTGGTTTTCCAAAGTGAGAATAATACGCCGCCCAATATCAAAGCAAATGTTACCGCCAATGAAGCGAACGGCGGGAATTTTGCGCCGTCCATCAGGAAATCTGCGACGAATATCTTTGACCCGATAAACACCAGCACCAGCGCCAGTGCATATTTCAGATAATGGAAACGGTGCACCATCGCGGCAAGCGCAAAGTACAAGGCGCGCAGCCCCAAAATCGCCATGATGTTCGATGTGTAGACGATGAACGTGTCGGTGGTGATGGCAAAAATTGCCGGAACGCTGTCCACTGCAAAGACCAAGTCGGCCAGATTGATCACGACCAATGCCAGAAACAACGGTGTTGCCGCGCGCACCAGCTTGCCAGTTTTCTCGTCGACTTCGTGTACAAAAAACTTCTCATTATGCAGATCCTTGGTGACCCGCATATGCCGTGATAAAAACTTGACCACGGGGTTGCCGGCAACGTCCATTTCCTTGTCGCTGGTAAACAGCATCTTGACCCCTGTTGCGATCAGGAAAGCGGCAAATAAATAGAGCGACCAGTAAAACTGTTCAACCAAAGCCGCACCCGCAGCGATCATGATACCACGTAAGAATATAACGGCGATGATGCCCCATAAGAGCGCGCGATATTGATATTTGGGAGGTATCGCAAAATACGTGAAAATCAGCGATATGACGAATACATTGTCGATCGACAGCGCCTTTTCGATGAAAAATCCGGTGTAATATTTCATCCCCAAATCAGCGCCCTTGGCCATCCATATCCAAACGCCAAATGCCAGCGCGATGCTGATATAAAACAACGATAGTTTCAGGCTTTCACGGATCCCCATTACCTTGTCTTCCTTGTGCAGAAAGCCAAGGTCAAAAGCGGTCAATGCGGCTACTAGGCCGATAAAAGCCAGCCAGAACCAGACCGGCGTTCCCAGCCAGTCCATCATAAAAAATTCCATTGTATGTTTCCCTGCCTACTAGCGCGCGATGACTTTAGTTTGAACCACATCGTCATTGCGAGCGAAGCGAAGCAATCCAGGGTTGTCCTGCGCAACTTTGGATTGCTTCGTCGCTTCGCTGCTCGTGGGTGACGATTCGATCAAATGTCATCCCGCTCTAGTGTATTGTTATACTGCTCTGGATTGCTTCGCTCCGCTCGCAATGACGGCGTTGTAATATTCAGAAGCGCGCCGCCACCATGCGGATACCAGCCAGATGCAACAGTTGCTCTTTGATCTTAAGCTTTGTTTTTTTCAGTTTTTGGATGCGCAGCATATCTGGCCAGCGCCGGTCAATTTCGGCGCGCAGTTGGGTATCGATATGTTGATGATCTTGCATCAAACGGAATGACTTGGGGGACATATTATACTCCTCTTGAATGTGAAAATTCAATCGGATGAACCAGTGCATGACGGGGCATTTTGGGAGGGGGTAAGAGACCCAACGACCATGCACCGGTTTCACCCGATGCGGCCGACATCACGCTATCTGGTCACCAAATGGCCAACCAGACGAGCGCCAGAGGGGCCCGGTCCGCATGAGTGTTCTGCCTCAAAACGAGTTGACTGGCAATCTTACTTTGATGCAGTTGGTCGAAAATTGATCGCGGTTAGTCGCGCAATAACTCGTTGATTGCGGTTTTGGCGCGGGTTTGGGCATCAACGCGTTTGACGATCACCGCGCATGACAGGCTTGGGCCGGGGCTGCCATCGGGCAGGGCTTTGCCGGGCAAGCTGCCGGGCACTACAACCGAATATGCAGGCACGCGGCCGACGAAAATCTCGCCAGTGGTGCGGTCAACAATTTTGCTGGTGGACGATATGAATACGCCCATCGCCAGCACTGCGCCTTCTTCGACGATCACGCCTTCAACCACTTCGCTGCGCGCGCCGATGAAGCAATTGTCTTCGATGATGACGGGGCCAGCCTGTAAGGGTTCGAGCACACCGCCAATGCCGACGCCGCCCGACAAGTGTACATTCTTGCCTATCTGCGCGCAGCTGCCAACGGTTGCCCATGCGTCGACCATGCTACCTTCATCGACGCGCGCGCCGATGTTGACGAAGCTTGGCATTAGGACGACGTTCTTGGCGATATAACTGCCGTGCCGTGCCACTGCGCCGGGTACAACGCGGAAACCGGAATCGCGAAATCGGTCCGCGCCCCATCCGGCGAATTTGGAAGGCACCTTGTCATAAGCAGGCGATCCCGCCGATCCGCCGTCAACAACCACATTATCATTCAGCCGGAACGAAAGCAGCACCGCTTTTTTAAGCCATTGGTTGACCTGCCAGCTGCCGCTGGATTTATCGGCAACGCGGAAGAAACCGTCGTCCAGTCCGTTCAGCGCAACCTGCACTGCCTCTCGCACTTCGCCTTTGGTGGCGCTGCTGATATTATCACGGGCATCCCATGCAGCGTCGATGATTGCGGCGAGTTGTTCAGTCATACAGGTTCCTGTTCTTTCATGGTGTCAAACCAGCGCGTTAGGCAATTGGCAGAGTGGTCAATATGGTCAAGATCAATTTTGGCGGCGGGTGAAAGCGCTTGTTCCGAACCATTGTTAATCCACAATGTCGCCATGCCAAGCGCCTTTGCCGGGCGCAAGTTCCGCGCCATATCATCGGCAAAAAAAGCGGTCTTTGGATTTATCGCATGCTGATTGCATAGGGTGGCATAGCTCGATTCGGCTGGCTTCGGAATCAGATCGCTGGCGACAATGTCAAATATCGCCTCGAAACTGTCACCCAGCCCCAACGCGTCCAATACGCGCTGTGCATAGGGCGCATCGCCGTTGGTATAGACCAGCTTGCGCCCGGGCAGCGCGCCGATATGCGATTTTAGCGCGGCGTTGGGTGTGATCCGGTCAAGCGGGACATCGTGGACGAAATCCAGAAAGTCATGAGGGTCAATTTGGTGGCGCGCGGTCAATCCGGCCAACGTCGTGCCATATTCGTGGAAATACAGTTTCTGGACGCGCTTTGCCTCTATGGTATCGCATTCGAGTAAACGCTCAAGATATAAACCCATGCGCGCTTCGATCAACTCAAACAGGTCGCATTCCGCTGGATACAGCGTGTTGTCGAGATCGAACAACCAAGTGTCGACATGCGCTAGGCCGGGATTATTCAAACCGTAAAGCTTTCGCCGCACCCGCATGCACCCTTGGCATTGGGATTGTTGAACACGAACCCGGCGGCGAATTCATCCTCGACCCAGTCCATCGTCGATCCGACCAGATACAGCACCGATCCACCGTCGATATAAAAACTGCCGCCCGGCGTTACGATATGTTCGTCAAACTTGTCTGCCTGGGTGATGTAATCCACCGAATAGGCGAGACCGGAGCAGCCCCGGCGCGGTGTGGATAGTTTAACTCCTATGGCATCCGCTGGTGCCTTTGCCATTAACTCGGCAATTCGTGCTTCGGATGACGGCGTCAGGATAACAGCGGCGGGGATCGCACGGCGGGTTTTGCTATGTGTTTCCATATTCATTTCCATTACTCCAAACCGCAGCCCTGAACCTGTCGAAGGGCGCTTCAAAAGCTAGCGCAAAACGAAAGGCGTACTTCGACTAGCTCAGCACTACGGTAGTTCATTACAGCATCCCCAGCTCCAACCGCGCCTCGTCGGTCATATTCGCCGGGCTCCACGCGGGTTCCCACACCAGCACGACCTCTGCGTCCAATATACCCGGAACGCTGGCGACGCGCATTTCAACCTCGCCGGGCATCGATTCGGCCACAGGACAATTCGGCGTCGTCAATGTCATCGAAACCAGCGCCTGGCCTTCATTGATCTCGACATTATAGATCAGGCCAAGGTCATAGATATTCACCGGAATTTCGGGATCATAGATTTCCTTTAACGCGGCAATCACGGCCTCGTACAAATCGCCGCCAACCTCGCCTCCCGCAACCGCAACCGGTTTTTGCGCCAAGAAACCTTCGAGATAATCTTTCTTACGGTCCATCTTTTCACTGGTTGTTTCAGCCAGAGTTTCAACGCGCACTTTTGGGGGCGCTGCAACGCTATCTACTTCTTCGATTTTGATATGTTCGTTCATGAAAAAATCCTTGATACCCGTTCCAACCCAAGAACCAGCGCGGTAACATCGCTTTCGTCGTTGTAAATCCCGAAACTTGCTCGCGCGGTGGCGGGCACGCCCAGATAGTCCATCAACGGCTGGCAGCAATGATGCCCGGCGCGGATCGCGACATTCTCTTCATCCAATATAGTGCCGATATCGTGCGGATGCACCCCCTGCATCTGTAAAGGATACAATCCCCGCCGATTTTTCAGGGCCATATAGCGTTATCGAATTGATCGCGCTCAATGCCTCACGGGTTTGCCGGACCAGCTCCGCCTCATGCGCAAAAATCGTCTCCATGCCGATGCTATCGGCATAATCAATCGCGGCATGCAGCGCGATAACTTCGGTTATCATCGGCGTGCCTGCCTCAAACCGCCCGGGCGCAGGGGCGTAAGTTGTTCCAGCAAACGACACGCGGTCGATCATCGCGCCGCCTCCCTGATACGGGGGCATCGCGTCCAAAATCTCGGCCCGCGCCCACAGCACGCCCACACCCGTTGGGCCATAAAGTTTATGCCCCGAAAAGACGAAGAAATCGCAGTCCAGCTCGGCCATGTTCAACCGCATACGGGGCGCAGACTGACAGCCATCAAGCAGCAATTTTGCGCCAACTTTATGCGCCGCCTTTGCCGCGCGCTTCACGCCTAGGATCGACCCCAGCACATTCGAGACATGCGCCAGCGCCACGATCTTGTGCTGCTGCGTCAGGTTTGCCTCCAGCCAATCGAGGTCAATCAGGCCGTCGTTGGTCAGCGGACACACATCGATATGAGCGCCCACTCGCGCCGCCAGCATCTGCCACGGCACGATATTGCTGTGATGCTCCAGCTGGCTGAGCATGATGCGGTCGCCAGCCTTCAGATTGGCATCGCCCCAGCTGCTGGCGGCTAGATTGATCGCTTCGGTTGCGCCTTTGGTGAAAACAATCTCGTTTTCGGACGCCGCGCCGATGAACGTCGCCACGCGCCGCCGCGCTGCCTCAAACGCCAACGTCATATCGGCCGAGCGTTTGTACACGCCGCGGTGGACTGTGGCGTAATCAGCGCCCATCGCCTGGCTCATCGCATCGATGACGGCTCGCGGTTTCTGCGCGGTAGCGGCGGTGTCCAGATAATGCCAGCCGTTGGTGATACCGGGGAAGTCAGCCTTTAAGTTCCCCTCCCGCAAGCGGGAGGGGTTAGGGGTGGGGCGAGCCAAAGGCGAGCTTGCTACATTCGCAGGCCCACCCCCGGCCCCTCCCGCAGGCGGGAGGGGAGAAGAAAGCGCATTCCCGCTCACACCAGTTCCCCCAATTTCTTCAGCGCCGCCTCGGTCAACATTTCCTCATCCGCCGCACCCTCAAACACGCTGGCAATAAACGCCTGCAACATCAATTTCTTTGCATCGGCTGGCGCAATGCCGCGCGCTTGCAGATAAAACAGCCCCATAGGATCGAGCTCGCCAATCGCACAGCCATGCGCGCATTTGACGTCGTCGGCGTATATTTCGAGCTCGGGCTTGGCGTTGGCGGTCGCGCTTCGATCAAGTAACATCGCCTTCACCGATTGCACAGAGTCGGTCAGCTGCGCATCGCGCGCGACGGCGACTTTACCGAGATAGGTTCCGGTCGCTGTGCCCGCCAATACCGAGCGCACGACCTGCGATGATGTGGCTTTGGGTTCGGCATGGGTGACGGTGGTGACGATTTCGAGGTTCTGCGAACCGCCACCAATCTGCACCGCGCCAAGTTTGAAATCCGCGCCTTCGTGCAAACGTAACATTCAGCTCCACCCGCCCATAATCGCCGCCGATGTTTAGCACATTGACCGCCGCGCTCGCGCCCTTGCCGATGGCGAGGTCGATCTGATGAATGGACCCGCTGTCCTGAACGATAGTGCGCGCAAAGCTGCCGCCCGCAGGTACCACGATATTCTCGCGCGCAGGCAAAGGCCAAACGCGCGCCAGCGCATCAATATCGCTATACCGCCAAGCCTCATCGCGGCGAGTTGGAAGCGCAACAGTCATATGCACACAGCCTCTTCGTGCCTTCGTGCCTTCGTGCGAACAAAATTAGCCTCGCACGAAGGCACGAAGGCACGAAGAAGAAAAGGAATGATGCCTGCGGCGCTCATGCTGCCAGTTCCTTATATCCGTCGCGCTCAAGCTCTAGCGCGAGTTCCGGCCCGCCCGTTCGCGTGATCCGGCCACCGTCAAGCACATGGACGAAATCGGGCTTCACATAATCGAGCAGCCGTTGGTAGTGCGTGATCAGCAGCACCGCCTTGTCGGGTTTGCGCATAATGCGGTTGATCCCATCGCCGACAACGCGCAGCGCGTCGATATCGAGTCCGCTGTCGGTTTCGTCGAGGATCGCGAGCGCGGGGTCGACGATGCCCATCTGCACCATCTCGTTGCGCTTCTTCTCGCCGCCGGAAAAGCCGACATTCACCGGGCGCTTGAGCATGTCATAATCCATACCCATCGCATCGGCCTGCGCCCGCGCAATCTTCAGGAATTCGCCGCCCGAAAGCGGTGCCTCGCCGCGATTCTTGCGCTGTGCGTTCAATGCCTCCCGCAAAAACTGGACGTTCGACACGCCAGGAATTTCGACCGGATATTGGAAGCCGAGGAACAGGCCAGCGGCAGCACGCTCATGGGGGTCAAGGGCAAGGAGGTCGATGGTCCCCCTCCCGCCTGCGAGGGGAGAAAAGAGAACCGATCCCCCCGTCACCTCATACCCCGGCCTGCCAGCCAGCACATAGCCCAGCGTCGATTTCCCCGCGCCATTCGGTCCCATAATCGCATGGATCTCACCCGCCCCCAACGACAGAGTGAGGCCCTTGAGGATCGGCTTGTCGCCAACATTCGCGTGGAGGTTATTAATTTCGAGCATAATATTCATTTCTATTGTTTCACAAATGCGCTGGAAAAACCGTCATTTTCCATCAATTTAAATCCATGCGCCACCAATCCGGCGATGATAGCGTCAATTGCGGCATCGCCGACAAAGCGGCGGTGGAATTCGACGATGATCGTGTCGAACAGGGCGAGATGGGCAATCGGGATCTGCGTTTCCGCGCCTTCGATATCCATGATCAACACATTGGGTTTGAATCCGATTTCAGCGATGATCGAAGGCAGCGACAATTGCCGCACGGTCAACGCAGTCTCCGTATTGGTGATCGCATTCAGGCTCGACGCATAATAATCGACACTGACGTTAAAGGTGACTTCGCCATCCTCCGCCCCGCCCGCGACGTTCAAATAGGTCGGCAGGGTGGCCGCGTTGAGCGCGAAATTTTTCAGCATGATCGGATGCAAAGCCGGGTTCGCCTCGATCATGGCAAAATCGGTGATGCCCAGATTTTTGATGCAATAAAGCGCGATGAATCCGACCGAACTGCCAAGTTCAACCACCTTGTCACCCGCCTTCAGATATTTCCGGCACAGCCGCGCATCATCAACTTCATACCCCGTCAACAAAGAAAACCGCACCCGCGGCGACGCACCCTGCAGCGACAGCTTTATGCCCTGATTGCTGGCCGATTCCTTCCAGAATGTGGCGCCAGCGACGGCCAGATCGCGGAATGTTTTCCATGATTGCTTAAGCGTCATTGCGGTCTGCTCCGCAAATTTGCGCCCCGGGTGGGGGTGGGCCTTGAGGGCCGGCTTGCCGCTGGGCGGCGTGGAGGTTTGTTATATTTAGCATGGAGGTATCATTATTTCTGCTCCCCTCCCGCTTGCGGGAGGGGCTGGGGGTGGGCTCTGTTTCAGCGAGCGCCATACGCTATTGTCTGGGACAACGCCATCCAAATTTGTCATCACTTCGCCATTCGCAAAACGCAGCACATCGATAACCCTTTGGCTTTTAGAAAGACGATCCCGCCGACGATCATGTTCTATGCGCGTGTCATGCGAAAATCCATCAAGTTCCACAACCAGCCGCGCCTCCCGGCACAGAAAATCAGCGAAATAGGGTCCAACCGGCATTTGACGGCTAAATTTATGCCCATCCACTTTCCGGCTGCTGATTGCCGTCCAAAGCAAACGTTCGGCAGGCGTGGCTTGATTCCGCAAGGTTTTAGCTCGCGCAGTATTGCGGGGTTTGAATTCGCCGGTCACAAGGTCACACTTAATTTATTGAGGCAGCGGCGCGTTCCAATCCCCTCTCGCTTGCGGGAGGGGCTGTGAGACTTGGCAGCTTGCTGCCTAGTCGTAGCGGGGTGGGTTAACGCAACCGAGCGCCATACCGATAGGCCCACCCCCAACCCCTCCCGCATGCGGGAGGGGAGCCCAAGCACAGCCCGATCAATCCCCCTCCCGCCTGCGGGAAGACGCTCACCAATCATCCCCCTCCCGCTTGCGGGAGGGGCTAGGGGTGGGTGTGCGCAACATTGGCGTGGAGGTTATTTATTTGGAGCATTGGGCTTTTGAGATCCATCATTTTTGAGCAGACACGCATTCACCTCGGAATAAGTATTCGCATCTCCCACTCGATCAGTTCAGACTTCAGTACAATTGTGTTTAACTGATTTTCCAATGCTTCAATCTTGAGCGTTCGATACGATGTCGGCTTATCTTGCGCGTTGGTTCGCACTTTTTAGTCGTTTCTTTGATGGGACTTATTCCGGAAAGCTCATGTTAACTAATCTTGCTTAGTCAGAGCGCCTCTCGAGAAATGACTTTTGCGTCGAGACAAGCTGATGCATCTCGATAATAATCTGTCGCTTTCGGTAGTCATGATGTCCATTATTGCAGCTCAGACACATCGCAATCTGGCTAATGCGTCGTCAAATACCGAAGTATAAACAGAGTGCGCTGTGAGCATCTTAACTAACGGCGAAAACCTCGCATATCACCCCACGCTCCCCTCAAGCGAAATCCCCAGCAACTTCTGCGCCTCAACGGCAAATTCCATCGGCAGTTGCTGCAGCACTTCTTTCGCAAACCCATTCACGATCAGCGCCACCGCTTCCTCGGCATTCAGGCCGCGTTGCATCGCGTAGAACATCTGGTCGTCGGAAATCTTGCTGGTCGTTGCCTCATGTTCGATCTGCGCGCTGGGGTTGCGCACTTCGATATAGGGCACCGTATGCGCGCCGCTCAATGACCCCAGCAGCAGCGAATCGCACTGGGTGAAATTGCGCACGCCCTCTGCGTTGGGCGCGACGCGCACCAGTCCGCGATAGGTGTTGTTGCTGTGCCCGGCGCTGATGCCCTTCGACACGATGGTCGAGCGCTGACCCCTTGCCATTGTGGATCATCTTGGTGCCGGTGTCGGCCTGCTGGTAATTATTGGTCACCGCGACCGAGTAAAATTCGCCCACTGAATTTTCGCCGTTGAGGACGCAGCTTGGGTATTTCCATGTCACCGCGCTGCCGGTTTCAACCTGTGTCCACGAAACCTTGCTGTTCCGTCCCTGACACAAGGCGCGCTTGGTGACGAAATTATAGATACCGCCTTTGCCGTCTGCATCGCCGGGATACCAGTTTTGTACGGTCGAGTATTTGATCTCGGCATCGTCGAGCGCCACCAGTTCGACCACGGCGGCGTGAAGCTGGTTCTCGTCACGCATCGGTGCGGTGCAGCCTTCGAGATAAGCTGACATAACTGCCCTTGTCGGCGACAATCAATGTGCGTTCAAACTGCCCGGTATTTTCCGCATTGATCCGGAAATAGGTGGAAAGCTCCATCGGGCAGCGCACGCCTTCGGGGATGTAGACGAACGTCCCGTCGCTAAACACCGCGCAGTTGAGTGCGGCGAAATAATTGTCGTGCATCGGCACGATTTTGCCGAGCCATTTTCGCACCAGATCAGGATATTCGCGGATAGCCTCACTGATCGAACGGAATATCACGCCCGCACGTTCGAGTTCGGCGCGGAAGGTGGTGGCCACCGACACGCTGTCAAACACCGCATCGACCGCGACCCTGCGCGCGCCCTCGACCCCGGCCAACACTTCTTGTTCCGCAATCGGGATGCCAAGCTTCTCGTAAATACGCAGAATTTCTGGATCAACCTCGTCCAGGCTGCCCAGTTTTGGTTTCGCCTTAGGTGCGGCGTAATAATAGGCATCCTGATAATCGATCGGTGGAACGTTCAACTTGGCCCAATCGGGCGGCGTCATCGTTTGCCAATGACGGAACGCCTTCAGGCGCGATTCAAGCATCCACTCCGGCTCGTTCTTCTTCGCGCTGATAAAGCGGACGGTGTCTTCATTCAGCCCCTTGGGGGCGAAATCGGTTTCGATATCCGACGACCAGCCATGCTCATAATCGGCAACCTGTTCGGCAGCATCCCATGCCGCCTTGTCTTTAATATCCACATCGTCTGTCATGTCGGCATCGCCATTATATTTTGGTTCGCACGAAGGCACGAAGGCACGAAGAAGTTGCGCTTGACCTGAAGGGCCATTTCGAAACTATTTCGTCGTTTAATTTTCAGCGAAAGAACTAATGAAAGCGCATCGCGCAGAAGAAGAACTGCCCCCTTCGTGCCTTCGTGCCTTCGTGCGAACCAAAAATCCCAAGCCATCAAACCCGCGCCCCCGTTAAAGTAGTCAAACTAACCCCGGCAAGCGCCCCGCGCACGGCGTTGTTGACCACCGGCCAGTGCGGCTGGACCCGGCAATTGCCTTCCATCGCGCAATTGTGGCTGCCGGTATCGACGCAGGCGGTCATCGCAATTGGTCCTTCAACCGCCTCGATTATATCAGCCAGGCTGATTGCTGCGGCTGGCCGTGCCAAGGCAATCCCGCCGCCCATGCCGCGCGACGAACGCAGCAATCCGGCTTTGGTCAATATGCTGACCAGTTTTTGTGTGGTCGGCAGAGCGATGCCCGTCTCGTTCGCCAAATCGGTGGCCGATACGCGCGCCGTGCCGCAATGCCGCGACGCTGCGCTCATCGTTACCACTGCATAATCGGCCATATTGGAAAGACGCATATGCCCTTCACTCCTTTGCACGAATCTTAATCGGATAAAATCGTTCTGATTATGCAAATGCGCGCATTAGCGGCAGAAATCAACCCTTGTTTGGTTTAACCAGCGACGATGCCTTGGAGTAAATACCCGACAGCGCAGCCACCTTTGCTGATTCAAACCACATTTTCAAAAGCGGGACGCTATCTCCGCTTAAAAATTTCGGGGTGCGGCCGTTAAACAGGCTGATTTCGCGGATCAAATGCGACTGATCATAAAAATGGTCGATGACATGATCACGCGTTGCTTGCGAACATTCGGGATCACTGAGCAACATCGCTGCGCGGACGGCACGAAATTTGCGGATCAGATATTTCGGCGGGCTTCCAAGATAATCTTTGCAAATGCGCTGTATTTGACGCGGTGTCAGCGGCAGTGACGCGTAAAAATCGTCCAAATCCATGTCCAGCCTGTCTTCCAACGCCGCGAAAAGCTTAGTTATTACCGCCGCCGGAACAGGTTTCAGCGGGTTAAATTTCCCGATCAGAAACTCGGCGAATTTATCGACCATTTTGGCGTTCCGCAAAGGGTCTCTGTCATCGTCATTCAATGCCTGCAGTGGTTCGAAAGCATCGTTAAAGGTGTCGCCCAAAACCCAAGTTGCATCCAGCAGTTTATTCAAGCCCTTGATCGCCTTTTGCCCGCTTAAGCAGCTATATCCTGCCGGGTTAAAAGTGAATCCAAGGCAATGGAACGGGCCTTTGACAATATATTGCATCGCCGACGACGATGGTCCGATCAATGATATTTTGTGGCTGGGTTGAATGGCACCGTCAACAAACCGCAATTCGCCGTGGCCCTTTAAAAACAGCATTACATGTCCGGCGGAGGCCGGTTGAACGTCGCGTATAAGATTGGATTCGCTACGAAATATATAGAATACGTTGATATATGGGGCCAAATCGGCCGGCGGCAAAAAATATTGAATATCGAATTCGCGGACATTGCTCAATTCCAGCGTTTCATCGTCCCAGAATTTTTCGAACTGCATGGCGACCGTTTCTTTTTCCCTAAACCCGCAGCGTTTACCCGCTGGATCTATTGTCGTTGATTGTACGTTCTACGTTGTAATCTGCCACAATTTTTCGGTTCTTGGTAGTACGCAAACGTCATTAATGCCGTAATTCGCGCACATTTTCCTTATCGAGCCACATGCTAAGCAAGCTGCCCGCGTCTCCGGACAGGCGCGCGGGGGTGCGCCCGGCGAAATGGCGGATTTCGCGGATCATGTGCGATTGGTCGTAGAACAGATCCTGGACAACATCGATTTGGTCATCGCTACATGCCGGATCGTTCAAAAGCATCGCGGCCCTTACGGCGCGATATTTGCGCATCAACTGCTTTGGCGCGCAGCCGAAATAATCGCCGATCACGCGCTGCGCCTGGCGTTTGGCAACGGGCAATTGTTCGTACAATTGGTCGATGTCGGGGGTGAGTGAATTGTCAAGCCAGCGGGTCGTTGCCAAAACGATCTGGCGGTGCTTTTCGTTGACCGGGCGCAGACGGGGCACGAATAACCGCTCGGTCGCATCAACCATCAACTGATGTTGTTCTACACCTTGATAACGCTGCTGTATTTCCAACAGTTCGGCAAAATAGGCTTGAGATTCCGGGCCCAAAATTGCGTCGCTATCGGCAAAACGGTCGCAGCTTTCTGCCGCACTAATGCCGGTAAGCGCGCGCCATCCAATCGGTGTGAAACCGCATCCAAAACAACTGAACGGGCCATTGACAACATAAGGCATGGCAGCGTTGGTCGGACCAATCAGGGATACGGGCTGGTTACGTTCTGCGCGGCCATCATAAAAACGGGCCTCCCCATTTCCCGACAGGAAAACCATCAGATGCCCGGTATTGGCAGGTTGTGCATCGCGGATAATGTCATCATCCGAATGGAATTTGAAAAACGCGGTGACATGCTGTGCAAGCGATGCAGGCGGCTCAATAAAGTCGATAGAAAAGCTCTGCTGTTTGCTGAGTGACTGGGCCGGATCGTTCCAGACCAAATCAAAATCGAACTTCATTAACTCGCTCCGAGCATTGCGATACCCAAGCTTTTCTTGATTTTGCTTGTTGTTAACCAAGTAAGTGGACTTCGCTGATTCTGTCAAGCGGACAACGTCAAAAATCCCAACAAATGCAACGTGAAAAAGCGCGGGGAATTAGGTTAGTAGCGGTTTTTTTGCTGCCGCAGGATTTGCAATTATTCGCCCGCCTTGACCAATCCCTGTTCGGTGACCATCGCCTGCAATTCGCCTGCTTCGTACATTTCCATCATAATATCGCTGCCGCCCAAAAATTCGCCTTTGACATACAATTGGGGAATTGTCGGCCAATCGGAATATGCCTTGATCGATTGACGGATTTCCATGTCTTGCAGCACATCAACGCTTTCATACGCGACATTCAAATGGTCTAGTATCGCTATCGCTTTGCTTGAAAAGCCGCATTGCGGAAATAATGGTGATCCCTTCATAAAAAGAACGACATCATTGGATTTGACCAATTGGTCGATGCGGGCAAGCGTTGCGTCTGTCATATTCTGTTTCCTGTTTAACACTGTTCCCGCCATCAATTCGGCGAGCGTTAAGAATCTATTCGGGCACGGCCGTCGTAAGTTGCAGGGCGTGCAACACGCCACCCATTTTCCCGCCCAATGCGGCATAAACCGCCTGATGCTGCTTTATACGCGGCTGGCCGCGAAACGTTTCGCTGACAACTTTCGCAGCGAAATGATTGTCGTCGCCGGCAAGGTCGGTAATTTCGACCAGCGCGTCCGGTATCGCCGTTTTGATCATGCTTTCAATTTCGGTCGCGGGCATCGCCATGATTATCAGGCCTGCTCAATAAACTGGCGGCGCGCTTCGATCATCTGGGTTTCCATCGCGGCGCGGATCGTCGCATCGTCGGTTTCCACGCCAGCCGATGTCAAATCACCGATCAATTTGCGCACAACATCTTCATCACCGGCTTCTTCAAAATCGGCCTGCACAACCGAAGTCGCGTAACCAATCGCTTCTTCCGATGTCAGCCCCATTTTTTCCGCCGCCCAAAGGCCAAGCAGCTTGTTGCGCCGCGCAGTGATTTTAAACTGCAAATCAGCATCATGGGCAAATTTGTTTTCGAACGCGTTCTCACGGTTGTCGAAAGTCGTCATGTTACTTCCTTTTTTCACCAATACTTCATTCGGACACTAGCATGTTTTAATCATCGCCGCGCCATGAAACAAGCGGCCGCCGCAATCAAATCGTTATGACCAACTTGCCCACGGCGCTGCGGTCGCCCAGCTTTGCAATCGCATCACCGCCGCGTTCAAGCGCAAAGGTCTCCGAAACCCGCGGTTTGATTTTGCCATCGGCGTAAAGCTGGAAAAGTTCGGCTATGTGGGCGCGGTTGGCTTTTGGATCGCGTGCAGCAAATGCACCCCAAAACACACCGCACACATCGCAGCTTTTCAGCAATGTCAGGTTGAGCGGTAATTTGGCGATGCCCGCAGGAAACCCGACGACCAGAAACTTACCTTCCCACGCAATTGCGCGCACGGCGGGTTCGGAATAATCGCCCCCCACGGTATCATAGACAATGTTGAAGCCGTTCGGACCGGCCGCCGCCTTGAATGCGTTTGCCAATTCCTTCGACGCATCTTTGTCGAGCGGTTGATAGGGATAGACGATTACTTCGTCGGCTCCGGCTTCGCGGGCAATGGCTGCTTTCGCTTCGCTCGAAACGCCGGCAACAACGCGCGCGCCATACGCCTTGGCCAATTCGATTGCAGAAATACCGATACCACCCGCGCCGCCCAAAACCAAAACATTATCGCCCGATTTGATGTGGCCGCGATCCTTATAGGCATGGATCGACGTGCCATAAGTCAGCAGTAACGAAGCGCCATCTTCAAAGCTCATGCCATCTGGCATTTTGAACGTGCTGTTCGCAACAACGGCCACTTTTTCGGCCAGTCCGCCATTGCCGCACAGCGCCATTACCTTGTCGCCGACCGCATATCCGGTAACACCTTCGCCAACCGATTCGACGACGCCAGAAATCTCACCGCCGGGGGCAAAGGGCCGCTCGGGTTTGAATTGATACCGGTCCTCGATAATCAGGACATCGGGATAGTTGATCGAGCATGCCTTGACCGCGACCACCAATTGTCCGGCGCCTGCGGCAGGATCTGGCAATTCGCCCATGGCCAATGTTTCGGGGCCGCCGGTTGCCGTGGATAATAATGCGCGCATCTGTCTCTCCTAATTCGATAACGGGGCCGGGACCAGCCAAGGTTGCTGCGCCGCCAATTTCGCTTCATGGGCGCTAATGGCAGCTTCGCTTTGCAATGTCAGCCCGATTTCATCTACGCCATTCAATAGGCAATGTTTGCGAAACGGATCAATTTCAAATTCGAACCGGTCCTGAAACGGCGTGGTCACGGTCTGCGTTTCCAGATCGATGTGGATCGGATCGGTTTTGGCAACCTCCATCAAACGGTCAATGGCTGCTTGCGGCAACACGATTGCCAGCAATCCGTTCTTGAACGCATTTCCCGAAAATATATCAGAGTAACTGGGCGCGATGACTGCTGCGATACCCAGATCGGCCATTGCCCACGCCGCATGTTCACGGCTGGACCCGCAGCCGAAATTATCGCCCGCGATCAGGATCGGCGCGCCGGTATATTCGGGATCATTAAACACGTTGCCGGGCTGGGCCCGCAGGCTTTCAAACGCGCCTTTGCCAAGGCCCGTGCGGCTGATCGTTTTTAGCCATGCCGCCGGAATGATGATGTCTGTGTCGACATTTTTCAGGCCCAATGGATAGGCGCGGCCTTCGACATGCTGCACGGGCTTCATCAGTCAGTGTCGCTTTTCGGTTGCTTGCTGAGGTCCGGTTTCAGCTCGGGTTCGGGCGAAGCAGGCTCCAGCTTGCCCTTTTTCTGCGTCAGGCTGCGCTTACCCGCATAAAGCAAAGCCGCCATCAACGCCGCCGATCCCACCGCCGCGCCAACCTTTGCGCCGGTCGACCATTTCGGGTCTTTTTCAGGTTTGTCTTTCTCGTCTGTCATATCGCAGTTCCAGCAAAATTTTCGTTCGCTATCCAAAGCCATGACGCGCCCGATAAGGCAAGACTTATTCCGCCAACCAATCCTCACAGCGCAGACCATCAACGCGGGAAAATTCGCGCAGGTTGCCGGTGATGAGTTTCAAGCCGAGGCTGCGCGCATGGCCCGCGATGAGCAGGTCGTTGGGACCGATTAGGTTGCCTTGATTAAGTAATTTCGCTTTGATTTGAGCGGCGTGAATCGCTGCCTCATCGCCGAAATCCAGTATTGCGACGCCGGGGATAAACGCCTCAAGTTCGGCTTGATGCCGATCTTGCGCGTAAGAGCGGATGATGCCAACATGCAACTCATGTAAAACAATACTGGAAATTGCCAACTTTCCAGCAGATGTTTCAAAGCTTACTCGACTGCCAATAGGTTTATCGCGGATAACCCTGATGCAAGTGCTGGTATCCAGCATAGCTTCAAAGGTCAAAGCTCTCGCGCTCCTCATATTCGCCTTGCGGTGCCCTATCAGGGAAATCGGGGCAGGGTGGCCGGTTGAAAAAATCCTCCCAAAAACTGTCGCTGGGCGTAATTTCTATCTTGTTACCAACGCGCTTTATGAGGACGTCTTTCACATTGTCCGGGAAGGCCAAGTCCTTTGGAATCCGAACCGCTTGGCTGCGATTGGATTTGAAAAGCTTGCCTTTACGCGTCATTTTGGATGGAGCGTTCATGGGTATTGTTTAGCGGATCAGGTGGGATATGTCAATGGGATATACAATGTGCTCTATTTTGTGCCCCTTCGCCCCTTCGCGCCTTTGTGCCTTTGTGCGAAACAAGTTTTGAGCTTTAAGGAAGCGGAAATGCCATTTTGTAGGGCACGCCTGCGGCGCGCAAGGCGCAAAGGGAAGAAGGGGTTGGGTGGGGCTTTGGAGTCACATGCCAATGTGCACTTATCCCAATTCGTCACCCTGAATTTATTTCAGGGTCCATCTATCTGAACAAGCATAAGGTCCAGCGGATAAATGGATGCTGAAACAAGTTCAGGATGAGAGCATTTATCTAAATTGCTATGATTAAACAAGAAAAACATATATAAACATCCACACAGACCCTGCACAGCTACGGCAAATCAAACACTTACGCCGCCGATCTGCACGGATTCTGCACAGTGGAGGATGGCGATGGCGTTTATCACCGATAAAGAGGAACTCAAACCCGGATTGATCATCTTCCGGCGGGGCGACGTGGCGCACAGCAATTTCTACTGCCGCATCAAGCTGCCGAAGGCCGACCGCTACAAGACCATTGCACTCGGCACTACCGACCTGCGAGCCGCGCGCGAGCTGGCCGTCGATAAAGACGCTGAAATCCGCGTTTTGCTCAAGCATGACCATCCCGTGTTCAATCGCTCATTTCGGAAAGTGGCGGAGGAATATATCGCCGTGCAGCAGCGTCGCGCCGACACCGGCGAGATTTCCGCCGCGCGGGTCAAAAATCTCAAAAACGTCCTGCTTGGTGCGCTGGACCGATATGTCGGCAGCACACAGGTTCATCTCATAGGGCCGGATCGCTGGAAGCAATATCCCACATGGCGGCGCGAGAACGGGACGGGCCGACACCGCCCTCAGATCAGCGATGCCACCATTGAGTTCGAGATGGGCGCATTCAACGCCGCCATGAACTTCGCGATTAGCAAACGCTATGTTCCCGCCAGCCAACGCTTCGAGGGCAAGCCAAAGCTTAAAACCATGCGGCGCGACGAATTCACACTGGAGGAATATCGCAAGCTGCATACGGTTGGGCGCGCATGGATTGCCAAGGCCACAAAAGCGCCGAGCGCATGGGCGCGCACCATGTGCTACAATTTCATGCTGATAATGTGCAACACTGGGATGCGTCCACCCGAGGCGAAGAACTTGCGCTGGCGCGACATCATGGTTGCCAAGGATCGTGACGGCAAAGAAATCGTCGTCCTGTTCGTTCAAGGCAAGGGCAAGTCGCGCAAGCTGGTCGCGCCGAAGAGCGTGGGTGATTATCTCGCCCGCATTCGTGCTATCTCGAAAGCCACGGGGCCGGACGATACTGTTTTCACCACCATCACCGGCAAACCCGTCAAATTCCTTTATGAAGACGCCGTTGAGAAACTGCTGACCGAAGCTGAACTCAAAATCGGGCCGAACGGCACTCCGCGTTCAACCTATTGCTTCCGGCATACCTATGCCACCTTCCGGCTTAGCGAAGGCGTCGATGTTTATATCCTCGCCGAGCAAATGGGCACATCGGTCAAGATGATCGAGCAGCATTATGGCCATGTGAACACCATCAAACATGCCGACCGCGTGTTGCAGGGCATGAGCGGGTGGGAGCCGATGGCGAATGATCCGGCGGACAATGACAGCACGGCCAGAGCGTCAGCGGGGGCAAAGGCGCGGCTTGCGGCGCCCACTCACCGGGCGCGAACACAACGGCGGTAAATCACCTTCCTATCAGGCTGCGTCCCCACAGCGTCGCGCTGCGATATGTCGCGTGGACTGTCCTATCGCCGGTCGCCGACATGCCGCTGGCATTCTTGGTCGAGCGAATCGGTGTGGCGTGCTTGGCAATTCCAAGGCGCATCGAGCTTCGATGCGATCTGCCATGCAAGCCTTTTGCCTGCGCGCCGATGCGCCGCTGGCGCACTTGATCGGGACACAGGCCAAGCAGGGTTGGGAAAAAGGGGAGACGAGCCTCGATTCACCCCCAATTCTGCGTCTTTGAGCGTTCGCTTCCGCTTCGCCGCTGGCGAACCAAAAGCGGACGGGACGCGATACCCAACTGATTGGAATTCGTGCGCCCCACGGACGAACGTGAAGACTCTACACAGCAGCAAAATTAGACGCGCTGGTTTGACAAGTGGCGACAGCTAAATATTGAATAATTGCTTTACCTATTGCGAAACTAATTTCGTCAGATACGAATCCCGCCCGCTGTCCATAAAGAGCACATTTCGTTGTTCAAGATCAGATTTCGACGCTGCATTCCCCACATTCAAAAGATCACCATAGGATGTGGCGGACAGGATGAACGCGCTTAACTTCAGCTTGGGATCGCAGAGATCGCGCTCGATATTCTTTATCTCGGACCATAGCCCCAGCTTAGGGTCGCTCAGGTCCATATTGCGGATGCCTTTAGGATCGACGAGGCTGAGCCATTGTTCGCCCGTTGCCTCATCCACCAGCCAGAGCAGAAAATCAGGATAGAAATTGCCTGCCGTTGCAAATCCAAGACCTTTATTCTTGGAATTGGCGTTTCTTAAAAGATAGAGGCTACGGCCACCTAATACCTCTTTGCCCTTATCGGATGCGCAAAAAGCTTCCAGATCACGAACAAACTCAATCTCGCTTGGGGCGTCAAAAGCGATAGGGCGCATCTTCAGTGGCAGGACATGTCCGTCGGCTGGTGCGATCAAAGGGTAGTAGAGGTGCTTGTCAAACGTGATCGCGATCAGGGGGCCGTCCTGCCATTGGCGCGCACCGACAATGTCACCCGCTGCAACCATCGCCTTCAACTCTTCCAGCCGCTGATGCCAGACCATGCCATCATCGGTCGCATCGATTTCAAACTGATAGAGCTTGAGCATTGAGCCATGGTCTTCATCCATGGTGGTCACTTCAAAATATTGGCCTTCATACGCCGCCTTCAACGCTTGATAGAAACGGTCAGTATAGTCTGTCAGCAATCGGATCAGCATATCCTGCTGCTTGAGAACATCGCTAAACCCGCGCAATTCCAATTCAGCCCTTGGCGCATAAAGCGTGTACCAACTGGCATCACCGGTGCAGAAATCGATCAGTCGCTGCCGGTCGAGCCGCAAATTGCTCCAGCTCTTCATCAGTTTGTATTCCTGAAGGCTGAGAAACACGCGGTCCCAGTCGAACATCACCATCGCGTCGGCGGACAACTTGCCGGAATGACGCGGTTCTGATGGCTTTTTCGGCGCAGAACCTTCGTTCGATGCCATCGTTTCGATACGCGGATAAAGATCAACCACGACATGCGGCGTTTTGATCTTGCCCGTAAATTCGCCCGGCACTTCATACAGCCACGGGAAATGTGTGCGTTTGAAGCCCTTGGCCTGATTATCCTTATAGCCATCCTTCAGCCGCAATGTCTTGAGCTGCTTACCCTTGGGCAGGTTGCTCTTGGTCGGAAAATCCAGTTCGATAATTTCGTCGCTGGGCGTGATGCCTTCTTCGCGCAGATAATCTTTGAAGGTCGCCATATAATTCGCGCGCACACCAAAGATGTTGAGCGTTTCCAGCCGCTCCAGATGCGCACCCTTTGGCCGTTCATGTGGCACCGAACGCTTGAGCGACATGCCGCGCCCTTTCAGCCGCACACCGCGCCCGAAGAGTTGGATGATCTGCGATCCTTCGCCGGTTCCCATGTTGAGCAGCCCCATGGTGGAGACGCGCCAGCTTGACCAACCCTCGGTAAATTTGCGTGAGCCAATCAGCACATTGAGCGCGCTATCCTTGGCGTTGATCGACGCGAACAGCCCGCTGCCAAAATCATCGCTCTCGGCATCGAAAGGCTCTTCACCTTCGCTTGCGCCTTTGAAGAAGCCGCTATCATCGCCGATGCTGATAAGGCCAAAGGGTTCCGCCGTGCCAACGCGCAGCGCCAGTTCGCCTTTGCTGCCTTTCAGGTTGACCAGCTTCAATCGCTGCCGCGCTTCGGCATTAAACAGGCGTTTAAGGATGTCAGAATAAACGTCACCTGCCTGCTTGCCGAGCAAGGGCACAAATCTGCGTTCAAAAATGTTGCGCCCATTGCCGTCGAGCAACTGCGCCCGGTCGGCGATCAGGTCAGCGATCCAGCCCACCGCGCGCACATCATCATTCAGGAAATCGGCCAGAAAGCGCAGCACGGTTAGGATGTCACTGTCATCATCGGCCACCTTGTTACCGACAAAGACCCATAGTGGTTTTTCAATCCCGAAATCGGCGATCTGCGCGCTGTGCGTTTCCCACAACCAAAGCTGTTGGTAGAAACTGAGCAGGCAGGCGGTGAAATACAGTGCGCGCACCGCGTCGTCATCATCCTTGGCCAAGTTGAGGATCAGCGATTCCTTGCCATAGCCATCGGCGTAGAAGAATTTATAGCTGTAATCGAAGAGGATGGCCTTGGCGTAACCTTCCTTGATCGCGTCGGTTTTCGCGCGGCGCATTTGGGCGGAGGTCAGCGGCGTTGGATCATCCAGCCTTGCCTTGCGCTTCAAAATTTCGGCTTCGGCCTTGTCACAAGTCAGGCCCTTGGCGACGGACTGGCCAAAGGTTGCGCTATATTCAAAGGCAAAGCCCTTGCTCACCAAAGCCTCACGCCGTGCCATCCATGCGCCGCCCGCACTGCCCGTGCCGCGATGCCCCTCATCGACCAGCACGAGGTTATTACCCTCAAATGCCTCCACTGCGACGGTCTTGTCACCCATTTCATCGCCCAGCTTGTTAATGTCGATCACTTCAATCGTACCGGGAAAATCGGGCGCGCGGTTCTTGTCGAACAGGCGGTGAAATGAAAAGCCCGATAGCGACAGCTCGTCCAGATGCTGGCGTGACAGACCTTCATTCGGGGTCAGCAATATGATCTTGTCGGGGAAGACGTTGCTATTACCGCTTTGGAAATAATGCAGATATTGCTTGATATTGACGTGCAGCAATAAGGTCTTGCCGCTGCCCGTCGCGCTCCAAAACGCAACCTTGTTCAGATCATCGGCGGTGTAATCGCGAAACTGCTCAGCGCCTTCTTCGGCGCGGTAAGTGGCCATTTCAGCGTTCAGGCCGTTCAGCAAATCCTGCCGCCGGTTGAAAAACCAATCGAGATAGATTTCGCTGAACAACAGGCTGAGATACTGAAAATATTTCATCGTCAGCACATGGCCGTCCACCGCATTGCGCCGGTGCGTGATTGCCTGCCAATGCGACACGATATTCAGGTCATAGCGGCGCAGTTCGCTGTCGCTGATCCGATCCATTTCAAACAGATTGCGAGTTAGTTCGTGCAGGAACCGCGTCTGCGCATCATCGTCAATGCCTTCATGCCGGTCTTCATACAGCCGGTCTTTCAGTGCAGCGATGCTGCCGCCCTTGAAGAATCCAAGCATCCAGCGGTTGAGCACCAGTTCCTGATGGAAACTGCGCTTTTTCTTGGGCGCGCGCGCCATCAGGCGTCTGCCGTGCTGAACATGCATATCCAGAAACGCTGGTTCGATCTGGCGCAGCTTCAACGTCTTGGTCACTTCGCCCTCGGCGGCGCTGCTGGTCAGGACTGACGGAATGTTATGATCACCATTGAGATAGACCACATCATATTCGCTATCGCCCGGATTGATCGCCAGCTTTGCGCATAATTTCGCGAGGGCATCATAATCGAGCAATTCGCAATCACGCCACAGGATCAGCGCGCGTTCGCCAGAGGGCAGCGTGCCTTCGACCGTGCAAAAGCCTTGCTTGAGTTGGATGTCGATGGTCTTGACGCGTCAATCCGATCAGGTAATTGAACGTTTCGACCAGATCGACGTTGCGGCGCTCAAACGCGCCTGCGCTATCCACCGCGATGTTAAGCGCTGTAATCAAACGGCTTGGCAAAATCGGCGACCGACAGGATCGATCCGCGCGCCTCCACATCCAGCATATAGCGCATCAGATAATCGTCACGCGCATCGCCGCTCATGCCATCGAGCAAGGCCGCCTGCGCAGGCGCACGGGTGAGCATCAGATTGTTGAGCGTATCTTCATAGCTTTCGATTTTCAGGACTTTGAAGGCGTGGCTGATGCCGGTTTCGGGGGAGGTGGGTTTTCCGTCTTTCCAATTAGCAGAATAAACAACTTTCTGAATTCGAGGTTTTATGACGGTATCAAAATATCGTCCTTGTTCGACGAGCATATATCTTCGTGTCCGTTGTCTGCCCGATTTAAGGCCGATTATCGCCTGTGCAGTTGTGCCTGTCCCTCCAAAATAAGTCCAGTGTTACACTGCCACCCGAGGGCTCAGCCAACATATCATTGCTCTTCTTCACTCGATGGATTGATTTAGGGAATTCGAATTTCTTTTCCTCGAGCATATCAATCAACAAGGAATTTCCGTGGTTCGCTGCATCGAATATCACCACCGGACCATACCGTTTTGGAAACAGTTTTCTCGTGCGTCACGAATAAATCAATGGTGTCTCCAGCCTTTTGGATTGTGACACGATCAAGATTTTCATGAACGGTCAGGACCACCTAAGTTCCAACGACGCCATTACCATCGTGATTCCATCGCCAGTTTTCTCTGAGCCATCGTCATTGGTTGTGACGCAACTTCTTCGTTCGCTTTGGGGTTTCGTCGATCTGCCAAAATTGCTCCGTTTTCAACCCACGTCATTTCAGAACACGACGCGATGTATTTCACATATAATTGGATAGAATACGTCCTCGTGTCGCTTCTGTCGAGAATTTGAACCCTCGCGACGCATGTTGCGGGATTCGAATTGCCATCTCCATGCCTCGGCGAAATGGCTGTCTTCGAGGCTGTAGGCGGCAAACGACAAATCATTGACCGTCAGTTTGGAACCGCGATTAAATCTTTCGTGGAATCGAATAGCCGTTTTGGATTGTGAACGATCCGGACGGGTTCGCCCGGACAATCGAAATTCACCAAGATGTTTCCATTGAATGATCGATCGCAAATTTGCGAAAGCTCTCGGAATTGCACATCATCAATGGCCGCCATCAGGACACCGGCATCCTTCAAAGTAATGGACAAGGATTTCGAAAGGCGATTTTCAATCAACGTGGACCAAGACGACTATTTTTGAAGCCGTTTTTGTAGATTTATGGGCGTAGAGTTGGTGTTGTATGGCGGGTCAATATAGATGCACTTCACCTTCTCCCGGTACCGCTCGGTCAGCAAAGTCAGCGCCTGAAAATTGTCGCCGTGTACCAATAGCCCGTCGATGGCCCCATCGAGATCGGGTATGGCCTTCAACACATCCGCGCGGAACGCGGCGTCGAACAAGGCGGTATCGACCATCAGATAGGGATTGGCCTTCAGGTCTTCGGTGCTGCCCGGCTCCGCGCTTCCGCGCATCCCCAGATCATGCCACTGCGCCCATTGCGCCGGATTGGCGGCGATGGCCGGGTAAAGCGCTGCTGGCACACGGTCGAGCGTCACGCAATAATGCGCCGCCACCACGAATTTCTTTTTCAGCCACAACTTCTTTTGAAAATCCTCGATACTGGCGAGGAATGTGATCAGATCGAGCGCAATCGCCCGCAGGCACTGGATCATCCGCAGATTGCGTTCAATCGCGGCAAAGGCATCGGCATTCTGCACATCATCAAGGTGCATCACTTCATTCTTGATATAGAAATCCAGCTCGCGTCGCAGGAACGTACCCAGATCCTTATGGATGAAATAATCCGCCGTGTTCTTTTGCGTGTAATTGGTCAGATGCTTTTCAATCGTCGTGCGCTGCGGCTTTTTCTCGGTCGGCGCGCGGGTTTCGAGCGCCAGCCAGCGTGCCTTCACCGCGTCATCGCCCAGCACCGCCGCTACCGCCGCATCCACCAGCGCCTCTTGCTTTGTACCCTTTGGAAACGCGCGATATTCAAAACGGAGGATCAGGTCGCCGCCTTCTTCCGCGATGGGGGTGATGGTGTCTTCATAGCTTTCGCCGTCGTCATCGATCCGCGTTACCGTCTTCGCCTCCGCCAAGGCAAAGCGGCGTTCCTTGTCATTATCCTTGCGATTGTCCTTGGCCGTATCCGCCGCGATCAGGCGGAACTGGACGCTGCGGCCATCTTCCAGCTTGAAGCCGTAATTGGAAAACGCCTCGCCCGATTTGGTGTAATATTGGTCCTTGTTGGCCCAGTGCAGCACCACCTCTTCACCCGCATAGGGAATGGCATAGCTATCGCCCTTATACCGCCGCTGGCTCAGGAAATCGCCTTTGTCATAATAGCGGCTGAAAAAGGCGAGCAAGTGGCTGAACACCGCATTTTCATGCTCTGATGTGCCGGTTGATGCGGCGGCGATGGCGGCGCGCAATTGCTTGACCTTGGTTGATCCTTCGGGATCGACGCCCAAATCCACCAATTGCTTGATCGCTTCATCCAGCTCACGCTGTTGCGCTTCGCTGTTCGCGGCGGCTCCGGTTGATAGCGCCTCGGCAACTCGCGCCTTTAGCCGGGTTGAGAGATAGGCATTCACCTCATCCGCGCGGGCATTCAGGATACGATAGACGCCGAAATCCAGCTCTGGCCGGTCAATCTGGAAAATCTCGCGCAATTTGGTGACGAGCGCTTCGTAATTACTCATATTCTATCGAATCCCCTATATTCTCCCTGCTTACACAACCGACCAGCTTATGGTGAACAATGTTTCGGTTTGCTGCCCACTTTGCATGCGTTTTTGCAGTGCAGAAATCAGGTGGTCGCGCTTTTCGGCGATCTCATCCTCCTGCGCGAAAATTTCCTGCCGCTGTTTACGCTGTTTGCGTTCCAGCTCTTGCAGGCGGGTCTGGCTGGCATGTTCATCCTCCAGCGTCGCGGCATTGCGCGCCTCACGGCGCAGCGCTTTGATTTGCTCCTTGGTGTCTTTCAGCGCCTTTTCCGCTGCATATATTTTGTCCTCAGCCCATTGCTCCAGTTTCTCCCGCGCTGCGCCGAAATGCACATTATTCGCTTCGAGAGAGCGATTGAGCGCCGCCTTTTCGGCCAGTTTTGCGCCCGCCGTTATGCGCGCTTGGGTGTCTGGTGGGATGTCTTCCAGCGGGTTAACTGTGGCGGAAATGCCAAACAGTTTCTCGCATGTTTCCTGATCCATTGACGTGCCGCGATCATCAACGCCGGAAAACAGCAAGATACTCTTCGGTCTCAAACGAGGTCACCAGCAAGCGTTGTAATGTCAGCCAACCGCTTCGTCCCGTCAGCCCTTCGACCACAGCATTGCGCCCGGTATGGCCGGTCATATCAAACCGCAATGCAGCCAGCGGCGTTGGCAGCATTTTGGCATCGTCAATCACATGCTCGCCCAACGGATGCGACAGGCGATACAGAAAGCTGCCATGTTCGACCGGAGCTGCTTCGCGGTTGCGCGAAATCAGGTGATATCTCCCGCGCGCAATGTCTGGAATGGGCGGCTGGTCCAGATCAAAGGTCAACGCGGCATCGTCAAAGGCTGCGCGGGTATCGAGTATGAAGCGAGTCACGTCCCAAAACTTCTGCCCCACGCGGTCCAATTGTGCGCGCGTATCGGCCAGCCGTAACTTAAGCCGCGCATGCACATCTTCGTCGAAATGCTCCAGCAATGCGCGACGGGTGTCATCCATCCGCGATTTGATCTGCTGATCCATTTCGGCTTGCAGCGCGTCAAAGGCCGCATTGATCGCATCGGGCGTTCGGCAGTCCTGATAGATTTGTAATATGCGCTTTTCAAAATCGACGCCGGATTCCAGCGAGCCGAGCACCTCATCCGATGCGCCGAAGACACCGCTGAACAGGTTGAATTTTTCGCTGAGCAAGGTGTGGACACGTTGGTCAGCTTCGTTGCGCTCATTCAGGAAATTGATGACGATGACGTCGTGCTGCTGACCATAACGGTGGCAGCGACCAATGCGCTGTTCAATCCGCTGCGGGTTCCATGGCAGATCATAATTGATTACCATCGAACAGAATTGCAGATTGACGCCTTCTGCTGCCGCCTCGGTTGCGATCATGATTTCTGCGGTGTCGCGGAAATGATCAATCAGCGCGCTGCGGACATCAATCTGTTTTGATCCCGACGCGCGCCCGGTATCGGTGTTGGCAGCCGCCCATGTTTCATAAATTGCCTGAACATCGGCTCCACTGTTTGTTCCGCTGAACGATACGATTTTTCCGGCATAGCCATTGGCCTCCAGATAGGATCGCAGATAGGCTTGAGTGCGCCGGGATTCGGTAAAGATCAGCGCCTTGTTATTCGCGCCCATTTTCGCCTGCTCAGCAAAGCCGATGTTAAGCGCCTTAAGCAAGGCATGGGTTTTTGTGTCCGTGCCTATGGCGCGGGCCATTTCCGCAAGTTTACCAACGTGATCAATCTCTGCGCGAAGCTTGGCGGGTTCGATCAGCTCGGGGACGCCGTCGACATCTTCCTCAGCTAACCATTCGTCGAGCAGTTCTTCTTCCATATCCTCATGAGTTACAAGATCTTCGGTCCAGTCGGTATCGCTCTCGATCCCGTCGCGTAAATCGGTCAACCTCGATTTCAGTGTGTCAAATGTCCCGGCAATGGCATGAGAAGATGATGCAAGTAGCTTGCGTAAGATCAGGACGGTGAGATGTCGCTGCCGCGACGGAATGGCGTAGCTGCCCTCATCTTGCAGAAACTTGGAGATTGAGTTGTAAAGTTCCTGTTCTGCATCGGTGGGCCGGAACGGTTGAGTGATCGCCTTGCGCGCGGTGTAACGGACATATTCAAGCACCTGTCGCCTTAGCGTGCGCTTGCAAAACTCGGCCAGTCGAAGCCTCAGTTCATCCAAACTGCCGCCAGCCGTCATATATTTGGAGCGAAAGGCGTTGGCATCGCCAAACAGGTTTTCGTCGATAAAGGTGGACAGCCCGTAAAGCTCCATCAGACTGTTCTGAAGCGGCGTTGCCGTTAGCAGCAGTTTCTTGCGCCCTTCTGTCGCCCAGCGCAGCGCCTGTCCAATGCGGTTGCTTGGGCGGTAGGCATTGCGCAGCTTATGCGCCTCATCGATCACTACCAAATCCCACGCCATCGGGCGCAGCTCGTCCTGCAATTTCGCGGCATAGTGATAGGAAAGGATAATCACAGCCTTTTGCTCAAGCGGCCATGCTTGGCCTTCGCGCTTCAAATTTTTGTATGTTTTCGCATCGATGACTAACGCAGGAAGGCTGAATTTTTCTTTCAGCTCATTGGCCCATTGTTGGCGAATTGACGCGGGGCAAATGATCAACAGCCGACGTTTACGTTCCGCCCATTTCTGGCAAAGGACGATTCCTGCTTCGATGGTTTTGCCGAGGCCGACCTCATCGGCAAGAATGACACCTTCAGACAAGGGAGACTGCAACGCAAAAAGCGCGGCCTCAATTTGGTGCGGATTTAGGTCAACCGAGGCATCAAACAACGCCATCGATAACTGATCATCAGCGCCGACAGGCGCTTGCCGCGTTAGGTCATGCGCGAAATACTTAGCGTGGTAGGTAGATAACATGATTTACTGTAAGTGATTCCCAATCAATTTGTCGACAATTGTTCTTGGAGAGGCCTGACACCTGCGGGCAAGCCCGCACCGCGCTCAATTCTGCAACCCCGTCTTCACGGGCTCCCTTCACCGAGCCGCCTTCCGCGTCTCGGCCTGTCGGTGATGATCGCATGGTGCAAGGGCGAAGTGCGGTCCTGACGGCCCGCTGAAAATGAGCGGGATTTTCTAGGGTCGCACTCTTTCCCGCTGCGCTCCTTGAGTGTGCGGTGTTTTTGGACTGACCCGCTGGCACGCTCGCCTCTCTTCTTGCCGGAAGGGCGCTGGCGCACAGTTGCGCGCGCACACCATCCGGCGGCGGCGCACCGTGCAAGGGTGCCGTTTGTATGCCGCGCTGCGGCTGTGTGGCCTGACCGGCCCCGTTTCCTGATTCGGGGAACGCCAAGGGCTTTGCCCTCTCATTTCCCAAAGCAGAATAGTTACCCCCGTGTGGCGGGCTTCGCCCGCTGGCCCGCGCCAGGGCATCGATTTAGCTTTCCCTCCCCCTCCCATCCTCGCCGGAAGGCAGAGCCGCATGTCGCAGAGCAATGCGGCTTTCAGCCTGAAAAGGAGGTAGGAAATGTGTGATTTGCAGTTGATGTATCGTGATTGCGGGGCCGAGACCCGCGACGATTATTTGCGCGGTATTGCCAACGAGAACGGCTTGCCGCTGGAGTGCGTTCGTAAGATTGCCGACCGGCTTGGCGAGCGCGAGGATTTCGGGGCGCTTGTCCTGATTTGTGAAAGCCGCAGGGGGCTGGTGCAATGAGCGCGACCCTTGTTAGCCAGCGCGAGCGGACGGCGCGGATTGCCCGATTGAATGATCTGGCGCGGCAGGCGATGGGGCTTGCCTGCACCGCCTTTGCGACAGTCGGGTTTCGCTGCTGCCCGACGCTGACCAGTCCCGCGTCCGCGAACTTATCGAAACCTTCGACGCCTTCGACGAGGACAGCGACCCGCATGGCGAGCGCGATTTCGGGGCGATCTATCAGCTTGCCGATGGTCGTTGGACGACTGAGCGCCCGAGGGTGCGCGACCATGAGCGCGAACGGGTTTTCTGGAAATTCGACTATTACGACCGCGATTTGCAGTTTGGCAGCGAGGACGCCGCGAATCCCGCCGTCACGCGGCGGGTGCTGACCATCATGCTTGCCGACGAATATTGAGCGAGCGCAGGCCATGGCCAAGCGCAAAGCCTTACCGCAGATCACGCCGCCAGACCCCGACCAGATTATGATGGCGGGTGTTGCGCCCGTCAGCATGGGCGAACGGCTTGGCTGGCTTGCTAATCAGCCGATGCAGCCCAACCGTGTACAGCGTCCGCTCGACATCGGATTCTGGAACCCGATGCGAAACCAGCTTGAGATGTTTTGAACTCTGACGGGGCAGTTTGCCCTGTAATTTTCGCGGCCCGTCCTTGCGGACGGGCCATGACCGGTTGCATCTGCATCCGGCCAGCATCGGCGCGGCGGCTTATAGCCACCGCGCCGATGAGCGAAAAAATATGGATATTTATGGATATGAAGATGGTTATTTGCAGCGAATCGCGCGCATGCGAGCCGTAGATTGTCGATTTCCTCCATTCACTGCGTCAGCAAAAGACCCGCCTTGAAGCGAATATCTTCCGCGAACGATTGATGGTCGAGCGGTTGCCCGAACTCTCCGTTCAGATTTTCGAACTGGCGAAAGCGCATGGGCGGATCACCAACGGCCAAGTTGTCGATGTGACAGGCGCAAACCGCAACACGGTGAAAAAGCATTTGCAGATGCTGGTATCGGCCAGCCACCTTGTTCAGCATGGCAGCGGCAAGGCAACTGGTATAGCCGCGTCTGACAGCATCGGCGCCGCGACCGATGACCTGATTTCAGCATTCAGCACGGACACCCTGTCCGTGTATCGGCCCCTGTCCTTGATTGACGGAAACTGGCCGCTCGGCCCCGCCTTCATGCGCGCAAGCAAAAAACCGGCCTTGAGCCTACGGTTTCCATGATTTCATGGACGCACCTCCGTTTTTTGGCTTGCGCGCAGGCGGTGCGCGGCCCTGACATGTCCGTCAGGACATTTCGCCTGACACTATCAGGAGAAGACCGTGCAGAACATCGCCGAATTTCACATCATCGGACGCCTCGGCAAGATCGACGCCGCCAAGGAAGTGACCCATATCTCAGTCGCCGCCAACTACAATCGCCGCGAAGGCGACATGGAAGTCCGACCCCCATTGGCACCGCATCACCCTCTTCGACAAGTTGCGCGACCGTCTCACCAAGGCCACAATGGGCGATCTTGTCCGCATCACCGGGCGCATTGGCCAGTCGAAATACAAGGTTGACGGTCACACCCAATACTTGGTTGACCTGATCGCGGACGGCTTCGCGATCCTCGCCAAAGCCAAGGTCAAGACTGTCGAGGACGACATGCAGGACTGACCATCGAGCGGGACGGCTTTGCCGCCCCGTTTTGTTTGGCTTCTGCAAATGATCTCAATTGATGAATTTAAGATAGTCGTATTTGGCCAAAGGTTCGGCTAAAGTGGATTTAGTTATTCAAACATAAAATATTACCGGTTCCATCGGAACAGGAAAGACTTCCACATTTCAAATCATGAGCGGACTTCGCTCGACCCAACACAGAAGCTACTTTGTAACAAGATGCTTTTCGTTTGCTAGCCAACATGGTATGTCCAACCACGGGGGTGCATCTCATGCGTCACGGTTGGCATTCGCTATGCCCGTTAATCTTTGCGGCGGTCTCATCGAACGCTTTTGCCCAAGCCGCCGAACCGCCTTGGGTAGCTTGCTATCGAGACCTAACGCCTCCCAAAGATCCCGGCACTGGTAGGTGCCGATCTAACGGCTTTGGTGACAACTTACCGTCGCGATGGGAATTTGGATGGCCAAACCCCCGCCAATCGCCAACGTATTATCGTGTGGGCCTGATATTTTGAAAAAGTTGAAAAATGCGCCGGAAAATCGATTTCCTACGACATAAGCCCCTTCGCTTACGATGTTACTCGCCTAAATGATGAATATCGGGAACGTCAGGTGAATCCGCCCCAAGTGTGCAAAGGCATGCTCTGGCCGCGGGCGATTTAGTAGCACTTGGGATCACGAATGCTGCGCCGACCTACGGCATCCCGGCGGCGGGCGTCATGGTTGAGCCCGACGGGGCATACGAGTTCTCAGGCCATGAGAAATATTATGACGAGCTAAAGTCAACCTTTGAGCGCGACCTCGAATTGAGGCTGCGGGACGAAACAAAGCCGCCGCAGGTCGTTTTGACAGAATTTGCATCTGCGATCGACAGTCCGGTGCTGGGCGCATCCATGGGCATTCTGGCACTGATGCCCGACAGATGGTGGCCCTGGCCGTGGCAAAGCTGCTCAAAGAGTATAGTGGCTCTGGACAGGCATCCGTCTCCAGCAGCTACGAGATAGCGGTCGCGCGCTAACACTAGCAAAGGCCCGCGCGCAAAAAGTCGACGTCGAAAAACGTATGAGAACACAGCTAAATGGTGCCGCTGATCAGTCAACGAAACAAAAGCCGCCTAGTTGGCTAAAGATATGTCGTTCCTTCTCGCCAGGTATTGGTAAATGAAACGCCGAAGATTCGCTTGGCGATATAGAGCGGCGACGTCTCGGCGGTATTGCGGCGACGGAGCGGCGCGCGCTTTTCAATCGTTACTACGCGCTCTCGCCGACGGCCCAGGACAAAGCTCGAGCAGGGCTTTTGCCAGAGTTTCTGGCTCTCGGCGGCTTGTCCGTCGATCAAGTTAAGGCGCTTGGTGCGCGTGCTGACCGTCAAGCGCGCGCTTCTGAAATTTCTGATCGGTGGCGTGATTACCGCGATGACGCTTCAGCTCTTGCCAACATTGCGCAAACCTTCAAAATCGGCGGGCCAGACTTCGTACCGTCGCTCGCTCTCGGCGACGACGATGTTCGACCAAGGCTCAAAAATGATGGATGTCGCCGCTAAAGCTGGCGACCTTGGTATTGGCGGAGCCTTAGGTTTAATGTCTTCTGGGTCGATGATCATATCGGCACTGCAAGCCTTCTCAGCGCGCGGAGGAGGAAACGGTGAGGACCGTCAACTTCAGGCGCTGAGTTGTCAAATTTCTGAAGTCTACGCTAGATTGTCCGAGAAAATCGCTGATAGTCAGAGGCAGAATGCTCAAGGTTTCAGCCGTCTTGATCGTAAAATAGATGTTCTTTTGCTTGCAGCTGATTGGAACAATTTCGGGCGAGGGATTGGGTTGTAATTTTCGATCCGATTTATTGGCGGCGGCGCGACAAAGCCGTCGTGAGGTTTTTCGTGCGCTCAAAGATGGCGCGGCTGGCAACCTTTACGTCCATCGTTGCGAAGAGTTTCTTATTGGATCAATCGGAACTGATTATCGAGACCTAGAAGCCTTGAAACTAGATAGTGCTCAGATCAACGCCCTTGCGGGTGCTAACGGAGCACTGAGAGATTCATAATAGAGTTAGGAATTTCCGTTTCGATCAAGCACAGTATTTCAGATCCACGCTTTATGAAGATGCCTATTTGCCGCTGGTCGCCGACGCTGCTGAACATCAAAGCGTTATGGCCGTCAGCTCCGAACAGCGGCGACTGAGCCTGTTTGAACTAAGCACGACGCCCGCGTCAACGGTCGGTGAACTTGATGCCAAACTGGCGACGGTCACTGCCATACCATCGGGTCAACCGACACCAGAAATGGGTGAAATCATAAGGGCCGATCTCGATTCCAGTTGGACTGGAGCGCAATCGATGGCCGAAGCACTGAAGGCCCCAATTTCGGTCGCTCGGGCCAATGCCATGGCGCTTGGCCTTGATCGAATATCCGACCTCGTTGTCTATGTCGATGCCACAGGGCGTTCGATGAGTGATGAAACCAATTCTACGATCTTTGCTCGTGAGCATGATGAGCGTTTTGAGAAGCTCAAAACACTATACCGCTACTATGTGCGAGTCACTTTGCAAGCGTCTGCGCAAGAAACTATTATGACCGGCGACTTTTTACTTCCATTCATGGCTCGCGCTCTAGACACACTCGATTGCGCAGGAATTGAAGGTCTTCCGACAGCCGAGTTTGGTGCGAACCCAGGTGACGATACTCGGATAGACGTCAGCGCAACCGTCGGAAACGATAGTAGGAGCAGTAGTCTGGCTGCTTGCTGGATACTGCAGTCAAATCCAACTCTTCGCCAAAATCTGCTGGTGTGGATGTTGCGAAGCTCGGCCTCGCCATGGAGGCAGGTAGGGCGGCCGTTAGCCAGCAAGAATTTGGCCAACATGCGCTTAAGCTATGACCTCGCGCTCAACGCCAAGGACCGATTGTTGCTTGACCGCATTCTCGAACCAGCTCGTATCATCCCAATCGAAACTATCGCTGGCGGCCAGCCGGTCTTGCGTTTTCATTATCGGATTGCTGGCGACTGCGTAGGAATCGCTAACCAATCCGACCTCTACGATACATTCAGGCCTGACATTCAAAGCACTGTTCGCATCCGGACGCAGCCCAGTGTCGCCAATGTTAGACCGGCCAGTTTTCAATGGGAGAAGAATCGATTGGCGTCGTGCATCAGCGCGCCGCTGCCCGATGCTGAAACCTTGTCCGAAGGCCGCTTCGAGATGACCGAGACGACACAACTCGCGCATTGGCTCAAGGATCGGCTGACCCGTCAGGCGACCCTCAGGAACATGGCAGACCCGTCTAAGCCTCACGAATTCATAATGTTGAAACTTTTGCAAATGGAGACTCACTAATGAAAGTACTTGCCGCCACAATGCTTTGCCTTTTCACGGCTGCTGTCGCCTCCGCCGAAACAACGCCAGCCCCAGTCGTTCAGCCGCCCGCCGTGTTGCAGGTTTGCCCATATTGCATAGAGTTAAGTGAGATCGTCTGGTTTACAGACGTTCAATTCCTCGCCCCTGCGGGAGATGACAACGCTAGAGAGAAGCGAAATCGAAAGAGGATGCTAGAACAGTCCTTCCGTCCAGTATCAAATTTCCAAATCGCGACAGCTCAACCACCCACCGCCACCAACCCAAATCTGATTTCCGGAATCGTGCGTCGACACCATGTTTGTAAAGGAATTACGATAAAATTTGTAGAAACGGTTCCTCTCGGTTTTGGGACATCGACAGGGATAACGGATAATACGGGAGATTTTTTATTAGCGGTATGTGATGGAAAACTGGTAGATTTGGACGATTATGCGCTTGAAGCCGTAAACAGCTTGCGCTTAGCCTATAAAAGTGACGTTGATCGTATTGACGCAGCAATATCTCCAGCAAATATTCAGTCCATTGTCGCAGCCCTAGTTGGGCGGACCAAGCTAGACGAATCTGTTATCGTAGAGAAAGCCGCCCAGCGCACAGTCGCCATCCTAAAACGCGCCAATTGAATCGCTAATTCCACGCCGGATCAAAAGTTCCTGCGAATTCCTTGTCCGTGTAGTATCGTAACTTCCTAACGATCAGCGGGTTTTCGCCAACGCGCATGAGCAGCAGCGTATCCGGCGCGAGCTTCATGATCTCGTTCGGGTCCATGAGGTTGCGGGCGGCGAGGTGTTGGGTTTTGCTCAAAGATCGTTCGGGGTCTTTGACCAATCACGTCCTTCTCGCTCTGCCCACCGGTTTCGTAGGTGATGGTTTCGCGGCCCATCGTTTTCGACAGCATATCGGCGGTATCAAAGTCATTGACCCCGAACGCTTGAAGGACACCGGCATTGGAGAGGAACGTCCCGGCGCTTGTCCCGTAAAGGCTGCGCAATTGGTGAATGTCCTGCAAGATCGGCCAGAGTTGCAGGCCATAGCCTGCCATCAGACCCATCGCGCGCTCGACAGGTTGCAGCCGCCCGAGCGCGGCAAATTCATCGAGCAGGAACAGCACCGGGTCGCGGCGGCTTGGCCGACGACCGCGCCATTTCGCCTGATGGCTTGCGCTACCAGCAGACGCAGCCAGCGCGAATAGGTATCGAGCCGGTCGGGCGGCAGGATCAGGAACACCGTCGCCACGCTGTCCTTAAGATCGGCGAAGGCGAAATCAGATCCGTTTACGACCTGGGCTATGCGCGGACTATCGAGAAAGTGGGTGTGCCGCTGCGCGCCCGACAACACGCCAGCCGCTTCGCGGTGCGATTTACTCAAATACCGATTGGCGGCGCGCGCGATCAATCCGCCCGCGCCGTCACTGGCCTGCATCACCGTGAGCAGCGCCGAGAAGTCGTCGGGCGCAAGCGTCAGATAATCCCGAACGCTGGTCAGATTGCGGTGTGCCGGATCATCGTAGCAGACCACATAAAGGATGATGCCCGAGATCAGGGCTTTGGCCTCTTCGTTCCAATGCGCTTCGGTTTCATTTTCATCGAACACCAAAGCATCGGCGAGCGTCATCAGTTCTTCGGCCAGATCGAGGTCTTTCCGCATCAAGCCGGTCGAGCGGATTGTAGCGCGATGTTGACTATGCCTGTGATGCCGAACGGATCAAGGCAATGAACCGGCCCGACACCTCCCGCTGCGCGCAGTGTCACGCGGGCATTCTCCCCCTTGGGGTCGATGCAAACAACGGAGGTATTGGCGGTCAGCAGATTGGGAATGACCGTGCCGACACCCTTGCCCGAGCGCGTCGGGGCAATCGTGATGAGATGTGCAGGGCCGTCATAGCGGAGCATCCGGCCAAAGGTATCGCGCCCGATCGAAAGATCCGCCCTTATTCTTCGCCAGCGCGTTCACGTCAGCGCGCGATCCGAACTGCGCCGAACCAAGCGTATCGTCAGGGCGGGCGAACCTGACCTTGAGGTAGATGCCTCCGATCCAAAGCGCGAGACCACCAATCAGAATTGACCAGAATGCCGTTTGTGTTTTCGGCAGCCACCACGCGATAAGCAGCACACCGGCAAACAGCATCAATGCGCAGCCGAGGAGCCGACCCTTCACCAATCAATCCTCCCCCGCCGCGCGCATCAGCAGACGATGCCGAACCAGCCCGGCTTCGGCTTCGGCATCGAACGTGCGCTTGCCCCGCCGCTTCCAAAGCGCCAGCGCATTGTCACAATCACCATCCTTGGCACGACCGGCAAGATCAAGCATCGCGCCGTAAAGGGTGGCGCGGTCATCGCCCGCCAGTTCGACCAAGCCCGACTCTTGGACAAGTCCGCCCAGTTCAATCAGATGCCTTGTTCGTTCCCTTCGTTCCACGACCCACTCCCGCGTATCAAATCACCGTATCCTGATTCAGCCCGCCGCCTCGCCGCTGCGTTTCTCTTTAGCGCCTGATCCGTCGCTACCAGCAGCGCCATTATTTTTGCGCCCGCGTCGCGTGAGAAAGGTGGCACCATCGGCGCGCCAGCTCTCCTTTACGGATTCTGTTTTGGCTTCGACAACACCGTGGCGGAGCATTCCAGCTATGACTTCAAGGTCAAGTGCGTCGGCACCAGTTGCCACGACGAGCGCTCCAAGCTGCTCAACTTTGCGCGCCTTTATCAGCCGCGCCTTGTCGCTCAAGGCTTTCAATTCAGCATCATAATCGCGGACTTTACGCATAGCGTGTCTCCGTTTACTGCCATCTGAAGTCGCAACATATGCGAAATCCGCTGTTCAGACAATCGCTTCATAAAATCCTAGAGGTAAGTCACATCACAATTGCGTAAGTAATTTTGAGTGCGCGCTTATGTTGTTGCCAACGTTGCTTGAAAATGAGAGACTTTCCAGTGTTATGGCGATCTACCATTTCTCTGCCAAGTTGTCAGTCGTGCCAATGGTTCGAGCGCGGTTGCATCGGCTGCCTATCGCGCCGCCGAAAGGCTGACCGACGAGCGCCTTGGCCGCGATCATGACTTTACCAACAAGGCCGGTGTCGTTCATTCCGAAATCATGTTGCCCGAGGGTGCGCCGGAACGGTTGGCAGACCGTGAGACACTTTGGAATGTGGTTGAGGCAGGCGAGGTCAGGAAGGACGCGCAACTTGCGCGCGATGTGAAGTTTGCGATTCCAAGAGAGATGAATGAACAGGACGGCGTTGCGCTGGCGCGTGATTTCGTCGCACGGGAATTTGTGGCGCGCGGCATGATTGCCGACCTTAATGTCCATTGGGACAAGGCCGCCGATGGCAGTCCCAAACCCCATGCCCATGTCATGCTGTCGATGCGCGAAGTCGGCCCCGATGGCTTTGGTCAGAAGGAGCGCGACTGGAACAGCAAGGAACTGTTGCAAGAATGGCGCGTGAGCTGGGCCGATCATGTGAACACCCGCATGGCCGAGCTGGGCCTTGAGTCGCGCGTCGATCACCGGACACTCGAAGCGCAGGGCATTCCGCTTGAGCCGCAGCACAAGATCGGTGCGGCGGGATCGCGGCGCGAGATCAACGGCGAGGATGCCGAGCGCGCCGACGATCATATGCGGATCGCGCGCGAGAATGGCGACAAGATTATCGCCGACCCTGCGATTGCACTCAATGCCATCACCCATTCCCAAGCGACATTCACAACGCGCGAGCTCGCCCAGTTCGCGTTCCGGCACAGCGACGGCAAGGATCAGTTCGATTCGGTCATGGCATCGGTGCGCAGCTCGCCTGAGCTTGTCGCACTGGGCAAGGATGGGAAGGATCAGGAGCGGTTTACCAGCCGTGACATGATTGCGGTTGAGGAGCGGCTTGGCCTGTCCGCGTCAATGCTGGCGACCAGCGAACGGCACGGCGTTGCGGATCGAAACCGCCATGCAGCGCTTGATGGTGCGGTGGAGCGTGGGATGATACTATCCGGCGAGCAGCGCGATGCGTTCGAGCATGTCACCAGCCAGCGCGATCTTTCTTCGGTCGTTGGTTATGCCGGTAGCGGCAAATCAGCCATGTTGGGCGTCGCCCGTGATGCGTGGGAGCGCGAGGGCTATAACGTGCGCGGTGCATCCCTCTCGGGCATCGCCGCTGATAACCTCGAAGGCGGTTCAGGCATCACCTCGCGAACAATCGCGAGCCTTGAATATCAGTGGGAGCAGGGCCGCGAGCAATTGAGCGAGCGCGATGTGCTCGTGATCGACGAGGCGGGTCTGACCGGAACACGCCAGATGGAGCGTGTGCTGTCCGCCGCGCGCGATGCAGGCGCGAAGGTCGTGCTGGTCGGCGACCCCGAGCAGTTGCAGGCCATTGAAGCGGGAGCAGCATTCCGCTCGCTTGCCGAAGCGCACGGCGCGGTCGAGATCACCGAGATCAGGCGGCAACGCGACGACTGGCAGCGCGGCGCGACCCGCGCGCTCGCGACGGGCCGCACGGGCGAGGCCATCCATGCCTATGGCGAGAACGGCATGGTTCACAGTGCCGAAACACGCGAGGATGCGCGGGCCGAGCTTGTCGAGGGATGGGATCATGCCCGCACCAGCGACCCCAGCAAAAGCCGCATCATCCTCACCCATACCAATGCCGAGGTGCGCGACCTCAATATCGCCGCCCGTGAGAAGCTGCGCGATGGCGGCGAGCTAGGTGGAGACGTGGACGTGAAGACCGAACGTGGCGAGCGCCAGTTTGCCAGTGGCGACCGGTTGATGTTCCTGCGCAACGAGCGCGGCATGGAGGTCAAGAATGGAACGCTTGGCACGGTTGAGCAGGTGTCGCCCGGACATATGGCCGTCCGGACCGATGACGGGCGCAGCGTATCGTTCAACCTCAAGGACTATGCCCATGTCGATCACGGCTATGCCGCGACATTCCATAAATCGCAGGGGGTGACGGTCGATCAGGCGCATATACTGGCAACGCCGGGGATGGATCGACATTCGGCCTATGTAGGCCTCACGCGGCATCGCGACGGGGTGCAGCTACATTATGGGCGCGATGATTTTGCCGATCAGAGCAAGCTGGTGCGCACCCTGTCACGCGAACGGGCCAAGGACATGGCGAGCGATTATCCGCTTCCCGATGCCGAAGTGCGCGGTTTTGCCGAGCGCCGCGAGTTTCGGTTTGGGGAGGTTGCCCGTGATATAGTCGCCAAGGCGCGTAATTTAATCGCCGATCCTGATCGGATTGCAGCCTTGCGGGGCCGTCTCGACAAGGCGCTGGGCCGCGAACCGTCATCAACGCCCAGCGCCGAACAAGCTGCGACCAAGGAACAAGGGCAGGATCGTGATGCAAATTCCGCCGCGTCCCGCCTTCACGCCCGCATGGCCGAACTTGGCAAACAGGTGCGTAAGGATGATGAGCGTGATCGTGACCGCACGAAAGATCGGGATCGAGGAGGGCCAGGACGATGAGCGACGAACAGGACGACCCGCTATTGGGATTGCTGACTGATATTGCCGGAGGTGTGGCGTCTTTGGCGACACGCATGGATTCCATAGAAGCGAGTGCTGCGGCGCATCAGGAACAGGTCAACGAGGCGCTTGCGACCATCGCTGAAATCGCCACGCGCACATATTATGTAAGCAAACCGGCGAGCGCCTTGCCTGATGATGTTATTAATACAAGTGTGATTAACGCTATGATCGAGCGATGGCCGAAGGATGCGGTTATCACCATGTCGAGCCAAGACCGCAAATTGTTGAATGAACTCGACCGCCAACCCGGCGAAATGATAGATAAGTTGATCGAGCGCGCACAAAATAATCCCGATCACAGCAACGCCAGTCGCCTTCGCATGGTTACGTTTCTCAGCTTCCTGAAATCAGGAGAGGGAGCGAAGGCTCAAAGCGAAGGAGCGGAATGTAGAGCGTAATGGCCCGGGACGGGAACGTTAATGACCGAGATGTTAAAGAGGCGGACTCGCGGCTCAACGAGGTCGGATATGTAGAGCAGTCATCCGGGTTGATGCCTTAGTTCCCTATTTTGAACATAGTATGTAGATGTAAATTTTGCGCTCAATTTTTCCGTTGGACCATTGCCAATTGTCACATTGAAGCAGAAAAAAGCCAGATTAGTAATGAGTTTTGACCATGAGAACTGCGAGCCTCCTAATATAAGATCGCCGGACGCTGGAATCCAATCGTCAAAAAGCTAAGTTAATTCAATTCCATTCGTGTAAAGCAGCGATTTTAAAATAGAGGGTCATTTCAATGTCACAATTGCGCGCGCTTTCAGAAATCGAGCGCTTCTTATCTTCTAGCGATCCCGAAGTCCTTAGCATTAGTGGGCGGTGGGGCGTTGGCAAAACGTACGCTTGGGATGGCACACTTAAAGCCAAGCGTGCCGTCACGCCGTTGCGCCACTATGCTTATGTGTCTGCGTTCGGATTACGCAGCCTAGATGCTCTGAAGACCGCGATTGTCCAGTCGACTGTCAGCCTTGAAGGCAACGAGCTTGAACCGACTGTAGAGTCCTTCATCGAGCACGTCTCCAGCTTTGCCGGCCTTCGCAAGCTAGGCGGAGAAGCCGCGCGCAAGGGCTTTAACATATTTAGCAAGGGTGCTGCGGCGGTTCCCTACGTTGGAAAGATGGCAGATTTGTTAGCACCCGGTGCGGCGCTGCTTATTCGCCATCAGATCATCTGCATCGATGATATCGAACGCGCAGGCCTAGGTCTGGACGTTGCCGACATACTTGGCTTGGTTTCCTCTCTCCGTGAGCGCCGAAATTGCAAAGTCGTCCTATTGCTGAACGAAGATGGGCTTGGCGAGCAAGGACCGAAGTACAGAGAGTATCTTGAAAAAGTTGTCGACCAAGCTATCAAGTTCGAACCCACTCCGCAGGAGTCGGCCAGCGCCGCTCTAGACACTCAGGATGTGCTAGCCCAATTGCTTCAAGATAAGACCGTATCGCTGGGCATAACGAACATCCGAGTTATCAGGCGAATCCGACGCTTCTTGTCTCACATAGAATCTCAATTGGAGGGGCTGCACGATGGCGTTACAAAAAGCGTGGTTCATTCGATGGCATTGCTCGGATGGTGCGTGTTCGAGCCACAGCTCGCCCCTGACTTAGAACAAGTTCGACGTTACAACCGTTTCGCTGGGCTATTCTCCGATAACAAAAAATCGCTAGACAGTCAGAGAATTGACCACTTCCTCCACGCTTATGGGTTTGGGGAGTTCGGTGAGGTCGATTCCATCCTCCTTGATGGTTTAATAGCTGGCGCATTTGAAACCTCCACGCTTCAGGCTGAACTGACAGAGATGGATCGTAAACTTTCGAAGGACGATGCACGTCAAGCGATTAGCAAGCCTTGGTCAATCCTAGGGGAGAGCTTTGATAATGTTGAAGCTGACTTCAAAAATGCGCTTATAGAGTCAGTCGAAAAATTTGCTGCCGACATGTCGCCGAGGGAATTGGATGATGTTCTAAGCATGCTCAAGGAATTGGGCGACACTGCATCAGCTGATCGTCTCTTGCCGCTCTACATGGATGCGCAGAGTGCTCGCGCGCGAGAATTTTTCAACCTATCATCGCAAATGGTCGGCCGCCCGTTTGATCCGTCTATCGTTGAACGATTTGACGCCCAGCTTGCGAGTATGCCTTTGACGCGAGATCCAGCCGAAATTTTAATAAAAATTGATAGAGATAAAAGTTGGAACCCCGACGATGAGGCGTTTCTTTCTGCATTGTCGGTAGATGACTACTATCAGGTATTAAAGGGCGCACGTGGCGATGATCTGCGATCGATCATGCATACCGGGTTACTCTTCGGTCAGTTTCAAGACAAAAAACTCAGTCATCAAGAGATTGGTCGAAAGATGAGGATTGCTCTTACACAATTGGGGAAAGAAAGTTCCTTGAACTTATTTAGGGTGAGGCCATACATTGGTGAAGTGGAAACGGCTGGGGAAGCTAAAACGGAAGAAACTTCACACGCTGCTGACTGATAATTCGGAGACAATTCGCACCCCCTTTTTCACGACTTAAGGCTTAATCCTATTATTAGATTGTTTGTCAGAAAATTACACCGGTTGTTCATAAATGAAAATTGCCAAAGAACGAAATAATGGACAAAAGTCGCACTAGCTGCCACATGCTATGGCTATTCAAGCCACAAGAAACCGTACGAAACCTCAATTTATTCTACACAGTTCCTGCACAGGCAAATTATGTCGATTATTATCCAGCAAAGTCAACATAATACAGAACTACCGTCCTTCGTTCAGCATGACGACGAATAGAAAAGCCCTGCGGTATTAAGCTTCAAAAACTGTTGATTCGCGCCGCATACCAAACGCTCCTTGTCCGGTCCAACCTCTGCCATCTGGAAAATGTAGCGCAACTCCGGCTAGTTCGTCGTGTGCAAAGAGCCGCATATTCGCACCCATGCTTTCTTGTGAAATATTTATTGTTGGTGTCCAATGTGTTGTGCAGCCGCATGTTTTGCAAAAGTGAACATTTGCCGAAGGCCTTTCACGATCTGCACGCGTGTAGGAAACAGTCATTCCCGAAACTACGACATCTGCTGTTGAGAAATATCCCCAGAGCACGCCGTGCTTTAAGCAGTTTGAACAATTGCAGTCGAACATATATGCAGGCTTGTGCGGCAAAGAAATTGTCACTGCGCCGCAGTGGCAGGAACCAGTCACTCCCCCATCTCCCGCACATCCGCCAGCCGTCCCATCACCGCCGCTGCCGCCGCCATCGCTGGACTAACCAGATGCGTCCGTGCGCCCGGCCCTTGGCGGCCAACGAAATTGCGGTTGCTGGTTGACGCGCACCGTTCCCCCGCCGGAACCTTGTCCGGGTTCATGCCCAGGCACGCGCTGCAGCCCGGTTCGCGCCATTCCATTCCGGCGTCTGTAAATATCTTGTCCAGCCCTTCGGCTTCGGCCTGTGCTTTCACCAATCCGCTGCCTGGGACGACGATGGCCCATTTGACGTTGGCGGCTTTGTGGCGGCCTTTCAGCACGGCGGCGGCGGCGCGTAGGTCTTCGATGCGGCTGTTGGTGCAGCTGCCGATGAAGATATTTTGCACCTCCACGTCAACCATCCGCGTGCCTGCGGTCAACCCCATGTAATCGAGCGACTTTTGCGCCGCGACTTGCTTGGATGGATCGGCAAAGCTCATCGGATCGGGGATGATGCCGGTTATCGGCAACACGTCTTCGGGCGATGTGCCCCATGTTACACTGGGCGCAATATCGGCGGCATCTATGACAACGGCCTTATCATAAACCGCGCCAGCATCGGTCGCCAGTGTCCGCCAATACGCAACCGCCGCGTCCCAGTCATCGCCCTTGGGAGCCATCGGGCGGCCCTTCAAATACGCAAAAGTAATCTCATCAGGCGCGATCAATCCGGCGCGCGCACCGTGCTCGATCGCCATGTTGCTGATCGTCAGACGGCCCTCAACACTCAGCGCGCGGATCACGCTGCCGGTATATTCGATGACGTGCCCCGTGCCGCCCGCCGCGCCCAAAACGCCCGTGATATGCAGCACGACGTCTTTGGCGGAAACGCCTGTGCCAAGTTCACCGTCAACGCGCACTTCCATGGATTGGCTGCGTTTCAGTTGCAGCGTCTGCGTGGCCAATACGTGTTCAACCTCGCTGGTGCCAATGCCGAACGCCAGCGCGCCAAGTCCGCCGTGGCACGCGGTATGGCTATCGCCGCAAACGATGGTGGTTCCGGGCAAGGAAAAGCCCTGTTCCGGCCCGACAACATGGACAATGCCTTGGTTGGCATCGCTGGCGTCGATATAGCGGATGCCGAACGCAGGCGCATTCGCCTCCAGCGCCGCAAGCTGCGCCGCGCTTTCAGGATCAGCAATGGGAATGCGTTTTCCCGCCCGCGTCCAGCCGCGCGGTCGTGGGCAAATTATGATCGGGCACGGCCAGCGTCAAATCGGGCCGCCGCACCGTGCGCCCCGCAACGCGCAATCCCTCAAACGCCTGCGGGCTGGTCACTTCATGCACCAGATGGCGGTCGATAAACAGGATCGCCGTCCCGTCATCACGCGCCTCAACAACATGCGCGTTCCAGATTTTTTCGTATAGGGTAAGTGGAGTATTGGTCATCATCAGCCTAATTACGCGCCGTCACCCTGAACGTGTTTCAGGGTCCATCGTGCCGCGAACACTGGTATAGCTGCGAAATGGATGCTGAAACAAGTTCAGCATGACGAAAATTTATTATTTCCTCCGCCATTGTTAATCGCATCAATTGTTCATCGCAGCAATTTTGTCAGTAAGCTTTCCAAATCAGCGGGACGATCACCAGCGGAAATTTCGTGATAGCCAATACCGGCCTTTCGCAGCGCCTCTTTCTTTACGGCATCGCGCGCCGCTGCTGTGCCTTGATGATGGCCTGCACCCTGATATTCGATGACATGCAGCGGCAAGCCATTTTGGTCGGCCAACAAAATGTCAACGCGCTTTGAATTGATAGCGAAATACGCATCCTTGTCGGGGGAACTCAATATTTCGCCCAAGCTCACTTGCGCCATCAAACGCCAATCGCTGTCCCGCATAGCAAGCGATTTTTCAATGGCCAGAAACAAGCGATGCTCGCTCTTGTTCAATAATGGCCGACTTGAAAACGCGGCATCCATTACGCAGTTAAGCTGTTGCGCAGCATCGAATGATTGCGGCTTATCATCGTTAACTATCGATAGTTTAGGCTTCTTTCTCCAGCGGCCCTTACCTGTTTGCCATGAACGACGGGCGGCATTGCCGCGCCAGCGTTCAAGGGCCACGCCGACCATTATTGCGCCGAATACAAACGCAGCAAATAATATGTTTTGATCGCGCAATAAATGGTCAATCATGTTGCAGCCTTTTGCATCTAAAACTCTAGTGATTTTCACATCAAATCGTCTATATCTGCTTAATGAACCTATTCGCCATCTTTGCCATTATCACCGCGTCGGTTATCGCCATGGAGATGATCGCGTGGGGCGCACATAAATATATCATGCACGGTTGGGGTTGGGGCTGGCACCGTGACCATCATGAACCGCATGATAACGCGCTGGAAAAAAATGATCTTTACGGCATTGTTGGCGCGGTGATCAGCATCAGTATGTTTGCGATTGGATCGCCGCTGATATTGGGCGCATCGGCTTGGGAGCCGGGGACGTGGATAGGCCTTGGCGTGTTGTTTTACGGCATTATTTACACCTTGGTCCATGACGGATTGGTGCATCAGCGATATTTCAAATACGTTCCCAAACGCGGCTATGCCAAACGGTTGGTGCAAGCACATAAGTTACATCATGCGACCATTGGTAAAGAAGGTGGGGTTAGTTTCGGCTTTGTCTTTGCGCGCGATCCCGCCGCGTTAAAGCGTGAATTGAAGGTTCAGCGTGAAGCCGGAATTGCTGTTGTGCGGGCCGCGGATTTGGGCTGATACCCGCTTAACTCTCTGGTCTCCGCCATAACCAAGTTCCGCACGTAATCGCAACCAACGCGTGGTAAAAGCGCCCATGGCATCGCCAAAGCGAGTATGCCAATTACGATGCTAAATCCAAACGCGGCTGTTGCGGCCCATTTGCCCTTGCGGCTGACAATCCCTTTTTCGCGCCATGCGACAATTGGCGGGCCATAATGCGGGTGCGTGACGATCCAGTTTTCCAATCTAGGGCTGCTGCGGGCAAAGCAAAATGCCGCCAAAATCAAGAACGGCACAGTTGGCAGTAGCGGCAAAGGTATCCCGATCACGCCCAGTGCCAATGCGGTACAGCCCGCGACCAGATAAAGTGGCTGTTTCATACGCGCACTTATTTGCGCTCGAATAGGATAAAGTCATAGGCTTACCAGTCAATCAACGCGCAGCTGCCAGCAATAAAGCTCGCCATCCTCATTATCGTGCCTTTCCCCTGATTTAACGAAACCATTTTGCATTAATACCCCTTGCGAAGGCCCGTTACTGATAGCGGTTTCAGCGGTTATTACGGACAGATGTGGTTGATTGCGCGCCCAATCGGCCAATACTGCAATGGCGCGTTTGCAAATACCTTTGCCGCGATAACCTGCGGCAATGCCATAGCCGACAGCAATCGCACCATCGGCATCCGGCGCAGATATCAAAGAACACATGCCCACAATATGATCGTTTTCTAATATCAACCAAGCAGCTGGACTGAAATCCTGTCGCACATTATTTGCAAGGCCTTTCAACATCAGCAAAACTTCGGCTGTTTCGATTCCACCATTTGCAACTGAAAAGCCGCAGACTTGGCTGTCACCGGATAAGAGGTTGTCGATTAGCGCGGTGAAATCGGCATCGCTTGCTGCGATCAGGCGCGTCAATATTGATGCACTGCTTTGGTAACCAGATATCCATCCAGTCCCTCTGGCCCGCCTTCACTGCCATAGCCGCTTTCTTTAACGCCTCCAAAGGGAGCATCGGGCGCGGAAATGACGAAGCTATTCAGGCCGACCATGCCAACTTCCATCGCATCGCTGACCATGTTGGCTTGGCGCGCATTTTCGGTGAAGGCGTATCCGGCAAGGCCGAATGGCAAGCGGTTGGCCTGTTCAATCGCTTCATCCATGGTCTTGAACGGACGGATAAGGGCGACCGGGCCAAAGGGTTCATTGTCCATGACATCGGCGTTCATCGGTACATCGGATAGGACTGTGGGCGCATAGAAATTTCCGGCATTACCCCCTGCGCTGCTTCCCCGCATGCCGCCGGTTAACACTTTCGCACCTTTGGCCCGGGCATCTTCAACCAGTGCCTCGATCGCGGGCGTACGGCGGTCGTTTGCGAGCGGCCCCATGCCGCTATCTATATCCATACCATTGCCGACTTTGATTTTTGCCGTACGTTCGGCAAAGCCAGCGGCAAAGCGTTCATACACGCCCTCTTGCACATAGAAACGTGTCGGCGAGATGCAGATTTGTCCGGCGTTGCGAAACTTGGTGAACGCAGCCAGGTTCATCGCGTTTTCCAGATTGCAATCGTCAAAGATCAGCACTGGTGCATGCCCCCCCAGCTCCATCGTCGTCCGCTTCACACCGTCGGCGCAAAGCTTGAGCAGATGCTTGCCGACGGGAACCGATCCGGTAAAACTGATTTTGCGGATGATCGGCGATGCGATCAAATGGCGGCTGACCATATCGGGCACGCCGTATACCATTTGTGCGACATCGGCGGGCACACCGGCGTCAACCACACATTGCATCAATGCGCTGGTGCAAGCCGGGGTTTCTTCGGGCGGTTTGGAAATAATCGAGCATCCGGCGGCCAATGCGGCGGCGAGTTTTTTGCTCATCAGGCTAACGGGGAAATTCCACGGGCTGAACGCGGCGACCGGGCCGATGGGCTGTTTCAACACCAATGTCCGCTGTCCAGTGGGGCGCACCAGCACGCGGCCATAGGCGCGCTTTGCCTCTTCGGCAAAATAGTCAAACACACCTGCGCACGACAGGATTTCACCCTTGGCTTCGGATAACGGCTTGCCCTGCTCCATTGTCAGCAACGGTGCGATGGCATCGGCGCGGGCGCGGATATTGTCTGCGACCTTATGCAGAATCGCGGCGCGTTCGTTCACATCAGTGGCGCGCCACGCCTTAAACCCGCGCGCTGCCGCCTCCAGCGCTTCATCCAGATCAGCCGCCGTGGCCAGCGGCAATTCCGCCAGCGTCTCGCCGGTCGCGGGGTTGACCACCTTGTGCACGTCACGGCCACCCCCCGACCGCCAAGTACCGTTGATGTAGAATTTCAGGTCGGTGGGATATGCGGCGGTCATGGAAACTCTCACGTTGTTGGAGTGAGCCGACTGTTTAGGAGTTTGTTGGCCGCATTGTAAGGGGGCAGATTGTCAGGGCGTCATAGTTCACAAACAAATCCTCATCCCTGCGGGTACAGGAATGAGGAAAGTTTACGATAGATTCCTAATATTGGTTAGATGAAGCTATCGATCATTTCGTGCACAGATTAGGTCTTTAATCGGCAATACTGTTTACCGGCCCGCTGATACGACAAAATTCATCGCCACACTTCTGCCGTTTTGGGCGTTTGCGATGGCACTTGTTATTTGTGGTTTTGCGTTCCTGAAGCTGCGGTGAGGACAGCGGCTATTGAATTTATCTTCCCACAGCTCACCCTTATAAACCTCGTCGCAGACATTGCGTGCGGCCTTCCAGACGCGGGAAACCAGCATTTTCTGATCACTGATTTCGCGCAAATCAAGATCGCCAAATCCAACCCGTTCTTCAACTTGATCTTTGGGAATAATTCTCCCTTTGACCAAAGTATCTTGCGCGGCGATTGGGGCGGCCATGGTCGCTGCTGCCACAAAGGAGAGGGCGGCAATCTTGAGGCCAAATTTTGATTTTAAATTCATGATCTTACCTTCCATTATCGGGGGTTACGAGCGGCGACCGCTGTTGATATTCCTTATGCCTCTTGATAGCCTGCCGCCGGATAATTTTCCTTGGCGTTGCCATTAAGTTACCCTGAAGTTTTCCTGAAAAAGGCGAAACCTGTCGACGATTTTCGGCTTTTCTGTTATCAAACGTGCCCTTGGTCGCACGAGTGTAGTTTTATCCCTTTGTAATTATTTGTGGATCGGACCTATGGAAGAAACTGAAGTCGTCGTCGGGCGTTTTTCATTGAAGCCATACCGGCAATTGCAACTGCATGGCTGTCCGGTTCCGATCGGCCGCAAAGCTCTCGATATATTGTCTGCATTGGCCGCTGAAAAAGGTGCGCTTGTTACCAAGAACGAGCTTATGGATGTGGTTTGGCCCGGCATGATCGTGGAAGAAAACGCCATCCAGGTGCACGTTTCGGCCTTGCGCAAAGTGCTTGGTGATGACGGCGATCTGCTGCGTACAGTCCGCGGACTTGGCTACCGGCTGGATTTGGGCAACACCGATAATCTGCGCGTGCAGGGCAACAAAATGCGCAATTCAGTCGCTGTGTTGGCGTTCGTCAACATGACCGGCGACCCGCAATTGGACTATTTGGGTGAAGGATTAGCGGAGGAGCTGATCAACACACTGTCACGCACAGCGGGTCTGAAAGTGTCGTCGCGCACATCCAGCTTTGCGTTTGCCGGCCGCCATATTGACGCACGGCAGATATCCCGCGAGCTAGGGGTGGCGACCTTGATCGAGGGGAGCGTGCGCATTGCCGGGGACTGGGTGCGCGTTACGGCCCAGCTTATTGACGCCGAAGACGGCATCCATATCTGGTCGAAAAACTTTGACCATGGATTGTCAAACTTGCTGACGATGCAGTGCGATATAACCGCAGCCATCGCCGCGTCGCTCGAACGACATCTGCAACCCGAACAGGCGATTGAATTGAACGAAATGACGATTTCAGTTTAGGGGCCGAACTTTAAAGCTCGGTTATGGCTTCATCCATCGCACAACGGCGTAAATCGGAATGCCAGCAATCAGCAATAATAGGCCCCATAATAATGCTTCGGTACCCGCGCCGTACACCGTCCAAACCGAATAGATTAAAGCAAGGATCACGACGCCGATAAATATCGGCGTGGCTTTGATCTGGCCGGTAAACATCAACCGGGCGGCAGCAGCGGCGCAGCACAGGTACATGAACAATACCACCGATGTCGTCAGCAGGATCAGAAATTCAAACAGCGACGCCATCGACCGGGAGAAGTTGAACATCAACACGATAGTCAGCAGGCTGCTGGACACGATATGGGCATAAACCGGCGCGCCATGCTTTCCCGCTTTCGCCATCCATGCCGGGAACAGGCCGTCGCGGGCGATTGCGGCGGGCAGCTCGCCCTGCACCATTATCCAGCCATTCAAAGCGCCCAGCGCGCTGATCGCACCGAATGCAGCGATCAGGACGCCGGCGTCCGCACCGCCAAAGCGTTCAACGAAATCGGCAAATGGCGCAGGCGACGTGGCGGTGAGAGCGGGCGGCAACATCAACACGACCGCTGAACAGACGATGATATAGATAATCCCCGCGCCCGCCGTGCCGAACAAAGTTGCGCGCGGTATCGTGCGTTCGGGGTCAGCCACTTTATCCGCCGGAACAGTCGCGGTTTCAAGGCCGAGCATCGCCCAAAGCGTGAGCGTGGTTGCGGCGGAAATGCTGGCCAAGCTAAGCTCGCTGCTATCGAACGGCCGGATCACCGAGGTACCTTGCCCGGCGAGGACATAAAATGCCAGAATGATGACGGCAAGCAGCGGCACCAGCTTGATGATCGTTGTGACCAATTGCACTTTACCAGCTGCTGCGACGCCGCGTAAGTTGATGAATGTGAAGCACCAGATGATCGCGATTGTCGCTATCGCCGAATTTCCGGTGTCGCCGAGCACGGGGAACAAGCGGCTGAGATAGCTGACTGCGCCGGTTGCTATCGCAGCATTGCCGACCCACATCGATATCCAATACGCCCAAGCAACGGCAAATGCAGGTGCAGGTCCGAACGCATGGCGGGTATAGGCATATGGTCCGCCCGCTTCGGGAAAATTCCTTGCCAGCTTGGCAAAAACACCCGCCACGCACATCGCGCCTGCGACGGTTATCAACCAACCGAACACGCTGTTCCATCCCAATGGTGCCAGGCTGGCGGGCAGCAGGAATACGCCCGATCCGATCATGCTGCCCATGACCAGCGCCAATGCTGTCCAAAGGCCCATCGACTTACGCGGTAACGATTGGCCCTCTCCGTCGGTTTGGTTCATCGCATGATGTCGCACGTGCCGTGCAAAAAGGTCAAGCGGCCAATTTGTTCTTCCCATATCAGGTCGGCAACCGCATAACTAACGCAGAGATAAGAGGAGATTCTTGATTATGAGCGATATCGAAATCGTCACGACCGGCTTGCGCTTTCCCGAAGGCCCGGTTGCCATGCCCGATGGCAGCATCATCCTTACCGAGATCGAACGCGGCCAGATTACCCGCGTTGCGCCCGGCGGCACACAAACCAAAGTTGCCTATACCGGCGGCGGACCCAATGGATTGGCGGTCGGCCCCGATGGGAAATTATATTGCTGCAACAATGGCGGGTTTAATTGGTCAGATGCCAATGGCTATTTGACCCCGCACGGCATCGCGTCGGATTATTCAGGCGGACGGATCGAACGCATCGACATCGCCACTGGCGCGGTGGAAGTGTTGTACAAATCCGGCGATTTTGGCTGTTCGCTGCGCGGTCCCAACGACATTGTGTTCGACGAACATGGCGGATTTTGGTTCACCGACCATGGCAAGGTCGATTACGTCAATCGCGCCCATGATATCGTCGGCATCTTCTATGCCAAAACCGACGGCAGCTTTTTGGAAGAGGTCATTTTTCCATCGAACAACCCCAATGGCGTCGGCCTTTCGCCCGATGGCAAGACATTATATGCCGCCGAAACCTATACCTGCCGCCTGATGAAGTTCAACATTACAGCGCCGGGCAAAGTTGCGCCCGATGCTGGCCCCGGCGGGCCGGGTATTCCGGTGTATCGCCCGGCTGGTTACAAATTCTTCGACAGTCTGGGCGTTGAGGAATGCGGCAATATCTGCGTCGCCACCATCGGCGAAAGCGGGATCAGCGTGATTTCACCCGAAGGCGATCTGGTGGAGTTTGTCGCCACGCCCGATGTGTTTACCACCAACATTTGCTGGGGCGGGGACGACATGATGGACGCTTACATCTGTTTATCCGGCACCGGACAGTTGGCGAAGATGCGTTGGAAACGCCCGGGATTGAAGCTGCGATATTGAGGCGCGCATATTGACTTAGTCAACAAACTAGACTAAGTGACTAACTTATGACGACTGTATCTGTACACGAAGCAAAAACGCATCTTTCCCGTCTCATCAATGATGTGCTGGCGGGCAAGGATGTCATCATCTCGCGCGGCAAGGAAGAGGTGGTGAGGATTGTTCCTCTTAATCCCCCGAAGCCGAAGAAGCGCGTGTTAGGTCATCTGGCCCATCTTATTCCGCCGGGCAAGGACCCGCTTGAGGACGGATTTTGGGACCCTCTTCCTGATGAGGACTTAGCGTTGTGGAATTGCGAAGTTGACGATCCGAATGATAGTCTGTGACGGCAACATTCCTGCTTGATACGCATGCTTTGTTGTGGGCTTTGTACGACCCGTCGCAATTGTCAAAACGTGTTCGCGCGCAAATCGAAAATTCATCGGCGTCTATTTTTGCCAGTTCGGTATCGGCATTTGAAGTGGCTTTGAAATTTGGCCGGGGAAAATTAGACTTTGCCGAACCATTGGCTACGGGGTTCTTGAAGGAAATTGGTGTTCCCGGTTTCATTCCGATTTCGCTATCACCGGCGCATTCTCAATATGCTGGCCTTTTGTCAATTCCCCATAAAGATCCCTTTGACCGCATGTTAATAGCGCAGGCACAAGTTGAACAAATGACTCTAATATCAAACAAAAAACTATTCGATCAATTTGGAGTTATCCGGCTATGGTAGCTACTTTCACGGCAATCATCTTCGATTTCGGCGGCGTAATTACTTCGTCGCCGTTTGAGGCGTTTAACCGGCTGGAGGCGGAGCGGGGCCAGCCGCATGACAGCGTGCGGCGGATTAACTCGGCCAATCCCGATGGTAATGCATGGGCGCTGTTTGAACGTTCGGAGATTGATGCGGCGGCGTTTGATACGCTGTTTGCTGCCGAGGCTGCGGCGCTTGGCGTCGACTTGCGCGGCGGCGATGTGCTCGCGGTGCTGGCGGGGGCCATTAGGCCCGCTATGGTGACTGCGCTCGATACGTTAAAGCAACGCGGTTATGCTCTGGGCTGTATCACCAACAACGTGCCTGCCGGCAAAGGCGCCGGAATGGCGATGACCGAAGAAAAGGCTGATGCGGTCGCAGCGATCATGGCGCGGTTCGACCATGTCATCGAAAGCAGCAAGATTGGCATCCGCAAACCTGACCCGCGCATTTACCAGATGATGTGCGCAAATTTGTCGGTTGAACCTGACGCTTGCATCTACCTCGACGATCTGGGCATAAACTGCAAACCCGCAGCCGCACTGGGCATGGCCGCCATCAAAGTGACCAGCGGCGAACAGGCCTTGGCCGAACTCGGCGCGTTGCTGGGCTTGGAATTTTAACCCGATTGCACAAATTGACGCCCGTCCCATAATCCTTGCAATTGTTATCACCGGCAATTGCCGTTAGGGAACGCAACATAGCCGGGAGCCCGTACACACATGAAAAAACTTTACCCAAGCGCCGCCGCTGCATTGCAAGGTTTGCTTACGAACGAAATGCTGATTGCGGCAGGCGGGTTTGGCCTGTGCGGCATACCCGAACGATTGATCGACGCGATCGTGGACAGCGGTGTCACTGGATTGACCGTCGCGTCGAACAACGCCGGGATCGACGGCGAGGGATTGGGCAAGTTGCTGCGAACCAGACAAATTGCCAAAATGATGTCGTCCTATGTTGGCGAGAACAAGGAATTTGAACGGCAATATCTGGCGGGCGAGCTAGAGGTCGAATTCTGTCCGCAAGGCACGTTGGCCGAACGAATGCGGGCTGGCGGCGCAGGGATTCCCGGTTTCTACACCAAAACCGGTGTCGGCACGCAGGTGGCGCACGGCAAAGAAGTAAAGATATTTGACGGGCAGGAGTATATTCTCGAACATGGCATTTTTGCCGATCTGTCGATCATCAAGGCGTGGAAGGCAGATGAAAGCGGCAATCTGGTTTTTCGCAAAACCGCGCGCAATTTCAATCAACCTGCGGCCACTTGCGGCAAAATCTGCGTTGCTGAAGTCGAAGAAATCGTTCCGGTTGGCGCGCTCGACCCCGATAGCATCCATCTGCCCGGAGTTTATGTGCAACGCGTAATATTGGGCGCGCCGTATGATAAAAAGATCGAGTTCAGGACGGTAAGGGAACGGGAAGTAGCATGACCGGCAAACGATGTAGCCGAAAACTGGTCCGCTTACCGGGACGCAACTGATGCGTCTATCGGCGCTGCTCATCTTGGCGGTTGGCACATTGCCTCTGCAGGCGTGCGCGGTTGCCTTGTTGCCAATTGCAGCTGCGGGTGTGATTGGAAAAAACCGGATTGACGCCGCAAAGCGCGCCCGCCGGGCAGAGGCCGGGATGGAGTTGCCCGCAATAAACAAGGGCCCGCCGATCGTCACAGTCGGCGGGCCGGACATTAATGTGCAATCGGCCCGACCTGGGATATTACCAATACCTGGTAACGATGAATTTGCGATATTGAACGCCAGCGCATTGCCCGCACCAAGCCGCCACCCGTACCTGAATTTTTCGCAATATGCGTTGGCACAGGCCGAAAGGCGGGATCAAGGGCTGGGCGTGCAATCAAAGGTGCTGGTTGAACAGGTGTCGTTGATGCAACCTGAAACAGTCGAATGTCAGGCAAAGCCGCTTGCGGCGATTATTGATCTGGACGCAGGTGTTGTGACGGCAAATAGTGACGAAAGCCTCACCCGGCCGCTGGGTTCATTGTTCGAAGAAATGCGTGACGCCGGGATCAGATTGATCTGGATCAGCAGCCGCCGCCAATCAGAGGTTGCATCGACGCTTGATCCGCTGCGTCAGGGCGTAAATCCCGCGATAAAGGCCGAAGACCTGATCTCGCTGCAAGAAAAGTCAGGACTGCGCAAGCAGGAACGCCGCTGGAATCTGGCGCAATATTACTGCATCGCTGCGGTTGCCGGTGACCAAAAAAGTGACTTTGACGAACTTTTCGATTATGTTCGCAACCCAGCATATGCGGTCAGTTTGGACAAATTCTGGAATCAAGGGTGGTTCCTTGTACCCCACCCCACCAGCGTCGCCGCCCCCGAGATTGAAGACCTAACCCTAAATCAGGAAGAACCCGAATGACCGAGACGACAATGGCTGCAGGCTGGACCCGTGACGACATGGCCGCACGCGCCGCAAAGGAATTGCGCGACGGATATTACGTCAATCTGGGCATTGGTATTCCGACGCTTGTGGCCAATCATATCCCCGCAGGCGTCGAAGTGACGTTGCAGTCGGAAAACGGCATGCTGGGTATTGGCCCGTTTCCTTTTGCAGGCGAAGAAGATGCCGATCTGGTTAACGCGGGAAAGCAGACGATTTCCGAACTGCCGCAATCGGCGTACTTTGATAGCGCAGCCAGCTTTGCGATGATCCGCGGCGGGCATATTGACTTGACAGTGCTGGGCGCGATGGAGGTTGCCGAAAACGGCGACATCGCCAATTGGATGATCCCCGGCAAGATGATCAAGGGCATGGGCGGCGCAATGGATCTGGTCGCGGGCGTCAAGAAAATCATCGTCGTGATGGAACATAATGCCAAGGACGGCAGCCCGAAATTTATCCCTGCCTGCACCTTGCCGCTTACCGGCAAAAACGTCGTCGATATGATTATCACAGATTTGGCGGTGTTCCAGCGGCCCGATCACAATAGTCCGTTCAAATTGATCGAGCTTGCGCCGGGCGTAACGGCCGATGAGGTGGCGGCGAAAACGACGGCAGCTTATGTAGTTTAAGGCTGGGCCGTAAGCCTAGTCGGTGCTTACAATGAGATTGCAAAATACCTAAAAAACATAAACTTCGTCATTCCCGCGAAGGCGGGAATCCATCACCTGCGCTCGAATTTTAAGCGAGTTGGCGTAATTTTGACAGGTCCGGTGATGGATTCCCGCCTACGCGGGAATGACGATGTATTTTTTCTAAAAGTAATTTCTGAACTTCAACACACGCTCGGCCTTCGCCGGGGAACGCAGCATCCTCGATAGAATTCAAGCAGCATACTATAACTTGCCCGCCGCTATGGACGGCGTGTACAAGGCGGCATGAAAAGAATCGCTATTTTGGCCGCTTGCATATTGGCCTCTTCCGCACCCGCCAGCGCTGAAATTAAGGCGCAGGGCGAAAATGGTTTCAACGTCGTCCATATATCAGAGGTTGAAGCCGCGCCCGATGAAATTTGGAAGCGGCTGTTATCGCCCAAGGATTATTGGAGCAAAGAGCATAGCTGGTCGGGATCATCCGCAGGCTTTTTTATCGACGCACAAGCGGGCGGCTGTTTTTGCGAATTGTTGCAGGGTAAACAGACAGACAGCAAACCGGCAAACGCGGGCAGCGTGGAACATATGCGCGTTATTTTTGCACAGCCCGGCAAAGTGCTGCGGATGCAAGGCGCGCTTGGTCCGCTGCAATCCGAAGCAGTGCTCGGCACGTTGACCGTCGCGATGCAGCCCATGCCGGCAAAGAAGAACGGCCAGCCGCTTACCAAGCTGAGTTTTTCCTATGTCGTCGGCGGCTATATGCGTTACAAAGTAAGCGAAATTGCGCCTGCGGTGGATAAGGTCATCGGCGAACAATTCGCCAGCTTGATTAAGCCGTTTGGCAAATCCGGCGCGGCCGAGGACAAGGCATCAAACTGGTCGCTCGACATTGACAAGCTTGCCGATGACGGGATCAAAACCGACGCCACCGATGCGGCTGATACCGATGCGGCAGAAGCTGATCTGGCAGTCGCACCAACCAGCGGCGTCAACTCCAAAGAGAACGCGAACACCAAAATGCCGCCCAAAGAAAAATTTATCAAAGAGGGCGTCAAAAAAACCATCGACCCAAAGAAAGAACGTTAATTGCCCGCCGATAGCAATAGCGCCCAAAACGACGGGGCGACGGCGAAACAGTCTGTTAGAACATTACGCAGGAAAGTGTCTTCCAAATCAAAAACCGAAATTGGCTGGTGTGAACTGGTGGATATTCCGACGCTTGGTTTGACAAATGTTCACGCCAAAATGGACAGCGGCGCAGCAACATCTTCGATCCACGCCACCCGGGTAAAGGCATTCGAAAAGGCGGGGAAATTATGGGTTTCATTCTGGTTCAAGGCCAGTACTGCGGAGCGTGCGATCAAACTGTCTGCGGTTGTTTCTGATCAAAGGGTGATCCGAAGCTCCAACGGTGTTCAAGAATTGCGCTATGTCATCGAAGCGCAATTCTGCCTTGGCAATCTGAGTTGGGACGGGCATTTGACGCTGGCCAATCGCGGCACGATGGCATTTCCGGTGTTGATCGGGCGGCGGGCATTGCGCCGGGGCTTTCTGGTGAACAGCGGCAAGAGATGGATGTTGGGAAAACCGGCATCCAAAGAAGTGACAAAGGACAATTAATGAAAATTGCGATGCTTGCGCGCAACCCGAAGCTTTATTCGCACCAACGCTTAAAAGACGTTGCGGAAAAACGCGGCCACCAACTTGATATCATTAACACGCTGCGCTGCACGATGAACATCACTTCGCACCGGCCATCCATCCTCTATAATGGCGAGACGCTGACCGGATATGATGCGGTTATTCCGCGCATTGGCGCGTCGGTAACGCAATATGGCCTGGCGGTGCTGCGCCAGTTCGAAATGATCGGGGTGTGGTCGCTCAATGAAAGTGTCGCCATCGGCCGCAGCCGCGACAAATTACGTTCGATGCAGATATTTGCCAAGCACGGCCTTGGCTTGCCGGTAACCGCATTTGCCCACGATCCGCGCCAAACCGACGAGGTGTTGAAAATTGTTGGCGGCGCGCCGGTAGTGATTAAACTGTTGGAGGGGACACAAGGGATTGGCGTGGTATTGGGCGAAACTGAAAAGTCGGCTAAATCAGTGATCGAGGCGTTTCGCGGCGCGAATGTGAACATATTGGTGCAGGAATTTATCAAAGAAGCCGGATCAAGCGACATTCGGATATTCGTAGTTGGCGGTAAAGTTGTGGCGTCGATGAAGCGCACCGGCGCGGCGGGAGATTTCCGGTCCAACCTGCACCGCGGCGGTTCTGCCAAAATGATAAAAATCACCCCCGAGGAACGTTCAACGGCGCATTCGTGCGGCCAAAGTGATGGGGCTAAACGTCGCGGGCGTTGATATCTTGCGCGCCAATCACGGGCCGGTGCTGATGGAAGTGAACAGTTCGCCGGGGCTGGAGGGAATTGAGGCCGCAACCGGCTTGGATGTCGCCACCAAGATTATCGAATTCGTCGAAAAGAACGCCAAACCCGGAGCGACAAAGACCAAAGGCAAGGGCTGAGCGAAGTTGGGTTTAGGAGCGGGGTCAATCAAAAGTTGGTGCTCTAAAAAAGTATCGTCATTGCGAGGCGAAGCGAAGCAATCCAGAGCGTTCCAATACTATCCTGGATTGCTTCGCTCCGCTCGCAATGACGATTGTAAAGCACTTGCAATGTAGGATTTGTTCTGGGAACGAAGGGCAGGCCGCTTGTATAGGGCCGGCTCTTTGACATTGTTGGCGGTAAATGGTGAAGACATGAGGTTGAAACTTAACCGCAGCCCTGAGCCTGTCGAAGGGCGCTTATCGGCGAGGCGTACTTCGACAGGCTCAGTACTACGGTGCAATTATATGTCATCGCAGTCTAAATACCCGTCCTTCGCCCGCAAATCGGCGAAGGCAGCATCCTACAAAAAACCACGATGTAGGAAATAATCGAACGCCCTTCTTTCGCAATAATTCAAAATAGGCGTCAATCTTGTCAACTAGGTGTCAACTTGGCACTTTTTGGCTTTGGGTAATGTAGGCAAAATTTACCGCTAAATCACCTCATCCTCATCCAGCATCGGATTGTTCAACACGGCTTCGCTGATCGCGTCGATATGCACCTCTGCATCGTCAAAGGCGCGGACCTTCGCCAGATGGATTATCGCATCGCCCTGGTTGACCACGGGCAACGTGGCGTGGCCGATGATGATGCCGTCAAAGGGCGCTTTGACCAGTTCTTCTTCTTCGCCGAAAATATCGCTGATGATCGCAAGTGTCTGTCCTGCGGCCACACCGCCGCCTGATTTTTCTTGCAACCGGCACACCCCGCCGCGACTGGCGCGCAGCCAGCGGGTGTCAGTAACCTGCGCCGATGGTGCGGCTTTCTTGCCAAGCCGTTTTGAACCCAGCATACCCAAAGAGCGCATCACCCGTAATATGCCGATCACACCGGTAAGCACCGACAGCGGATCGAAGCGCAACCCTTCGCCTGCCTCCAGCAACAGCATCGCAACGCCGCCGCGCTGTGCGACCTCGCGCAATGAACCATCGCGCAGCGGCGCTTCGATCACCGCAGGCGCGCCAAATTCCAATGCCAGCTTTTTCAGTTCGGGATTGCCCGAAGCGATGCGGATTTGCGGCAAATTATAGCGCCCGGATGCGGCACTGTGGATGTCGATACCCAGCGAACACTTCATTACCACTTCGCTGTAGAATATGTTGGCAAGCTGCGATGCCAATGACCCGCGCCCGGATCCCGGAAAACTGCGGTTCAAATCGCGCCGATCGGGCAGATAGCGGTTGTGTGCGATAAAGCCGAACATGTTGACCACAGGAACAAAGATGACGGTTCCTGCCATTTTTTCCGGCTGCAACTTGTTCATAACGCGGCGGATGATTTCGGTGCCGATAATTTCGTCGCCGTGGATGGCCGCGCTGACGAAGATAACGGGGCCGTCCTTTGCCCCGTGAAATACGCGCGCCTCCAGCTGTGCCTGCATACCGGCGGAAAGGTCGCTGACGGGAATGGCAATTTTGGCCGACGTTCCTGGACCAACCAAATGCCCGGCAAAGTTGAAACCTTCGCGGATAGTGTTTGTGCTCGCCATAGTTACTCACTCCCCGCGGCATGCCCAAAATGCCAAACCGTAACGCTTAACTATGCTATGTGCCTCAATTACACGGCCTTCAAGCGTAAATTCGCGTCGGTACTTCGCCGCATCATTGCCCCGCTTGACAGAATCGCCGACTCGGATTAAGGCCCGCTCATTCCACATAACTGGTAAAGCCAGCAGCGCTTAATTCGCGTCCGCTGGTTTTGTGCGTTGTGCGGTATTTCAGCGATGAGATAAGGCCCAATTCCGGCGCCTTGTGGAGCAGGAGTTTTAGATAGTGGCACGTATTGCCGGAGTTAACCTCCCAACAAATAAGCGCGTGATCATCGCGCTGACTTACATTCACGGCATTGGCCGTACCAAGGCGCTTGAAATCGCCGATAAGTTGAAAATTGATCATAGCCGCCGTGTGCAGGATCTTTCGGATGCCGAAATTCTGTCAATCCGCGAAACACTCGATGCGGGTTATACCGTAGAAGGTGATCTTCGCCGGACCGTGTCGATGAACATCAAACGCTTGATGGACCTGGCCTGCTACCGCGGCCTGCGTCATCGCAAGGGTCTGCCTGTTCGTGGCCAGCGCACGCATACCAATGCGCGTACCCGCAAGGGCAAGCCAAAGGCGATTGCCGGTAAGAAGAAATAATAGCGGCCCTCGGGACCGAGTTTTATTTCACTGCCAAAGCAGCTATTCAGTTTTTAATTAAGTCAGGAATTTCATATGGCACGCGAGCCACAGCGCATTAAGAAGCGGGAGCGCAAGAATATTTCCGCAGGTGTTGCCCATGTCAACGCCAGCTTCAACAACACAATGATCACGATCACCGATGCCCAAGGCAACACCATCAGCTGGTCATCCGCTGGCACCATGGGTTTTAAGGGTTCGCGCAAATCGACCCCTTATGCGGCACAGGTCGCAGCCGAAGACGCCGGTAAGAAAGCCGCCGATCACGGCGTGCGGACACTGGAAGTAGAAGTGAAGGGTCCAGGTTCGGGCCGCGAATCTGCTTTGCGCGCTTTGCAAGCCGTGGGTTTCACTATCACATCGATCCGCGACGTTACGCCAATACCGCATAATGGTGTTCGTCCGTCCAAGCGTCGGCGCGTTTAACCGAAGCTATTTGCATCCGGGGGCGGCATTCGCCGTCTCCTCTTAATAAACGGCCGGACGGGCAAGTGCACTAAAACCCGTTCCCGCCAAAGACAGACTAGGGGATATCCATGACAGTCAACCTTAAGAACTGGCAGGAATTGAAGAAGCCCACCGCGCTTGAATTGAAAAGCGGCAGTGACGCTAAACGCAAAGCCACGTTTGTCGCCGAACCGTTGGAACGCGGTTTTGGCTTGACGCTGGGCAACTCCCTGCGCCGCGTATTGCTCTCTTCATTGCAGGGCGCTGCGATCACATCGATCAAGATCGAAAACGTGCTGCACGAATTCTCCTCGCTGGCCGGTGTCCGCGAAGACATCACCGATATCGTACTCAACATGAAACAGGTTGCGTTGAAAATGGAAGGCGAAGGTCCAAAACGGCTTCAGCTTTCGGCAACGGGTCCCGGCGATGTTAAGGCTGGCGACATTGCGGTTTCTGGCGACATCGAAGTGATGAATAAAGATCTCGTAATCTGCCATCTTGATGAAGGCGCGACGCTGAACATGGAAATCACTTGCGATATCGGCAAGGGCTATGTTCCTGCAGTGGCCAACCGTCCTGCCGATGCCCCCATTGGTTTGATCCCGGTTGACTCGTTGTTCTCGCCTGTACGTCAGGTCGCATATAAGGTCGACAATGCCCGTATCGGACAAGAGCTGGACTATGACAAATTGTCATTGACCGTTGAAACCGATGGCACGGTAACTCCCGAAGATGCCGTGGCTTATGCCGCACGCATATTGCAGGACCAGTTGCAAGTGTTCGTGCATTTCGAAGATTCGATGGCGGCGTCTTCGCCAATGATCGGCCAAGCCGCTCCTTCGAGCAGCGACGAGTCCGATGCGAACCAACTCAACCGCTATTTGCTGAAGAAAGTCGACGAGCTGGAGTTGTCGGTCCGCAGCGCAAATTGCCTGAAGAACGACAACATCATCTACATCGGCGACTTGGTGCAAAAGAGCGAAGCAGAAATGCTGCGCACTCCCAATTTCGGCCGCAAGTCGCTGAACGAAATCAAGGAAGTGTTGTCCAGCATGGGACTTCGTTTGGGCATGGACATCCCCGGATGGCCGCCAGAAAACATCGAAGAAATGGCCAAAAAGCTGGAACAAGAGCTTTTGGGTTAAATGAAATTCGGAGAGGCGGTCACGCTTTTGCGCGGCCGCCTCTCCAATCCGTATCCCTGAGCCTGTCGAAGTGCGCATCTATTATGTGCGCCCTTCGACAGGCTCAGGGATACGTTTAATGGCTATAGGTAGCGGCCATAATAGCTACCTGCATCGGGTTACCTCACACGGACCCCCTACGAACAAAGGAACTATTTATGCGTCATAAAGTTGGTCATCGTAAACTTCAACGCCCGACCGCACACCGTAACGCGATGCTGCGCAACATGGCGGCGTCACTAATCAAACACGAGCAGATCCAATCGACATTGCCAAAGGTACGCGAGCTGCGTCCATATGTTGAAAAACTGATCACGCTGGCGAAGAAAGGTGGCCTGTCGAACCGCCGCCTGGCGATGAGCCGTTTGATGGATGAAGGCCAGTTGAAGAAACTGTTCGAAGTCTTGGCGGAACGTTATGCCGACCGTGCAGGTGGCTACACGCGCGTGATCAAAGCCGGTTTCCGAGGTTCAGACGCCGCTCCGATGGGCGTAATCGAACTGGTCGACCGCGACGTGTCTGAAAAAGGCAAAGACAGCGGCCCCGTTGAAGTAGACGGCGACGAAGGCGAATAGGCCCGAGCTGAAACAAGGTTTGAAGAGGGCCGCAACCGATAGGTTGGCGGCCCTTTTTTTGTGCGCATCGGTTGACATAATGTAGCAGCCTTGGCTGGGGTGTTCAGGATGACGGATTGGTCAATCCTGATCACGCATTAGAACTTGTAATGTAGGTTTCGTTCTGGGAAAAAAGCGCATGGCCGCGATTTCGGGTCTGCCAAGAAATGACCAAAGGAATGAATTGATGCGCCGGATCTATTGCTTACCACTCGTAGCGATTGTGGCGGCGTTGCCGAATGTGGCGTTTGCCCGTGAGGATGCTGCCAATGGAAAAGAACATTGGCGTGTCGAAGCTAAGGGGGGAGCACAGATTATTTCCAATCCAATTATTTCTTATCCAAAAACCAATACCGTCGCCGTGGTTGATGAACAATTCGGTATCAAAGTTGCTGATCCCTATCGCTGGCTGGAGGATGACGTGCGCGTTGCCCCGGCAGTGGCGGATTGGGTGGGGCAACAGAATGCGGTGACGGACGCTTATCTGAAAACTCTGCCGGGTAAGGACGTATTGGCGGCGCGGATGAAGAAGCTGTATGATTATGAACGCTTTGGCCTGCCGGAAAAGGCAGGGAAGCGGTATTTTTTTACCAAGAATGACGGTTTGCAGAATCAATCGGTGCTGTATGCGCGGAGCGGGCTGAACGGCAAGGACCGTGTATTGATTGATCCCAACACCTGGGCAAAAGACGGCGCGACGGCGCTCGATGCATGGGTGCCGTCAAAAGATGGCAAGCTGCTAGCGTACGCGATCCAGGACGGCGGGTCCGATTGGCGCACGATCCGCGTGCTTGAGGTAAAGAGCGGGAAGGTACTGCCCGATGAGATCAAATGGGCGAAATTTACCAATATCGCGTGGGTTGGCGATGGCTTCATATACTCGCGCTTTGCCGAGCCTAAGGAGGGCGCGGCGTTCCAATCGCTGAATTACGATCAGACGGTTTATTTCCACAAAATCGGCACACTGCAAGCGGAGGATCAGGTGGTGTATGCAACGCCGGATAGACCTGAGCTAGGCCATAGCGCAGAAGTGACGCACGACGGACGCTGGGCGGTGATAACGTCTTCGGCGGGGACGGATGAGAAGTACGAGATCAACCTGATTCCATTGGCTGGCCAAGCATCAGAATCTAATCAGATCGCTGTAAAAGCTCTTGGTCAAACGCAGACGACACCCTCGACAAGAAAAGCCCTGAAATCAGAAAGAGCAGCGCGCCAGAGCTGGACCATTTTTCCCTTGATTGCAGGCCTCGAACATGAATGGCAACTTGTCGAAGGTGTCGGCAATATGCTCTATTTTGTTACCAACAAGAATGCGCCAAGATTGAAGGTTGTAGCGTGCGGACGTATCGAAACTATCAACCGAGATCGGGAACGTGTTTCCTCCTGAATTAGGGTTGCGCAGGATTGAGTCATTCGATCTCTCATTGCCCTCGCAATCAGGTTTTTTTACCGATGCATTTTTCGACCGACGTCATCCCCGAACGCGCCGAAACCTTGACCCGCGCGCAAATTGTCGGCGACCGGTTGATTATGTCTTATATCAAGGACGCGAAATCTATGGCGTTGATGACCGATCTGGCGGGTAAGCCGGTGCAGGAAATCAGCCTGAATGCCATTGGCACGGCGAGCGGCTTTGCGGGCAAGCCCGGCAATAGCGAGACGTTCTATAACTTTTCCAGCTTTAACCAACCGGGTGCGGTTTATCGGTTCGATTCAAAGAACCGGCAAGAGCACATCCGTTCGCGCAGCCGAAACTTAGTTTTGATCCCACTGATTATGATGTGCGGCAAGTAGTTCTATCCTTCGCAAAGACGGCACCCAAATCCCGATGTTCATCGTCCACAAAAAAGGCCTCGACCTGAGCGGCGGCGCGCCGACATTGCTATATGGATATGGCGGGTTCAACATCTCGCAGACGCCCAGTTTCAAGCCAGCGTGGATGGCGTGGATCCAATCGGGCGGGGTCTTTGCGATGGCCAATCTGCGCGGCGGCGGCGAATATGGCAAACCGTGGCATGACGCCGGACGGCTGATGAACAAACAGAATGTGTTCGATGATTTTGCGGCGGCGGGCGAATATCTGATCGCCAAAGGCATTACTGCAAAGGGCAAGTTGGCGATTGAGGGCCGCTCCAACGGCGGCTTGCTGGTCGGCGCATCACTGAACCAGCGGCCTGATTTGTTCGCTGCGGGACACGCGGCGGTGGGCGTGATGGACATGACGCGGTTCGACCGGTTTACGGCGGGGCGTTACTGGGTCGATGATTATGGCTATCCGTCGAAAGAGGCCGATCTGAAAATGCAGCTGACATATTCGCCCTATCACAACATCAAATCGGGCGTCGATTATCCGGCGGTGATCGTCTCCACCGCCGACACCGATGATCGCGTTGTGCCGGGGCATAGCTTTAAGTATATCAGCGCGCTGCAAGCCGCAGAAACGGGACCAAAGCCCAAGATTATTCGCATTGAAAGCCGCGCAGGCCACGGAACGGGCAAACCGACGGATAAGATTATCGCTGAATATTCGGATATCTATGCATTCTTGGCGAAATGGACCGGGTTGGAACTAAAGTGAAAAAAGCAGGAGACGCATGATGATGAACGCTGATTGGCAACCCCGCCCGGCAAGCTGGTGGGACAGGGTAATGGTGCCCAAGCTGATTGGCTGTGCGTGCGCGCAGCCGCAAATTATGAAAGCGCGCAGCCGGATTGTGCCACAAGCATCGGGTGACGTTCTCGAATTGGGTTGCGGCGGCGGGATCAATATGCAGTTTTACGATCCGGCGAAGATAACCAGCTTTTCCGGGCTGGACCCTTCACCCGGCTTGCTGGAACGATCATTGCAGGCTGCACAGGCAAAGGGGATGCAGGCGGATATTCGCGGCGGTATTGGCGAAGACATGCCTTTTGCCGACGCCAGTTTTGATACGTTGTTGGTGACGTTCACCCTTTGCTCGGTTGATAATCAGGCACAGGTCTTGTCCGAAATGCGCCGCGTATTGCGGCCCGGCGGCAAGATATTGTTTCTGGAACATGGCAGAGCTCCCGACGCCGACGTGCAAAAATGGCAGCGCCGGATCGAACCGATTTGGAGCCGGATCGGCGGCAATTGCCATTTAACCCGGGCGGTAACCGGCGCTTATCAGGCCGCTGGATTTGCAATCGCGCATGCCGATAAAAACTATATGCCCAAAACCCCACGCCCGTTCGGATGGATCGAATGGGGAGAAGCGAGACTCAAATAGCGCGCTGTGGTTAACTAAACCGCCTCCACCACCAACACGCCGCCCTGATTTCCAGTTATCCGCACCCGTCCGCCTACCAAGGTATCCGGACCCTTCACTGCCCATTGGCTGTCGCCGATAGTGACGCGGCCTTGGCCATTCTTGATTGCTTCCACGACAGTCACGACCTCTCCAATCAATCGCCCGGCGCGGTCACTCAACATCGGATCGTCGGACTGTATCGGATTTTGCAAGAGCCAGCGCCGCGCGGCATAGACAATGCCGATCGCCAATATTGCAAAAAGCGTCATTTGCAGTGGAAAGCTTAGCGAGAACAGCAAAGTTACAAACCCGGTGACGAGAGCGGCGAGCGCAAGCCAGATGAGAAAAAATCCGGGCACGATCATTTCAATGCCGGCGAGCACAACGCCCAAGCTCAACCAGAACCAGGGCGACGGCGGCGTGATGGATTGCAAAAAAGTTTCAATCATTTCTTCACATCATTTCCGCCCAATACATTTCCGTTCAGGGCATTTCCACTCAGGGCTTCCCGGGTCAATTCCCCTATTCCGCCCAATGTTCCCATCAACTGCGTCGCCTCGACGGGGAACAGGATAGTTTTGGCATTGGGCGAAGTGGCAAACTGGCCAATGGCTTCGACATATTTCTGTGCGATGAAGTAATTGATCGCCTGGGTTCCGCTTGAAGCAATTGCGGCAGATACCATTTGCGTGGCCTTTGCTTCGGCTTCGGCTTCACGTTCACGCGCCTCTGAATCCCGAAACGCCGCTTCTTTGCGGCCTTCGGCTTGCAAAATCTGGCCCTGCTTCTCGCCTTCCGCGCGCAAAATTTCGGCAGCGCGCATACCTTCGGCTTCGAGAATCTGAGCGCGTTTTTCGCGTTCTGCTTTCATCTGCCGCGCCATTGCATTCGATATGTCTGCGGGTGGACGTATGTCTTTTACCTCAACCCGGGTCAATTTAACGCCCCACGGGCCGGTGGCGTGATCGACAACCGACAACAGCCGTGCGTTAATCTCATCACGCTTAGACAGCGTCTCGTCCAGATCCATCGACCCCATTACGGTCCGCAAGTTCGTTGTCGTTATCTGCATTATCGCGACATATAGATCAGAAACTTCATACGCGGCCTTGGCCGCATCGAGCACTTGAAAGAACACCACCGCGTCGACGCCAACCATAGCGTTATCTTTGGTGATAATCTCTTGTCCTGGAATATCGAGAACTTGCTCCATCACATTAACTTTGCGGCCAACCCGGTCTACGATGGGCATAATAAAGTTAAAACCAGGTTGGGCGGTGTGCGTGTAACGGCCAAAACGTTCGACGGTGTATGCAAATCCCTGCCGAACGACGGTGATGCCCATGAACAGGAACAAGACCACGGCAACAACCAACGCAATTGCAAAATAACTCATTAGATTCTCCCATATTTCCCGTTGATACTAACAGGTTTTCGTATTGCGCCAAATTGATATGGCAAACATCTATTCATCAAATGTCGATTTTTTATGAACAACAGCTGACAAGTCAATTCAGCAATCGATAAGAACGAATCATCTATTCCGGCAATGTCAGAGGGAAATTAGCCACTGACAAACAGGAGAATGAAGATGATTAAATTGACCAAAAATGTTATCGGCGCAGGAGCTGCAGCCGCAGCTTTGGTTGGTATGTCGGTACCTGTACAAGCGCGCGATTTTAACCGCGACCGCGATGGTATTACCGCAGGCGAAGTCATTGCAGGTGCAGTGATATTGGGCGGCATTGCGGCGGTGCTTTCGTCAAAGGGCGGCAATGACCGTTATGACGACCGCTATGATGACCGGGGATACAATGATCGCAACAATCGTAACCAAGACGGGCGTTATGGCGACCGGGATTATGGCAATTCACGCGGCGATGGCAGCCGTTCGGCAGTGAACCAATGTGTCCGCACCGTAGAAGGCTATTCAAACCGCTATAACGGCGCCAAAGTAACCGAAATCCGCGATATCGAGCGCACCCGTTATGGATATAAGGTCGCGGGTAAGATCGTTGTCCGTGACGGTTATCGTAACAATGACCGTTATGACCGAGGCAACAGCTATCGTGGTCGCGGATACGAAAGTGGTTACGACAAGGGCCGGTTCACTTGCTATGTTGAACGTGGCCGCGTTGTGGACGTCCGCTACAAAGGTCTGGATCAATGGCGCTAATCCGCATTGGATAGAATGAAACGGTTCAGCTTGGTGACAGGCTGAACCTTTCATATTATACACATGAGGGTGACGCCTCGGGCAACAAGGGAGACTTTTACAATGACCACTATCCGCAGTATTGCGCTTGGCTGTGCCGCTACGGCATTGCTCGCAACATCTACGACCCCGGTTTTGGCTGCCAATTCCGGTTCCATTTCATCCGTCCAGAATGTTTCGGGAGATGATCTATTGCAAGCCAGCAGCGATTATCGCCGCCGCCACCGCCACCGCGACCGGATCGACGCTGGCGATATTGCCGCTGGCATCGGGATATTGGCCGGCATTGCCATCATTGCCGACATCGCCAGCAAATCGAACAAGAACAAGCGCCGGACGCAGGGCGATCAATATCCTGATAGCTATCCGCAAGACCGCTATCCGCCAAACCAGTACCCCCAGGATAGCCGCCAAGACACTCGCGATGCAGTGCCCGGCGGCAGTTACAATAGCGGCAATGATGTCGGCGCTGCTGTCGACGCCTGCGCCCGCGCGGCCGAACAAAAAGCAGGCGATAACGCCCGGGTAGGAGAGATCGATTCGGTGACGCGTGAAGGTTCCGGTTGGCAAGTAATCGGCACATTGAGCGATAGTGACCGCAAATTCAACTGCGCCACGTCCAATGGTGTTGTCGACACGATCCGATTGGATGATGGCCGCGATATCTGAGATTAGGGTAGCACGAAAGCAGATGCCATTTAATTGGACCACGAACCGAGAAGGAGAGTGGTTCAATTAAGTGCCTACACAGCCCAAGACCCAAAACCGTCAAGTTGACACCTAGTTGACAAGATTGACGCCTATTTTGACATTTTGCGAAAGGATAAAGTTCGATTATTTCCTACATCGTGGTTTTTTGTAGGGTTTTGCTTTCACCGATTTGGTCGTGAAAGAGCGTAATTTAACCGCCAACAATGTCAAAGAGCCAAACCGCTAAACAAGCGATCTGCCCTTCGTTCCCAGAATAAATCCTACATTACAAGCACCAATGCGCGATATGTATCCTGAAATGAATTCAGGATGAGGTAACTGCCTTCGGCTCTATTCGCCGCGCGGTCCAATGCGCGAATAGTCCACCTTGGCAATTACGCCTGCAATCTGCGCCTGAATGTCTCGCGCCATAGCAATCGGTAGCGCAATGATTTCCAGCGTTCCGCCTGCAATGCCCAATTGGATGCTGGCAAGGCCGCGCAGGCGGGCGAGGGGGGCTTGTTGGATCTCGACAGTTTGCACTTTTACTTGCGGTGCAATGGTCAATCGTTCGCGCCACCAACCTTGCCGAACGAACAATTGATCTGCGTCGAGCGCATAGCTGTTATTGCGCCATTGAAAGTAAAAGGTCACGGCGGCAAAGGCCAGCAGCAGCAATAAAAACAGCGACTTTGCGCCTGCATCCGCCGCCAATGCCAACACTGCCATGGCGCCCAAAACAACGATCACGATCAATGCGAATTGTATAAGCCACCAGTCAAATTGGCCGTGCTTGAACGGCAAATGCGGGTCGGCGCGGTCAATTTGCGCTGCGCCCAAGATGCACGCTATTTCATCCATCGTCGCCAATGGTGCGGCGGCGTGGTCGCTGTCTTCACCCTTCTTGGTATTGCTATCGGCGGCCAGACTCACAAATTTCAGCGCGTACCAACCGCGCAGCTTGCGAATGGGTCCGGTTTGAATGGTCGCTGCTTGCACACGGTGGATGGGCATGACGGTATCTGTCAGAGTCAACAATCCGCGCCGACGGCGAAATCCTTTTGGTGTTTCGTCGAGCCTGAAACCATATTCGCGCAGGAAAGTACGGATCATTCCAGTGATTGTTCCGATCAAGATCAGCGCCAGAAATGCGGCGACTGCGCCAAAAATTTGCTGACCCAAACCGATGCCGTTCAGTATGGAACCATTATCCTTTGCCACGCCGAGCCAAGCGCCGATGTCGTAAACATTAAACGGCATTAGAAAATCAAGCTGCTGCGCCGCGCCGCCCAAAACAGCAAAGATTACCAGCGAGAATGAGTAGAATCCCAGTGTTAATACGCGGCTTATATTCATTGCAAACAGCGGCGGGGTCTGGGCCATTTCCGCCGCTGGCAAAGGTGATGTGTCCAACGGCACATCCGCAATGATCTCGGACTTGCGGGCACGTACCAATTCACGCAGCCGTTCTGCCTCGGCGATGCTGACAAAACTCAGTCTGCCTTCGTCACCGGCGCCGCTGCCGGTTTCAAATTTAACCTCGCCTAGTCCAAATAGCCGCGCCAACGGTTTCTGTTCGACGCTGACATCTTGAATGCGTTCATAAGGGATCGAACGCGCAGTCCGGCTGATCAAGCCGCTTTCGATGCGGATTTCTTCCTCGCCGGTAAAATACCGAAAGCGGGTCCACCCCAGCCAGCGAAAAAACAGCGACGCACCGATTACAGCTAAAATGATGAAGGGCATGAAAAAGACGCCGGTGTCGCTTCGGCCTGCGCCGAACAGTACCGCCACTAGGGGCAGGAATAATCCGGGCAGGCCGCTGATAAAGCCAATGAACAATCCCGCAAAGTTGAGATGCATGCCGCCACCGGGCAATGGCTCAGCCGCGCCTGTCAAAGCGCGTCACGTTTGATGTGGGCGCGTATTGCCTCGCGCATGGCCAGAGCATCTTCATGGGCGAGGCCAGGTAGACTGACGGTACTGTTATGGTTGCCTGCCGTATGCATTTGTAGCGTCGCAATACCATAAGGCCGCTGGATCGGGCCCTGTTCGACATCAATATGCTGAATGCGGCCAAGCGGCACGATTGTGTCGCTGTAAAACATATAGCCGCGCACGATCCGCAATCTGTCGCCGCTCATGTGATAGCCCCAACGCGCGTATTTGCGTGCTGGTACGACCCACGTATAAAAGAACGCGAGCAAGATTGCAGGGACAATGAACGTGCCGAGCGGCGCCAGTTGTGCCGACTCCAGTACTGCGGCAGCGATTACGAATACGGCCGTAATTATTGCGCTGCTGATCCGCGCGACAATGATATGGCGCGGGTCGAGCGGGGTAAGACCCTCGGTTGATATTGCGGTGTTACTTTCAGTGTCGGGTGGGGTTTTAGTCATTGCACCGATATGCGCATGGGGTGCGATATTGGCAAGCCGGATTGTTTGGGGGGATAGATACAATATGTTCCAAAACTTCCCCTATGAGGGGAGGACTTCAATCGGCCCAAATCCTAACGCGCTAACGCGTCCTGCGCCTCGCCCACCAGCTTGGCGATAATATCTACCACGGGCCGCTCGACCTGCACCATGCCCACCGATTGCCCGGCCATAACAGAGCCATTTTCAACATCGCCGTCGATCACCGCGCGGCGCAGTGCGCCTGCCCAATATTTCTCGATCTGCATTTGTGCCTCGTGCATGTCGATCTCGCCCGCATCAAGCCGGGCCGCAACCTCTACCTGCGTGCGGGTGAACTCTTCGGTGCCCTTGTTCTTCAGCGCGCGGACGGGGATGACGGGCAGGCGGGGGTCGATCTGTACACTGGCCACCGCGTCGCGGGCATTGGCGCGCAGGAACGCTTTTTTGAAGTTCGGGTGGGCGATGGACTCGGTGGCGCACACAAACCGCGTGCCCAGCTGAACGCCCGACGCGCCCATTTCCAAGTAACTGGCAATGGCGCAGCCGCGCGCAATGCCGCCCGCCACAAACACTGGAACAGCCTCCGCCATCTCGGGCAAAATCTCTTGCGCCAACACTGATGTTGCAACAGGGCCGATATGTCCGCCCGCCTCGTTACCTTCGATAATCAGCGCATCAACGCCCGACCGCACGAATTTTTTGGCCAGTGACAATGCGGGCGAGAAACAGATCAGCTTCGCGCCGTGTTCCTTGATCGCCTCGATGCTGCCCTTGGGCGGCAAGCCCCCGGCTAGCACAATGTGACTGACATTGTGCCGCGTGCACACATCGATCAAATCGAACAGCACCGGGTGCATCGTGATCAGGTTCACGCCAAAAGGTTTATCGGTCATCGCTTTGGTCGCGGCAATTTCAGCGTCCAGTAATTCCGGCGTCATCGCGCCGCACGCAATCACTCCGAACCCGCCCGCGTTGCTGATCGCCGACACCAGATTGCGCTCCGACACCCACGACATCGCGCCGCACATAATCGCAACCTCGCATCCCAAGAATTCCGTGCCGCGCTGCATAAGGTGATTTAGTTTTGTCATACCGGTTGCCCTAACGTCGTAACCGGTTTTTGGGCAAGAGAAATTGCGTAGGGGTTGGAGAGGAGAGGATTTCGTCTTTGCTACGCCCTAGTTGTGTCAAAAGTATATCCTCTGCGCCTCTGCGCGAACAAATTTATCACTCCGCATCCAGCCCATAGGCCGTGTGCAACACCCGCACCGCCAATTCCGTCTCGTCCTCGTCAATCAGCACGCTGACCTTAATCTCGGACGTTGAGATTGCCTGAATGTTGATCTTGCGGTCGGCAAGCGCGCTGAACATTGTGGACGCGACGCCGGCGTGGCTTTTCATACCGACGCCGACGACGCTGATTTTGGCGATTTTGGTGTCGGATATGATGCGGTTGAAACCTATCGCCTCGCGTCGGTTTTCCAATATGTCGGTGCAACGGACCAGATCGGCCATGGGGCAGGTGAAGGTCACGTCGGTCTCGCCCTTGTCGCGGCCGACATTCTGGATGATCATGTCGACGTTGATGTTCGCCTCGGCCAATGGCGCGAAGATGTTGGCGACCGCGCCTGGGCGGTCGGGCACTCGGGTCAGGATCACTTTTGCTTCGTTCTTGTCGTGCGCGATGCCCGTTATAACTTGCCGTTCCACGTCCATTTTCTCCAGTTCTTCGTCGCTGACAATCAATGTGCCGGGGATGCTGTTGGCCGAAGGCGCGGCCTCGTCAGTAAAAGATGACAGCACCTGCACGCGCACATTCTCTTTCATCGCCAGGCCGACAGAGCGCGTTTGCAGCACTTTTGCACCGACGCTGGCCAGCTCCAACATTTCTTCGTAGGTGACGGCTTTTAACTTGCGCGCGCGCGCCACGATGCGCGGGTCGGTGGTGTATACGCCGTCGACATCGGTGTAGATATCGCAGCGGTCGGCCTTGACCGCCGCCGCAATTGCCACCGCCGACGTGTCCGATCCGCCGCGTCCCAATGTGGTAATGCGGTTATCATCGGTTAGGCCCTGAAAGCCCGGGATAATCGCAATCTCGCCGCGCGCCATGCTGGCCGAAAGTCGCTCTGCGTCAATCGTGCCGATGCGCGCCTTGGCATGGGCGGCGTCGGTGTGGATCGGCATTTGCCAACCCATCCAGCTGCGCGATTTGCAGCCAAGGGACTGCAATGTCATGGCCAGCAATCCGGCGGTAACTTGTTCGCCGCTGGACACCACGACATCATATTCGGCGGGGTCATATAACGCGTCGGCCTCTCGGCAAAAATTTACCAGCCGGTCGGTATCACCCGCCATGGCAGACACTACGACGGCGACATCATCGCCCTGTTCGGCCTGCGCCTTGACGATTTGTGCGACGCGGCGGATACGCTGTGTCCCAGCCATCGACGTACCGCCAAATTTCATTACGATCCGCGCCATGGGGTTTGCGTTATCCTGTCATTTGGGGCTGTTGCAAAGCGTTGCCGCCTGATAAGGTTATCAAATGACAAACGCAAGCGCAGTTAAGACCGAAAATACTACGAGAACTGCCACGATATTGGCGCATGAAGCCGCGCATTTTGGCGGGTTGGCTGCGGACTGGTGGGATCCCAAAGGGTCCTCTGCGATGCTGCATAAGCTGAACCCGGTGCGGCTGAGCTTTATTCGCAGCGCGATCGATGCGTATTTTGGCGGCGATCGCTCGGCGCGTTACCCGTTGGCAGGGAAAACTGTTCTCGATGTCGGCTGCGGCGCGGGACTTTTGTGTGAGCCATTGGCGCGGCTGGGCGGCGCGGTGACGGGCGTTGATGCTGCGCCCGAAAACATCGCGGTTGCAGCGGCGCATGCGAAGGCTGGCGGACTGGATATAGATTACCTTGCGGGCGAACTGGCGCAGCAGAAGGTTGGCTTGTTCGATATCGTGACTTTGATGGAAGTGATCGAGCATGTCGCTGATCCAGCAGCGTTTTTGGCGCAGCTTGTGGCGCGGTTGAAACCGGATGGATTGTTGTTGCTATCTACCCCCAACCGCACGGCGGCATCGCGATTGCTCTTGGTTGAGGCGGCGGAACGGCTGGGTCAGGTTCCGCGCGGGACGCACAATTGGGACCAGTTTTTAGCGCCGGAGGAGATGGCGGATTTGCTAACGGACGCCGGGATGCGCGTTACCGCGATGACCGGGATCGCGTACTCGCCCAGCAAAGGCTTGCACCTGTCGGGCAATATGGCGCTGAATTATATTTTGAGTGCGGTTCGGGGGTGAGATCGGACATCACACAATAACCGTAGCCCTGAGCCTGTCGAAGGGTGCATGTAAGGGAGACACCCTTCGACAGGCTCAGGGCTACGGTTCTGGAATACGTTCAGCCCTGCTACTATCCGCCCCAAGGCAGCGTATAATCAAACGTATAATAATGTTTGCCGCCGGTAATCTGTATATCCAGCGTGCCATCAATTCCGGTCAATTCGCCCGTACCTGAATCTGGAACGACAATGACGGACAATGCCTGCGCGTCTTTCGTCATCGTGCCCCGGTGGGCCAGAATGAAGCTGCCTGATTTTCCGTCCAGCACGCCTGTTACCGTTTCCAGCGCGACATACACCCGCGCGCCGTTGGCCTCAACACCGCCCGCCATCATCTGGCCCATGCTGTCTGCGACCAGATCGCCTGAGAATTGCTTGCCGATGGACATGCGCATCAACGCCTCGTCATCGGCGCTGACCTTAGTCAAATTGACCTCAAACTCACCTTTGGCGTGATGCATATCGGGCTCCTTTGCTATGATCGGGGTGACGGCCAGCATTGCAGCCATCGCTATCATCTTAAACGGCGCACCCCGCATTAAAAATCGACCAGTTCATAATGCGCAGGCGGGCTGATCGCTTCCATCCGTTCCGATAGCAAAGGCCGAAAACTGGGGCGCGATTTGAACATCGCGTACCATGCTTTGGTCTGCTCGTGCCCGGTCCAATCGATCCCGCCAAGATAATCGGCGACAGATATTTGCGCGGCGGCGGCAAGGTCGGCCATGCTCATCGTCGACCCCGCCATCCATGCGCGGTGGTCGATCAAATAGTCGATATAGTCCATGTGTCCATTGGCCAGCTTCATCGCCTCACGCAGCACCTTTGCATCGGGCGGTGTGCGGTGAACAAGCCGCTTGGTCATGCGTTCATGGATCAGCGGCGCGGTGACATCGCCGTAAAATTGCTGATCGAACAGCGCGACCAGCCGGCGGATTTCGGCGCGATAGGGGGCGGCGCCGTTGATCATCGAGTTCTTGTCAACGGTCTCGTCAAAATACTCGGTGATCGCAACGCTGTCGGACAGCAATAGCCCGCGATTGTCGGTAATCACAGGTGTGCGTCCAGCCGGGTTCATCTGCAAGAATTCGTCGCGCTGCTGCCACGGATTTTCACGCACCAAGCTATACGCAACGCCTTTCTCACCAAGAAGTAAGCGGACCTTGCGGGAAAACGGACAAAGGGGGAATTGGTAAAGATGCCACATGGCGTCCTGTTACGGGGGATTGCCAGAAAAGGAAAGAGCGCAAAGGAAAGAGCGCAAAGGGAAGGGGCCAAACTGTATACTGTTGATGCGCGTGGTGCAGGGTCACAATGAAGGACCCTGCACCCGCCCCGTTCCGGATCCGCGACCCAGCGCTCCGGCGCGCGACGAAACTGATCGGCAATGGCTAGATACATACCGATCAGCTACTCAAACTTTTGATCCTGATCGAATGGATGCTCGTAAATTTAGCGGCGCTTTGCCTTTATATCCGCCATCGCCGTTTCCATTTCGCGGCCCAGTTTTTCAAACTCGGGCATCATGCTGGCGAAGGCTTTGGTAAAGCCGCTCATCATTTTCATCGCGGTGCGGCTTTCTTTGCCGATCATCGCGGGGATATCTTCGGCGTCGCGGCCAGCCAAATCGGCCAGTGTCGTGTTGTCACGCATGCGTTTGCGGACTGTGCCGGGGCGCGCTTTTTCGATTGCGGAGGCAAATTTGCCAACGGGCAGGCGCATCATTGTCTCACCCATTTTTTCGGCCATATAGGCGACGCCGTCCTGCAAATCGGGATCGGCCAGCCTGTCACCCATTGCCAACATTTCCGCTTCTGCATCGCGTTTCGGTTGCGGGGCATCTGTGGCCGCAACGTCGTCTGTGGCGTCGTTTGCGGCTGGCGCTGGGTTCGCTGGTGCCGCGGTTTCGGTGGCAACCGCATCTTCAGCATTGGCGTCTGCAACTTCGCCGGTTCCGGCAAGGTACACGATTTCAGCATTGGCCATCGCCGGTGTGGCCGCAATGGCAGCCGTAGCGATAGCAACAAGGGATAGCCGGGCATACAATATGGTGGGTCGCATTTGCATCTACCTATTCGTCTTAATCCAGCCACAGCAGGCCAGAAGCGCCGACAAGTCTTTGCCGGTAGCGGGGTATTAGCAACGCCAAGCTTAGGCAAAGCTGAACAACGCGCTCAGCTTGCCGAAATCTTGGTAAACAGTTGTAACGGCGTATTACTCCGCCGCGACTGCTGTTTCTGTGTCGGACAATGGCACGGCAAGCCGCGTTAGCATCTCCTTCGGACAGATTTGCCAAAACTCGCCGCGTCGCAAATCCCAATCGTCGATGATCGATTTCGACCATGCACTATCGGTGGCGGCTGCGTGCGCTTCGATCAGCGATTTGAGCTCGCCTTCCCAATGCGCGCTGTCCAGACGTTGCCAAACTATGCTGTCGGGGTTGGCGTTGATTTCAAAGCTATTGTCGCTGTCCATGACGAACGCCATGCCGCCGGTCATCCCTGCACCAAAATTGCCGCCGGTTTTGCCAAGGATAACCGCCATTCCGCCGGTCATATATTCCAGCGCGTTTGCGCCGCAGCCCTCGACCACGACATGTGCGCCGGAATTGCGGACAGCGAAACGCTCACCTGCTTGCCCTGCCGCCAGCAACCGGCCAGAGGTCGCGCCGTAAAGTACGGTGTTGCCGATGATGCTGTTATTCTGGCTTTGCAGCGGGCTGCTGACCGTGGGCCGGACGATGATCGTGCCGCCAGACAATCCCTTGCCGACATAATCATTGGCATCGCCGAACACCTCCAGCGTGATCCCTTGGCACAGGAACGCGCCCAAAGATTGCCCCGCACTGCCGCGCAGGCGGACATGGACATGGCCATCACTTAGACCCTTCATGCCATAAAGCCGCGTGATTTCCGACGACAGCCTGGTACCGACGGCGCGGTGGGTATTGCGGACATTATAGGTCAGCTGCATTTTCTCGCGCCGTTCAAATACCGGCGCGGCGTCGCGCAGCATCTGCGCGTCGAGGCTGTCGGGCACTTCGTTGCGATTGCCCGCGATGTTGAACCGGCGGGCTGCATCCGGTGCATCGACTTTGGCGAAAATCGGGTTGAGATCAAGATCGTCGAGATGCTCTGCACCCCGGCTAACCTGACGCAGCAATTCGGTGCGGCCGATCACTTCGTCGAGTGAGCGGTAGCCAAGCTTGGCCAGAATTTCGCGGACTTCTTCGGCGATGAAGGTCATCAGGTTGATGACTTTTTCCGGTGTGCCGCCAAACTTTTTACGCAGCGCCTCGTCCTGCACGCAAACGCCAACGGGGCAGGTGTTGCTGTGGCATTGGCGGACCATGATACAGCCCATCGCGACCAGACTGAGCGTGCCGATGCCAAATTCTTCCGCGCCCAATATCGCCGCGATCACGATGTCGCGGCCGGTTTTCAGTCCGCCATCGGTGCGCAGTTTAACGCGGTGGCGCAGGCCGTTGAGGGTGAGCACTTGGTTCGCCTCGCTCAGCCCCATTTCCCAAGGCGTACCCGCATATTTGATGCTGGTTTGCGGGGATGCGCCGGTACCGCCGACATTGCCGGAGATCAGGATCACGTCGGCGTGGGCCTTTGCCACGCCCGCCGCAATCGTGCCGATGCCTGCCGCGCTGACCAATTTAACGCAAACCCGTGCGCGCGGATTGATCTGTTTCAGGTCATAAATAAGCTGCGCCAAATCTTCGATTGAATAGATGTCATGATGCGGCGGCGGCGAAATAAGCGTCACGCCGGGCGTCGAATGGCGAAGGCTTGCGCGATCATTTCGGTGACTTTGAAGCCCGGGCAGCTGTCCGCCTTCACCGGGCTTTGCGCCCTGTGCCACTTTAATTTCGATCTCTTCGCACGCGCCCAGATATTCGGCGGTGACGCCAAAGCGGCCCGATGCGATTTGCTTGATGACGCTGTTGGCATTGTCGCCATTGGCATAGGGCTTGAACCGTTTGCTGTCCTCCCCGCCTTCGCCAGACACGGCCTTTGCGCCGATCCGGTTCATCGCAATGGCGAGCGTTTCGTGTGCCTCTGGGCTAAGCGCGCCCAACGACATTCCCGGCGTCACGAACCGTTTGCGGATTTCCGTGATTGCCTCCACCTCGTCGACTTGCACAGGGTCAGCGGCGAAATTAAACTCCAACAAATCGCGCAAATAAATCGGCGGCAATTCACGCACCCCGGCAACAAACTGCGCGTAAGTCGAATAGCTGTCATTGGCGACGGCGGATTGCAGCAAGTGCATCAGGCCAGCCGAATACGCATGCTCCTCGCCGTCCTTGCGCTGTTTGTAAAACCCGCCGACGGGCAACCTGACAATGGCGCTTTCATAGGCATCGGCGTGGCGGTCGCGGGCATTCAGATAGAGTGAGGCATATCCCTCGCCAGAGATTTTGTTCGGCATGCCGGGGAAGAAATCATTCACCAGCGCGCGCGACAGGCCCACCGCCTCAAAATTATAGCCGCCGCGATAACTGGAGATAACCGCAATCCCCATTTTCGACATGATTTTCAGCAAGCCCTCGTTGATTGCCGTGCGGTAATTTTCGGTCGCTTGCACCAACGAAAGCTCGCCCAGCAATCCGCGTGCATGCCGGTCGGCGATGGTGGCTTCGGCGACATAGGCATTGACCGTGGTTGCGCCGACGCCGATCAATACCGCGAAATAATGCGTGTCGAGACATTCCGCCGCGCGCACGTTGATCGACGAATAGCTCCGCAATCCGCTGCGGATCAAATGCGTGTGGACGGCGGCGGCGGCCAATATCATCGCAATCGCGACGCGCTGCGGCCCGGTATTTTCGTCGGTTAGGAACAGCTCGCTTTTGCCTGAACGGACGGCGGCGACGGCTTCTTCGCGGATGCGTTTGATGGCAGCGCGCAGGCCCTCTTGGCCGCTGGCGATTTCATAAGTGCAGTCAATCGTTGCGGCGAGTTTGCCGAATGCACCCTCCAGCTTGTGATAATCCGCATTGTTCATCGCGGGACTGTCAAGCACCAGCACGTCGCCGTTCTGGCTGTTTTCCTCCAATATGTTGGCAAGGTTTGAAAACCGTGTTTTCAGGCTCATCACATGGCGTTCACGCAACGCATCAATCGGCGGGTTGGTGACTTGGCTGAAGTTTTGACGGAAAAACTGGCTGATCAGGCGCGGCTTGTCGCTGATCACCGCAAGCGGCGTGTCGTCACCCATCGATCCGATGGCTTCTTTGCCATCCTCGATCATTGGGGCAAGGATCATTTCGATATCTTCAAGCGTCATGCCCGCCGCAATCTGGCGCTTGGTCAATTCAGCGCGCGACCAAGTTGGCCTTGCTTCGGGGCCGACAGGCAAGTCATCTATCGTGCGAAATCCGCCAACCAACGCCGCATAATCATGCTCAGCCGCGATCCGGTCTTTCAATTCATTGTCGCGGTACAGCGCGCCTTCGTCCAAATTGACCGCGATCATTTGCCCCGGACCAAGGCGGCCCTTTTCAATTATCGTCGATTCAGGAACCACGACCATGCCGGTTTCCGAACCGATGATCAGCAGATTGTCGTTTGTCAGGCTGTAGCGCAATGGCCGCAGCGCGTTGCGGTCAACGCCTGCCACCGCCCAATGGCCATCGGTCATGGCAAGCGCGGCAGGGCCATCCCAAGGTTCCATCACGCTGGCCATGTACGTGTACATCGCAGTGTGTGCAGCAGGCATATTCGGATGGGATTGCCAGGCTTCGGGGATCAGCATCAACTTTGCCGTCGGTGCTTCCTTGCCGGACCGGATCAGCGTTTCAAATACCGCGTCCAATGCGGCAGTATCCGATGATCCCGCCGGAATAACCGGCTTTATGTCATCGGAATGTTGTCCAAAAGCAATACTCGCCATCTTGATCTCGTGGCTCTTCATCCAGTTCTGGTTACCGCGGATCGTGTTGATTTCTCCGTTATGGGCCAGCGCCCTGAAGGGCTGCGCCAACCACCATTGCGGGAATGTGTTGGTAGAATACCGTTGGTGAAAAATCGCGACGCGGCTGGTAAAACGTTCGTCCTGCAAATCGGGATAGAATATTGACAGGCTCTCGGCCAGGAACAGGCCCTTATACACAATCGACTGGCACGACAGCGAACAGATATAAAAATCGCGGATTTGCGCGGCGATGATCTTCTTTTCGATCCGGCGGCGAACGAGGTATAGATTCTTCTCGAATTCGGTTGCATCGACATCGTCGGGCATTGGTCCGGCGATCATGATCTGCTCAATCTCGGGCCGTGTTGCCTGGCCCTTGTCACCGATCACCGACACATCGACCGGAACCTGCCGCCAGCCATAGATGGTATAGCCAGCGTCGATGATCTCCGCCTCAACGATAGTGCGGCAGTTCTCCTGCGCGCCCAAATCGGTGCGCGGCAGGAACACCATGCCAACGGCCAAGCGGTTGGGCATCGGACGGTGACCACTGTGAGCAATCGCATCGTCAAAAAAGCGTTCAGGCAAGTCGATATGCAGCCCGGCGCCGTCACCCGTTTTGCCATCGGCGTCAACCGCGCCCCTGTGCCACACAGCCTTCAACGCATCAATCGCGCTCGCCACCACGCGGCGCGAAGCTTTGCCATTGGTTGCCGCGATCAAGCCAACGCCGCACGCATCGCCCTCCATTTCTG
>CAWDID010000015.1:0-84590 GCA_963802245.1 uncultured Alphaproteobacteria bacterium | reverse complement strand
AGCGCGGCGCCGTGATCGGGCCGCGCTCCCCTAATAATTTTTACGTTGTCGGCACTGCAGCAGCTACCGCATCTTTAACTGCTTCGACGACCGATGTTGATTTTGGTACGTCAACCGTGATCGGTTCTTTGGTGCGGAACATCAGTTCGGCGGTTGCCGGGATGTCAGCTTCGTCGCCCTTGATGAAAGCGCCCGCAAGCGCCCCCAAGAGGATCACACCGGCAACAGCTGCACCGCCGCGGCCCTTGCCTTTTTGAAGGTGCGTGCCTTCCATACCGTATACCTTGTCGCCAACGGCAACGCTGTTCAAACGGACTTCGATTTTACCCGATTTGCCAAAGCCGCCACGGCCGGTAACCGTCAGCACTTCGCCAGTACCGCGTGCGCCCTTTGGAATTACGACATGATCGCCCGCTTTGACGTCGTTCAAAACTGTCATACTGAAGACATCGCCGGGATTGCTGATCCGGCGTTTATCCTTTGCAGGTTTCTTTTCCCCCTTTGCGAACTCGCGCTTGTCGGACGCTAATGCCCGATCCATCGAAAAGTTTACTGCGGTTCCAGCAGGCAATATTACAGTCGCAATTTCCGCTACAGCCATTGGCGCGACCGTTTGCACGACGGCAGCTTCTGCTGCCGGGACTGCTGCAGTAATGCCGCTATCTTGCGCCATTACGGCACTGGAAAAGAGCGCGCTCGCGCTTAGCAGCAACATTTTGGACGTCGTAAATTTCGTAATCATGTGAACCTCCCCCTGTAAAATCCGCATCGGATTGGTTCCGGGAATATTATCAGATGTTATATTGGTCAATAACTCTTTCATTTGACCGCCAATAACGCGCTATCCGCCGCACGCCGCGAATAACCCCAGCGTCCTCTCCCGCGCCAGTTCGGCGCTGGGTTCATGATAATCCTTGCGCCGGTCGCTGTTGAAACCGTGATTGGCGTCATAGACGAAAATCTGTGCGGTCGGATGCTGTTTGGCGATCAAGGCCTCTACGCCCTCCATCGGTATTCCGGTATCATAGCGTCCGAAATGCGCGATGGTGGCGCATTTTGGCGCGGTGTCGGCATATACGGTCGGGATCATGCTGCCATAATAGCAGGACGCAGCGGCGAGGATCATCGCTGCGCCCTGCCATCGCCCATGCCACCGACCCGCCATAGCAATAGCCGGTGATGAAAACCGGTCCCCCAAAACCATCAACGCCTTTTAGCGCATCGATGCATGTTTGCGCGTCAGACAGGCTGGTTTCAAACGGATGCAGCGCTGCGCGCCAATTCCACCGCCCGTTCAAAATCGCCGCCGCTATATTCCGCCTCAAATCCCGGATGCTCGCGGTCGAACAAAGCGGGCGCCAATACTTCATATCCGTCGGCGGCATATTCATCGCACAATTCGCGGATATGATCGGTGACACCGAATATTTCCTGAATAAGCACCAGCCCGCCTTTGCGCTCCCCCAAAGGCTGCGCATGATAGACCGCGATTTCCGCGCCATCGGACATTTTCATTTTGATCATCTGCTTCTAACTCCCGTTCTTGGTGCCTTTGTGCCTTTGCGCGAGGAAAAATGAAATCGCACAAAGGCACAAAGGCACAAAGGAGAAATGTCAGCGATGCACAAAAATAATGGCTCACTGACAACTTACCAGATCAAATTGCCATCAACATCCCAATCCCTATCTTGCATCGCAGCACAACCGATGCTAACCGCGCGGCGACCGAATGGAATCGGCCTTTGCGCTGGTTCCTTCACAATACAATTTCAGTCTGATTTTAAGGACCTTATTACGTGGGAAATTCCGGCGGCATTTCGGCAAGCTTGGCAGGGCGTTACGCTACGGCGTTGTTCGCGCTTGCGGCTGAGAAAAAATCAGTATCTGCGGTTGAAGCGAGCTTGGCCAAGGTGAAAGCTGCGCTAACCGAATCGGCCGAGTTAAAGGCGCTGACGATCAACCCGGTTATTTCGCGTGAAGCCGCTAAAGCCGCGATCGCTGCGGTTGCAAAATCGTTGAAGCTGGATGCATTAACTGCAAACACTTTGGGCGTATTGGCGCAGAACCGCCGGTTGAGCGAAACCGCAGCGGTTGCCGATGCGTTTTCAATGTTGGCGGCCAATGATCGCGGCGAAGTGACCGCCGAAGTTACCTCGGCCCGTCCGCTAAGCGCCGCACAAAGCAAGGCGCTGGCCTCGCAACTCAAATTACGCGTTGGCAGCGATGTTGCCATCAACGCTAAAGTCGATCCGTCGATCCTCGGCGGCTTGGTTGTCCAAATTGGCAGCCAGATGATCGACAGCTCAATTAAAACTCGTCTCAACTCCCTCGCTACTGCGATGAAAGGCTAAACATGGATATCCGTGCCGCAGAAATTTCCAAGGTCATTAAAGATCAAATCGCCAATTTTGGCACCGAAGCAAAAGTTTCGGAAACTGGAACCGTGCTTTCGGTTGGCGATGGTATCGCCCGTATTCACGGCCTTGATAATGTTCAAGCCGGCGAGATGATCGAATTTGCCAACGGCATTAAGGGCATGGCCCTGAACCTTGAAGCAGACAATGTCGGTGCGGTTATTTTCGGTTCGGATAACGAAATCCGTGAAGGCGACACGGTAAAACGTACCGGCACCATCGTTGACGTTCCTATCGGTAAAGAGCTGCTGGGCCGCGTTGTTGACGGCCTTGGCAACCCTATCGACGGCAAGGGCCCGCTGAAAACCACTCAGCGCGGCCGCGTTGAAGTAAAAGCCCCCGGCATCATCCCGCGCCAAGGCGTGAGCGAGCCGATGCAAACCGGCCTGAAGGCTTTGGACGCACTGGTTCCTGTTGGCCGTGGTCAGCGCGAATTGATCATCGGTGACCGTCAAACCGGCAAAACCGCCGTCGCCATCGACACCTTCCTGAACCAAAAGGAAGTGAACGCTGGAACCGACGAGTCAAAGAAAATGTACTGTATCTATGTTGCTGTCGGCCAAAAGCGTTCGACCGTGGCCCAGATCGTTCGGGCATTGGAAGAACGCGGCGCGATGGAATATACCATCGTAATCGCGGCGACTGCGTCTGAACCTGCTCCGCTGCAATATCTTGCGCCCTATACCGGCGTGACGATGGGCGAATACTTCCGCGACAACGGCATGCACGCTGTGATCGTATATGATGACCTTTCCAAGCAAGCCGTTGCTTACCGTCAAATGTCATTGTTGCTGCGCCGTCCTCCCGGCCGTGAAGCGTATCCCGGTGACGTGTTCTATCTGCATAGCCGTTTGCTGGAACGCGCCGCAAAGATGAGCGACGCAAACGGAGGCGGTTCTTTGACCGCGTTGCCGATCATCGAAACGCAGGCTGGTGACGTTTCGGCGTATATCCCAACCAACGTGATTTCGATCACCGATGGCCAGATATTCCTTGGAAACCGATCTGTTCTATCAAGGCATCCGTCCTGCGATTAACGTCGGCCTGTCGGTTTCCCGCGTCGGTTCGGCGGCACAAACCAAGGCAATGAAGAAGGTTTCCGGTTCGATTAAATTGGAACTCGCACAATACCGCGAAATGGCGGCGTTCGCGCAGTTCGGTTCGGATCTGGATGCGTCCACACAGAAACTGCTTAATCGCGGCGCACGCCTGACCGAGCTATTGAAGCAAAAGCAATATTCGCCGCTGCCATTTGAAGAGCAAACCTGCTCGATCTTTGCGGGCACCAACGGTTATCTCGATGGTATTCCTGCCGCCGATGTAACCCGTTACGAAGAAGCGATGCTGACCGATATGCGTGCGAACCATGCAGGCGTGCTGAAAACTATTCGGGACACCAAGGATTTGGGCGACGATGCCAAGAAGGCATTGGTTGCGGCGCTTGATAAGTTCACGAAGAATTTTGCGTAATTAGTTCGAACAAAACCGTAGCCCTGAGCATGTCGAAGGGCGTTTCACTGCTAGGCGTACTTCGACAGGCTCAGCACTACGGTTTAATAAGGGAATGAGATGGCAAGCTTAAAGGCCCTCAAAATACGGATCAACTCGGTCAAATCGACCCAGAAGATCACCAAGGCGATGAAGATGGTGGCCGCCGCCAAGCTGAAACGTGCGCAAAACGCCGCCGAAGCGTCGCGTCCCTATGCCGAGCGTTTGGAAGCCGTCGTTGCCAGCGTTGCATCGAAGGTTTCCATCGGCCCCGAAAGCCCGAAATTGCTGGCAGGCAGCGGCAAAGACCAAGTGCATTTGCTGGTTGTGTGCACATCGGACAAGGGTCTTGCCGGTGCGTTCAACACCAACATCGTCCGCCTTGCCCGCAAAAAAGCCGAAGAGCTACGCGCCGCTGGCAAGACCGTGAAATTCTACACCATTGGCCGCAAGGGCAATGACCAATTGTCACGGACATACCGGGGTGACATCATCAACAAAATCGAACCCGGCGATTTGGGCAAGCTAAGCTTTGCCGATGTTCAAGGATATGGCGCAGACTTGACCGCACGGTTTGAGGATGGCGAATTTGACGTCGCGCATTTATTGTTCAGCAAATTCGTGTCGGTGCTGACACAGGAACCAATCGCGATCCAGTTAATGCCCGTTGCCGTCGCCGCCAAAGAAGGCAGCGTTCCATCCGTTGGCGCATCGGTTGAATATGAACCCGATGAGGAAGAAATCCTCGCCGATTTGTTGCCGCGCAACGTATCGGTCCAATTGCTGCGCGCCAACCGCGAAAACGCGGCGTCGGAGCAGGGCAGCAAAATGACCGCGATGGATAATGCAACGCGCAATGCGGGCGACATGATCAACAAACTGACCATCCAATATAACCGCACGCGTCAAGCCGCGATTACCACCGAACTCGTAGAAATCATCTCCGGCGCTGAAGCGCTTTAAGATATTCACCAGATAGTTACCTAGGCAAGGAAGACAGAAAATGGCAACCGCCCCAAAGAAACCAGCCGCACCAAAGGCAGCCGCAGCAAAAGCGCCAGCAGCCGCCAAGAAGGCCCCAGCGGCTAAGAAAGCAACCTCCGCCGCGACCGGCCGCGTTGTGCAAGTCATCGGCGCCGTCGTTGACGTGCAGTTTGAAGGACAGCTTCCTGCGATCCTTTCCGCGCTGGAAACCACAAACAATGGCAACCGCCTTGTTTTGGAAGTCGCGCAGCATCTGGGCGAAAACACCGTGCGCACCATCGCCATGGACGCAACCGACGGCCTGACCCGCGGTCAGCCTGTCGCCGATACTGGCGGTCAAATCCGCGTACCTGTTGGCCCGATGACATTGGGCCGCATCCTGAACGTGATCGGTGAGCCTATTGATGAACAAGGCCCGGTAAACGCGGCAACGACTGCGCCAATTCACGCAGAGGCTCCGTTGTTTGTTGACCAGTCGACCGAAACCGAAATTCTTGTCACCGGCATCAAGGTTGTTGATCTGCTCGCGCCTTATGCAAAGGGCGGCAAGATCGGCCTGTTCGGCGGCGCTGGCGTTGGCAAGACCGTGCTTATTCAGGAACTTATCAACAACATCGCCAAAGGCCATGGCGGTACTTCGGTTTTCGCGGGCGTCGGTGAACGCACGCGTGAAGGTAACGATCTGTACCACGAATTTTTGGACGCAGGCGTTATTGCCAAGGACAAAGACGGCAAGCCTACGCCTGAAGGTTCCAAGGTTGCACTGGTATTCGGCCAAATGAACGAGCCTCCCGGCGCACGTGCCCGCGTTGCTTTGTCCGGCCTAACTATCGCCGAATATTTCCGCGATGTCGAAGGTCAGGACGTTCTGTTCTTCGTCGACAATATCTTCCGCTTTACGCAGGCCGGTTCCGAAGTGTCTGCTTTGCTGGGCCGTATTCCTTCGGCGGTGGGTTATCAGCCGACGCTGGCGACGGACATGGGCCAGTTGCAAGAACGGATTACATCGACCAACAAGGGTTCGATTACATCGGTGCAAGCCATTTACGTTCCTGCAGATGACTTGACCGACCCTGCACCTGCCGCGTCGTTTGCCCACTTGGATGCGACCACCGTTTTGAACCGTGCGATTTCCGAACTCGGCATTTATCCTGCGGTTGATCCGCTCGATTCGACCAGCCGCGTTTTGACGCCGGATGTTGTGGGCCAAGTGCATTATGACACCGCCCGCCGCGTTCAAGAAACGCTGCAAAAATACAAATCACTGCAAGACATCATCGCGATTTTGGGCATGGATGAATTGTCCGAAGAAGATAAGTTGACGGTCAGCCGCGCTCGCAAGATCCAACGTTTCTTGTCACAGCCATTCCACGTTGCCGAGGTCTTCACCGGCATTTCCGGTAAGTTCGTGCAAATCGAAGACACCGTTGCATCGTTCAAGGCGGTTGTTGAGGGCGAGTATGATCACCTGCCCGAAGGCGCGTTCTACATGGTTGGCGGCATCGAAGAAGCCGTTGCCAAAGCCGCAAAGATGGCCGCAGAAGCGGCTTAAAGTAAGTAAGCCCCTCCTCTTCAGGGAGGGGTTGGGGTGGGGGTGTCAGCATTAAGCTGCGCCTCAATGCCCCACCCCGCTGCGACTAGGGCTGGCTGCGCCATCCCAAGTCTCACTGCCCCTCCCCTGAAGTGGAGGGGAGAAAGATTTGAGGAACAAGCGATGCTGAAATTCGAACTCGTAACCCCAGAACGTCTGGTCCGCAGCGAAGACGTGCACATGGTTGTTGTCCCCGGCAGTGAGGGTGATTTTGGCGTACTTGAGGGCCACAGCCCGATGATGAGCACGATCCGCGATAACGCCGAGCTGGAAATTTACACGAGCGCAGGCGCAACGCCCGAACGCCTAACAATCACCGGCGGGTTTGCCGAAGTAAGCGACAAAGGCCTGACCATATTGGCCGAGAGCGTCGCCTAAATCTGAGGTCGTTTAACTCTAAGTATGCGCCGCGTGATGGGCTTCAATCGGGCGGAACACGATGGCGGTAATCGCTATTGCTAACGCGGTAAGTCCCATACCTGCGATTACATCGACAAAATAATGCCACCGCGTGGCCATCGCTTCAAACAATATGAATCCGAACAACGGCAAATAACACCAGCCAAGCCAACGTTCATGTTTCCACGCGTAATAGACAAAAACCGCCGATGATGCGACGTGCAACGATGGCATAGCTGCCACTGCGGCCAACAGATATTGGCTGCCCTCACTGTTAATCCAGGGCCGACCGCCGGCAAGTAACGCCTGATAACTTGCGTACATATGTTCCTGGCGCGCGGTTTCCAGCGCGTTTACCCCGGCTTCATAGATAAACGGCCCGACCGCTGGCATAATCAAATAACTAAGCGCACCCAGCACATGCACCAGCATTGCGGTAAATATGACTTTCCGGAAAACGATAAACCGCCGCATTGAATGCACAAAGATACTGCACCCGAACATCGCAAGAAACGCGAACAGATAGAGATGGTTTTGAGCAGGCAATACCGCGCCGACGAAATCATGAACCCGGTATGATGCGTCAATCAATGGCCGTACCGCTTGATCTCCGCGCCAAAACAGCGCATCCCAGCGCCACGGATTGACGATGTTCATCCACATCTTCACGTTAAAATGTGCGACCAATATACTAGTGTAAGCTATTGTAGCGACGAGATAATAGGTCAGCCTCAGCTTTCGCTTTGTCAGTATCATGAACAAACCCAGCGCAAAGATCAGCGATATCGGCACCGAATAGCTCATGCCAGTAAATTGTAGCGCATTGCTCGCCGGAAGAATTATTTGCAGATCGAAGCTATGACCCAAAAGCACGGCGATTATTCCAAATCCCAACGCTAGGATCATCTCGGGTAACGGCGCCATAAACAACAATAATATGCGCGAGCGGTGGGCAAACGCCTTCGCTCGTTCCGCCTTGTTGAGCGGCACCAAATCTATTGCAGAGGAAATTTCCCCAGCGACCTGATTCATCTAAATTTCCTATTTACTACCGGCGTGCGACCATTTTATGACAATCTCTCTTTGTGGCAGAAAAAAGGCAAATTGCCAAAGAGAAAACCGAAGCAGACTGCTCAAATTGGCGCGCTTTGCTTTTTTGTGCCTGTCCACCCCTGAGCCATCAACGCCTAACCCATTCTCTATCACCGCGTTTGACCGCCACAAAAAAATGCCAGCCGAATATTATGATCGCCGACCCAATGACCGACAGCATATCGGGAAGGTCGCCAAAAAATATCACCCCTAAAGCGATTGCGATCAAAATCTGGATGAACACAGCGGGCGCAATTTGTGCGGCAGATGTGCGCATGGTGCCCTGATACACCAAAGCGTGGCTGATACTGGCGGTCACAGCGACCAGAGCGCAGCGGGCGATTATTGACCAGTCTGGCATATTGACCTGCAGGGAAGTAATGCCGCTGAAATGACCAATGGTCGCTGCCATCAATAACAAGGGCGCGCATATCGCCGCGATTAAGAACTGCATCAGCAACGCGGACCCAGTTCCGACAACCGCGCGGTTGCCAATCATGACGAGCGCCATTGAAAACGCGGCGCCCAATGGCAAGAACGCAGCCCATCCCAATATCGCCAAATTTGGCCGCAAGATGAGCACTACGCCGCCAAATGCCACGGCGCTGGCGATCCAGGTTGTCTTAGAAGTACGCTCGCCCAAAAAAATCGCGGAGATTAATGCGGTCATCATCGGGCACGTAAACTGTATCGCCACTGCTTCTGCCAATGGCATCAGATAAATCGCCGAAAAGAAGCATAATGACGATACGCCCAAGCCAACGCCGCGCAACAGCTGAAACTTTGGCAGCGGTAATTTAAAGCCCGATCGCCCTTCCCTGATCCACAATATAAGGGCCAGCCCGATCGCTCCGATACAAAAGCGCAAAGCGGCAACAGCCGGACCAGGCCATTCGCCAGCCATAGATTTGATTACGCCATCCCCGGCAGAAAGCAGACCAAAGCCAGATAGTGCAAAGAGAAAGCCGTTGCGGCCGAAATGTTGCATTTGAATCGAAAATTCCAAAGCGGATAGTTTGCAGGATGGATCATGCGCGAATGAATGCAGATAGCATCCTAAAAAATGAGAGTTAACCTAGTTCTTACCTTTTTGTTCACCATTTTCAGTTAGGCCAAGTTCATCAAAATTGAAAAGCGGAGCTACCGATTGTGAGCGCATTTGGCAAGAAACCAGGATTAACAGGATCAAAGCCCAATTTTGGCGTGGCGCGTTCGATGACTGGTGGGAACAGATCACCCGCTGCCGGTCATTCCGGTCACGCTGGTGGTGAACAATTTCCGCCAATTAGTGATGCCGACTTGCCCGGCGCTATGGCGCAATCGCCCAAGCAACAGGATGCGATGTCAAGGTTGACTGACCGCGCGACCGGTATCAACGCTGAACAACCGCAAGCAGAGGGTTTTGAGGCATCCGTTCACAAAATCAAAGAGCAAGTGCTGCCCCGTTTGCTGGAGCGTGTTGATCCAGAGGCCGCATCGACGCTGAACAAAGAAGAGCTGACCGAAGAATTTCGGCCCATCATCCTGGAAGTTCTTGCCGAACTGAAGTTGACATTGAACCGCCGTGAGCAGTTCGTGCTCGAAAAAGTGCTGGTCGACGAGCTGCTTGGTTTTGGGCCACTTGAAGAATTGCTGAGCGATCCGGATATTTCCGATATCATGGTCAACGGGCCATTGCAGACCTATATTGAAAAAGGCGGCAAGCTGCAAATTGCGCCGATCCAGTTTCGCGACGAAGAACATTTGTTCCAGATTGCCCAGCGCATTGTGAACCAGGTGGGCCGCCGCGTTGACCAAACTACACCGCTGGCCGATGCCCGCTTAAAAGACGGTTCACGGGTAAACGTCATCGTTCCTCCGCTCAGCTTGCGCGGCACCGCGATTTCGATTCGTAAGTTCTCCGAAAAACCGATCACTCTCGACATGCTCAAAAACTGGGGTGCGATGAGTGAAAAAATGTGCACGGCGTTGAAAATCGCCGGTGCCTGCCGGATGAACATCGTTATTTCGGGAGGTACAGGCTCCGGTAAGACAACAATGCTCAACGCGCTTTCCAAGATGATTGATCCGGGCGAACGCGTTCTGACCATCGAAGATGCTGCCGAACTTCGTTTGCAACAACCGCATTGGTTGCCGCTGGAAACACGCCCGCCGAACTTGGAAGGTGACGGCGCGATTACGATTGGTGACTTGGTCAAAAACGCCCTGCGTATGCGTCCGGATCGCATCATATTGGGCGAAATTCGTGGCGCAGAATGTTTCGATCTTCTCGCCGCGATGAACACTGGCCACGATGGATCAATGTGTACGCTTCACGCCAACAACCCGCGCGAATGTTTGGGCCGTATGGAAAATATGATTCTAATGGGTGATATCAAGATCCCCAAAGAAGCCATTTCCCGCCAAATTGCCGAATCAGTTGATTTGATTGTACAGATCAAACGTCTGCGCGATGGTTCACGCCGGGTTACCCACATTACCGAAGTTATCGGTATGGAAGGCGACGTTATCGTAACGCAGGAATTGTTCAAATTCGAATATCGCAGCGAGGATGCCGAGGGCAAAATCACCGGTGAATTTGTTCCCGGCGGCGTGCGTCCTTACACATTAGAGAAAGCGCGCCAATTCGGGTTCGATCAACCGTTCCTAGAGGCCTGCCTCTAGAGGCCTGCCTCTGACTTTATTGCAAATGCAATTGCCAGCACGGTTAGCAATACGCCGAAAACGGTGATCGCGGTCCAAGGCATAAAGCCGACGTCTTCGATTCGCGTCCGCTTGTTTCGGCGGCGCTCGGCCTGTGAGCTGAAAACTACTACAGCCGCGCAGCAACACGCGGCCGCTATCCAAAAATGATCGTCCCAGATTTCGATTAACCAGTTCATCCAATCGCCCTCTGGTTGGCGACAATGCATTGGTCAAGCCAAAGCTTTTGTCTTACCGCCATGCAATGATCGATCCTGCAACAATTTCTCATTCCCATAATGATCCCGCATCGCAAATTCCGGCTGACCGGATCGCGCTGGGCATTGGATTGCGATTGGCCGCGATGGTGATGATCAGCATCATGTTTGTGTTCGTGAAGCTCGCCAGCCAGAGTGGAGTGCACGTCGCCGAAAGTCTTTTTTGGCGGCAGTTGGCTGGATTGCCGGCTGTGGCCATTTGGCTTTGGTGGAACAATGATCTGGCGTCGATAAAGACGACACAGCCGGGCGCTCATGCATTGCGAATGACGCTTGGGCTTTCGGGCATGCTGCTTAATTTTATAGGAATGACGCTGCTGCCATTGGCCCATGCGACCACCATTGGGTTTGCTGCACCGATTTTTGCCACTCTGCTTGCTGCAACATTATTACGCGAGCCGACGGGATTGTACCGTTGGAGCGCCATCTTGATCGGATTTGTCGGTGTTCTCATCGCCACCAGACCTGACGGCGAGGTCATGCTAACGGGCAGTCTGATTGCACTGGGCGGAGCGATCATGACGGCGGCGGTCACAATCCAGTTGCGCAAGATGTCGCGCACCGAAACCACCGGGGCAATCGTATTTTGGTTTAGTCTGAATTCGCTGATCCCATTAAGCGCCGCAATGATGTTTTTCGGCGGCAATCACCATTCAGCGGCATGGTTCTACATAGCAGGATTGAGCTTCACAGGGGCCGCCGCGCAGATATTGCTGACCAGTGCGCTGCGGCATGCCCCGGTCGGTGTCGTTTTGACCATGGATTATAGCAGCCTGATTTGGGCGGCGTTGCTGGGGTTTTTCGTCTTTGGCGACATCCCCGATCAATCCATTTGGATTGCCGCGCCGATCATTATCGGCGCCGGGTTATTCATCGCATGGCGCGAACGGCATCTGGTTAAACGTTCGCTTAATACCGCGTAACATCTGCCGGCATATTACGCCGATTGGCATGCACTGGTATTTGCCTCCGCGCGCTATCAATCTGCGATAAATCGATGTCGGCGTAACCGATCGCTTCGCCCTTACCCATATCCAGCAATATATTACCCCACGGGTCAATCACCAGTGAATGCCCATAGGTTTCACGGCCATCCTCGTGCACACCAGATTGGGCAGCGGCGATGACAAACACCGCATTTTCTATCGCCCGGGCGCGCAGCAATACGTGCCAATGCGCCTCGCCCGTTGGCACGGTAAACGCGGCTGGAATGGCAAAAACCGTCGCACCTGACCGGCCGAGCAATGCATAGAGTTCTGCGAAATCGAAGATCATAACAGATGCTAAACCCCATTGGACCAAGCGGTGATTCTGCCAGCACAGCGTCTGAACCGGCGACATAAGACGAGGATTCTCGCCACGATTCGCCCGATGCCAAATCGACGTCAAACAGATGCATCTTGTCATAACGTGCGCGGATGCGGCCCGATGGATCTATCAATAGTGATCGATTTGCGAATTTGCCCGAACCATTTTCATGGCGCACCGGCACCGATCCCAGATGCACCCAAATACCGGACGCTTTTGCCGCCTTCATCGCCGCCGCGACAAACATATTCTGCACCTCGGCGACAATTTGATGGGTTGCCCGCGCCCGATTGCGATCCAAAAGACCGCACATTTCCGGCGAAAAATAGAATTTCGCGCCGTTTCTCGCGGATTCAATAATTGCATTTGAGACCATTTCAGCATTTTTGGCAAAATCGATGCCGCTGCACATTTGATGCACTGCAATTTTCATTTTCGGATTTCTCTCATCACTACATCGTTGATATGTCGTAAATGTCCCCTTGTCTCCATGCGAATCATTGGTTATAAGCTTTGGTTAAGGCAAGCGTTCATTGATTCACTTGTAACTTAGGTCGCGCCTAACTGACGACAATGAGGTTTTTTTAGCACAGCGCTTGAAACATACGATATTTTGTGTAAAAGCGCTTCCGAGCTAGATACTCAATACAAAGAATAAGGAGCAAACAGATGCGTATCGGTAAGAATATTTTTGCAGGATTGGCCTCAGCTTCGTTGTTGATTTCGCCAGTTGTTGCTCAAGCAGCTCCCACTGCAAAGGCTCAATCGACCACGAACGTAAAGCGCGTCGTCGCTGTTCGTAACAACGAAAATAAGTTGGAAGGCGTAGCTGTCATTCTAGCTGTTTTGGCAGCTGCTGCGATCATCGCTGGCATCGTCATCGCTTCTGACAGCAAAAGCAACACACCAACTAGCCCTTGATTTTTTGAGGGAGCAGTTTTCAAAAAAGGCGGCCAATTGGTCGCCTTTTTTTTGGCACTAACGGGCTTTGGAGCCGGAATTTGCCTTTGCCTCCTTTCTCCAAGTGCGAATTTTTGAGGGATAGTGAATGTCATTTGAAAAACCTTTCCGAGTGCTGGTTTCTGGCGGCGCAGGTTACATCGGTAGCCATGCAATTTTAGCGTTGAAAGACGCAGGTTGGGAACCCGTTGTTATTGACAATTTGGTCACCGGATTTCGTTGGGCTGTTCCCGGCGATGTTCCCTTTTTCGAAGGCGATATCGAAGATGGAAAACTGGTCGCCGAAATCATAAAAGACCAAAATATCGGTGCAATCATGCACTTTGCCGGATCGGTTGTTGTCCCCGAATCCGTCGAAAATCCGTTGAAATATTACCACAATAATACGGTAAAAAGCCGCGCGTTGCTGGATTCTGCGGTTGCCGGCGGCGTGCGCCATTTCATTTTTTCTTCCACCGCCGCAACCTATGGCATACCCGATGAAAGCCCGGTCCGCGAAGATATGCCGACGTTGCCCATCAACCCTTACGGCACATCAAAATTGATGACCGAATATATGCTACGCGATGTCGCTGCGGCGCATGAGCTGAATTACTGCGCTCTGCGTTATTTCAACGTTGCGGGTGCCGATCCGCAAGGACGAACAGGGCAATCAACGGCTGGCGCGACCCACTTGATCAAGGTGGCGGTCGAGGCGGCCCTGGGTAAGCGCGACAGTGTTGCCGTCTTTGGCACCGATTTCGATACCGAAGATGGAACCGGTGTGCGTGACTATATCCATGTCAGCGATCTGGCGGCAGCGCATGTTTCTGCGTTAGAGGCGCTGATTGCGGATCCAAAGAAATGCCACACACTTAATTGCGGCTATGGCAAAGGCTATTCCGTATTGGCAGTATTGGACGCAGTTGACCGGGCGACGAATCAAAAGATAGTCCGCAAGCTAGAGGGTCGGCGCGCGGGTGATCCGGACGCATTAATCTCCGACAATCGTGCGATATTGGGGCGATTTAATTGGCAACCCAAATATGACGATCTGGATGTTATCGTCGCGCATGCACTGGCGTGGGAACGGCAATTGGGTGATCGCCAATAATCTGTCCCCTTGCGCTTTTATCGCGGTAATCCCATATCCGGCCTATGAATAATAACGATCAACATGCCGCTGCGGTCTGGCACGGCACAACCATCATGTCCGTCCGTAAAAATGGCAAAGTCGTCGTTGCTGGCGATGGCCAGGTATCGATGGGCCAAACCGTAATGAAACCAAATGCCAAGAAAGTGCGCCAGCTGCATGATGGTTCGGTCATCGGCGGATTTGCCGGTGCCACCGCCGACGCCTTCACACTTTTTGACCGGTTGGAAAAGAAGCTGGAGCAACACCGCGGACAGCTTATGCGCGCTGCGGTTGACTTGGCCAAGGATTGGCGCACCGATAAATATCTACGCAACTTAGAGGCGATGATGATTGTCGCCGACAAAGAAGTTACGTTGATTTTGACGGGCAATGGTGATGTTCTTGAACCGCTCGACGGCATTGCTGCCATCGGGTCGGGCGGCAATTATGCGCTTTCAGCGGCGCGCGCGCTGATGGAATATGAACAAGATCCAGAGGTGCTGTCCCGCAAAGCGATGGCCGTTGCTGCCGATATATGCGTTTATACCAACAATCACCTGACGTTAGAGACGCTGGACAGCATAACTTAGTCCGCATTCATTTACGCATGAGACTATTTCAAAACCCAGCCCATGTTCGGCAGATGGCAAAGCCCATTTTGACGCAGATGCGCGAACGGAAATTTATATTATGAACCAGAACCTTACACCAAAAGCAATTGTCGCGGCGCTGGATGAGCATATCGTTGGCCAATCCGAAGCCAAACGCGCCGTGGCCGTCGCAATGCGAAATCGTTGGCGTCGGCAACGGCTTCCTGCGGAATTGCGCGACGAAGTTACGCCCAAAAACATATTGATGATTGGCCCCACGGGTTGCGGTAAAACCGAGATTAGCCGCCGTTTGGCAAAGCTCGCCGATGCCCCGTTTATCAAGATCGAGGCGACAAAGTTTACCGAGGTTGGTTATGTTGGCCGAGATGTCGAACAGATCGCGCGCGACCTTGCCGAAGAAGCTGTGCGGCTAGAAAAAGACCGCAGGCGCGAATTGGTGCGTGAAGCCGCCGAGGCTGCGGCGATGGAACGGCTGTTGAAACCACTGGCCGGCGAAACCGCCAGCGAAGCAACGCGGCAGGCGTTCCGGCAACGCATTGTTGATCGGCATATGGACGATGTCGAGATTGAAATTGAAGTCGCCGATACACCGGCCGCGCAAATGGAAATTCCCGGAATGGGGGGCGGCGTCGGCATGATTAATCTGTCCGACATGATGGGAAAAGCATTCGGCCAAACCACGCTGAAACGCCGCAAGATGAAAGTACCCGATGCGTGGGCGAAGTTGGTTGAAGAAGAGTCGGAAAAGCGCCTTGATCAAGATGATGTCGCCCGCGTCGCGCTTGCCGATGCCGAAGCCAACGGCATTGTATTCCTCGATGAGATCGACAAAATCGCGGTCAGCGATGTCCGCGGTGGATCGGTAAGCCGCGAGGGCGTGCAGCGCGACCTATTGCCGTTAATTGAGGGTACTACTGTTGCGACAAAGTACGGCCCGATGAAAACCGACCATGTCTTGTTCATTGCATCCGGCGCATTCCACGTATCCAAACCCAGCGATATGCTGCCCGAATTACAGGGCCGCTTGCCCATCCGTGTCGAGCTGCATGCGTTAACCCACGCCGATTTTGTCCGGATACTTTCAGATACCAAAGCCAATTTGGTACAGCAATATTCGGCATTACTAAACACCGAAGAAGTGACGCTGGAATTCACCGAGGACGCGATAGATGCAATCGCGCAAATCGCTGCCGACGTGAATGACAGCCTTGAAAACATCGGCGCCCGCCGATTGCAAACTGTCATGGAAAAGCTTCTGGAAGATATCAGTTTCAATGCCGAAGACCGCGGCGGCGAAACGCTGAAAATTGACGCCGCCTATGTGCAAAACCAACTTTCAGGCATTGCCAAAGACATCGACCTTTCAAAATATGTTCTATAATTTTTAAATTTTATGCCATGATGCATCTTCATAATTGAGGAGAAACGGCATGGCTAAAGGCGGATGTCATTGCGGTGCAATTCGGTATGAAATAGATGGAACGGCACAGCATACCGCGCTTTGTCACTGTACCGACTGCCAAAAATCATCCGGAGCACCGATGGTTGGGTGGACCGCATTTGCTGCGGCTGATTTGACAGTATCGGCGGGTATGGTGGCTGAATATGAATCGTCCGAATATGGCCGCCGCCAGTTTTGCGGCAAATGTGGCACTGGTCTTTTCTATTACAACGAAATGGCGCTGCCCGGGATCGTGGATATACAGACCGCTACATTCGATAACCCAAACGACTTTCCTGCTGACGTCCATATCCAGACAGCTGAACGACTAGACTGGATGGAAAACGCGCATCAGCTGCCGATGTTCAACAGGTTTCCTGGACCGGATTAATAGGCGGTGACAGTTACGCCAAACCCTACTGCCCTGTCTGTGCAATAGCCGCGCGTTCGGGCACAACCGTTAGCTTCCAAGCCTTTTCATCGCGGAAATATTTGACCGCCAATTCCTGCAAACGAACCGGGCTGACATTGCTGAAATCACTGTACAGATGACCCAGCGCATCAAAGCGCGCCGGATTAAATGCCGCGCCCTTTAATTGCTGCAACCAAAATGTATTGCCCGATGAGGCCCGGCCAACATATTGTTTGATGGGTTCAACCGCGCGCTGCAATTCATCGGCTGATACGGGATTGGAAATGAGATTCTTCGCAACTTCATCGGCAAACGCATAAAATAGATCGACGTCCTCCGGGCGCACCTGCGTATAGGCCATCAAATACCCGCCGTCAGGAAAATCATCTGGCCAGTTGTTGGTCATATCCGGGCTGTAACTTGCCGCCTTTTCAGACCGGAATTTTTCAAACAACCTGTCGCGAAAAATCGCCGCAAGTATTTCCAGTTCCCGGCTTTCGGTAATGCGGTCAAGCCCGCCGCCGGTTGGCCATGCGATCAAAGCCGCGACTTGATTGGCCGGGCCCTTATGCGTCAACCGCAAAGGTTTCTGATTGGTCGCTGGAAAAGACATCTGCAACGTTTTGGCGTCGGCTTTCATCGCCTTTCGAGGTTTCAGGGCACCGAAAGATTTCTCAAGCGCAGCAATCGCAGGGGTACGTTCAAAATCGCCAAATATGGCAACTTCGATTGGGCCCTGCGCCAACAATGGTTTCCAAAACGCCTGAAACGATTTTGGCGTCACGCTCTTGATGGTTGCCGGGTCCGGTGATTTCCAACGGCGATCCCCGCTGCGGATCAGGAAATCCAGATCGCGCTGCAACACCGTATTGGCAGACATCTCAAAACTGTCGTAGCCCGATTTTGCCAGTGCCTTTGCGCGTTCAACGGGGGCAGGATCCCAGCCTGGATGCTCCAACTTTGTGGCAATCAACAGCAGCTGATCGGCCAAATCCTCTGGCCGCGTTGTGCTGGAAAAATTAAACGCATCATTGTCGATGCCAAAATCCAGCACGATCCGGCGGCCCAGTATCATCTGGTCAATTTGCGTGCGCCGGATTGAACCAATGCCGTTTTCGCCAAACACCAGATCACCTGTCCAAAGCAGATTTGCCGAATTAGGTGTGAGCGATTGATAGCCTTTACCAAACCGCACCAGCAACCTGATTTGTCCGCTTTCGGCTTTGTTTGGATACAATAGCACTTTCACGCCGTTGGAAAGCGTCAACGTTTCAATATCAAACCGCTTATTCTCTTGCGTCGCAATAACGCGCCCTGGCTTGCCCAGCTTGGGTAATGCATCAAAAGTTAGCGTGCCTTCGGCCAAACGCGCATTATTGTTTGCGATTACAGGAGCGGTCAGTGCCGTCGCCAACCGCGTTTCGCCGCCATCCAGTGGTTTGGGTGACGACAGAAAAATGCGGACTGCTGCGCCTTCAAACATCTCTTTGCTCGCCGCCAACAATCGTTCGGGCGTCAATTTGCTTTCTAGACCAGCAAAAACATCGACTACGGTTTGCGGCGCAGCGACGGTTTCCCTGATATCGACAGCGCCAACGATATCATCGGCTTGTTTTGCGGCGGCTTCAAACGGGTAACTGTCCAATCCTGTTCGCAGGGCATTGGCGAAGAGTTTTCTTTCGCGGTCGATGTCGATGACCGATGGTGCTTGCTGGGTGGCATCTGCGATCACCGCACGAACATCCGCAATTGCCTTTTCCCATTGATCGCCAATCGGAGACACACCAATAATTGTTGCATCGGCAGATCGCGAAATATCATCCTGTGACACGTCCGCGAAAATATAGCTTGCACCGTTCCTGGCCGCCGTTTCCAACCGGCGATTGATGATTTGCAAGGCAAGCGCATTTACCAATAATTGCTCGTTATAGGCTATCGTATCGTTCTTTTTCGACCACGGACGGACATACGCGATGGTCGCGATGTTCGGCAAAGTCGGCTCCACCAAAATGTGTGCCGTCTTGCCATCGGGCTTAGGCTTGCCGAAATCGGGCTCTGCCACGGTTGGACCTATGCCCTTCCAATCACCAAAATATTTCTGCACCAGCACTTCCAACGCAGCAGGTTCGGCATCACCGGCAAGAACCACGACGGCATTTTCAGGGCGATACCAGCGATTATGAAAAGCGGTAAGCCGCACGACATCTGCGGCTTGTAACGTTTCAACGGTGCCGATAGTGGCGCGTGACGCCATCTTCTGTCCCTGAAACATGTGCGCGCGCAGCTCGTCACTATATTGCGCTTGTGCCCCGCTGCTTTCACGTTTTTCGGCGAGCACAATCGCACGCTCGGCATTGAGCGCGTCTTCAGCTATCCTTGGCGCGCGGATCATTCCTGACAGGATCTTCATCGATTCCGCCAGAGTTTCGATTTGGGCATTGGGCAGATCGAGCTTGTATACGGTCTGCGTCGCAGTTGTCTGCGCGTTGCTATCGCTGCCGAAAGTTACCCCAAACCGCTGCCATATCCGTTTTGCTTCGCCATCGGGTACATAGGTAGAACCGCGAAAAGACAGATGTTCAATCAGATGGGCAAAGCCCTGTTCGTCGTCATTTTCATGCAGTGCGCCGGCATCAATCCGGACGCGGGCCGAAACTTGTCCTGATGGCACTCCATTCTTTTTTACGGCGTAGCGCACGCCGTTGGGCAGCGTGCCAAAAGTCCAGCTCTTGTCCACAGGCACGTCGCTGCCCTCATACAGCCACGGTAGCTTTTCGGCTTGCGGCGCAATTGCGACAGAAGAGGTGGCCGTGGGCGCGGCAAGTTGCGCGTGGACAGGAACCGCAAAAGTTAGCGCGAGCGCGGCTGCCAAAGACAGACGTTGAGTCAAAATGTTCATAGTATTCCTATTTGCGAGAATCTGGCTTGCTGTCCGATGAACGGCACGCGAAATTGCGATTAAATTCCGCCATCAACCGCCGCATAGCCAAGGCCTTCTAACCCCGCCTTCAACGCGTTCAGGCATTGCGACAGGCTATGTGCGTCGGTGGTCCGCACCACGAAATTCGCGCCAACCTTGCCTTCGCGGAAAAACGGATAACTGCCGATCTGGCATCCTTCATGTGCTTTTTCGGTTTGCGCGAGCAACCCCGCAATCTCGCTTTCCGCCACCCAGCATCCAATTTGCTGCGACAATAATGGCGCGCCGCCCTCCAATGTTCCGGTCAGCGCATCGAGCATTCCGGCGGTGATATGCGGAACGCCCGCCATGATGAAGATATTGCCCACGCGAATCCCGGGCGCGCCCGACATTTTGTTGGCGATCAAATCGGCCCCCGCCGGAACCCGCGCCATCCGCAACCGGCCCTCGTTTATCCCGCCGCGCGTCTCGTAATATTTGTGCAGCACCGCGCTTGCCTCGGGATGGATAACCACCTCCACGCCCAATGCCGCCGCAATTGCATCGACGGTAATATCGTCATGTGTCGGGCCGATGCCGCCGGTGGTGAACAGATAATCGTTACGCGCGCGCAGCGTGTTCACCGCCTCGACAATTGCATCTTCGATATCCGGAACAACCCGCACTTCTTTCAGACGAATGCCTTGGATATTCAGCCACAAGGCAATTTGACTGATGTTTTTGTCTTGAGTGCGGCCAGACAGGATTTCGTCGCCAATAATGACAAGCGCGGCGGTATAAATTCGGGAATCATTCATCCCGCCTGCTTACCACAATCTACCCTCTCGCAAAGTGCGGAAACATCGCATATATGGGGCGCTATGGATAAATATGTAGCTGTTACCCCCGACGAGGCGCTGATTGCGCGAGACGGAACGATCAAATTGCACGGACCGGAGGGTTTTGCCGGAATGCGCGCCGCCGGACGGCTGGCGGCGGAGATTTTGGACGCGCTCGTTCCGCATGTGGTGCCCGGCGTTGAAACCCAGGAGCTCGACGATATTGTCCGCAGCATGACGATAAAGGGCGGCGGTGTTCCCGCGACCTTGGGCTATCGCGGCTATACCCACAGCTGCTGCATTTCGATCAATCACGTCATTTGCCACGGCATCCCGTCGGACAAGAAATTGCGCGATGGTGACATTGTAAACATCGATGTGACGCCAATGCTCGACGGGTGGCACGGCGATACCAGCCGGATGTTCTTCGTCGGCGATGTACCAGTAAAGGCCAAGCGGCTCGTCGATGTAACCTATGAATGCCTGATGCTGGGCATTGAGCAGGTAAAACCCGGCAATCACATCGGCGACATCGGCCACGCGATCCAGAAACATGCCGAACAATATCGTTACGGCGTGGTTCGCGATTTTTGCGGGCATGGCCTTGGCCGCCTGTTCCACGACGCGCCCGAAATCGTCCATGTCGGCCGCCCCGGCACCGGCCCCGAAATCCGCCCCGGCATGTTCTTCACCATCGAACCGATGATCAACATCGGCAAAGCGGCAGGCAAAGTATTGGAAGACGGCTGGACAGCGGTGACGCGGGATCGTTCGCTAAGCGCGCAGTTTGAGCATAGCATTGGCGTGACGGAGACTGGGTACGAGATATTTACGGCGAGTCCGAAGGGGTGGGATCGGCCGCCTTATTGATGAACAGCAATAGCATTCGATTGAGGGCGTTATCACAACTCCAATACGGCGACCCAAAGGGCTATCTTGAATCACTCGCCCTGCTTGAGGCTGAAGTGCCCGCTTCGGACTTACCTTTAACAGTAAAGCACCTTAGAACCAGCCTTCTGAAACCCGATAGGGAGCGACGGGATGCCGCAATTTTCTGCATGGGCATGTCACAAGCTCTCAATACAGAGGTCAGATTTTCGCCAACGGAAGATCAAGACCATGATTTTGTGACTACGTGGCAATCGGAAGGCATACAGCACTACTGCCCAGTGCAATTGAAAGAGCTAGTATCGCACGATTTGAATCGTGACCAATCAATCAGAGACATAGTGAACAAATTGTCGAAATATGCCGATTCTAAGAATTTGACAGTGGCAGTGAAATTGAATCGGATTGGAACGTTTGAGCCAAGCAGCATGCAGATAACGCAAAATCTTAGTATTGGTGCGCTGTGGTTCTTTGGATCTCTGACAGAAGATCAATCAAATTGGGGGCTGTGGGGCGACTTTGCTAAAGATAGAGTAGATCAAGGCATCGTATTTCAAATTCCACGTTAAGATTGCAAAATCCTCCCCGGAACGGGGAGGTGCCCCCTCGAGGGGGCGGAGGGGTCGGGTTCCACATAACCCAAGCTGCGCGTATCGGATAGCGGCCCCTCCGTCAGCCTGCGGCTGCCACCTCCCCGTTCCGGGGAGGATTTTTTAAGCATTAACCCCGCCACCTCATCCAGTCCGGCTATGATGTTCAAATTTGTGCGCCATTTTCAAACCGTCATTGCGAGCGAAGCGAAGCAATCCAGTGTTGGGCAAGACTGCTCTGGATTGCTTCGTCGCTTCGCTTCTCGCAATGACGAGGCTGCGGCAATTTAGCTATACAGGCTACCCCAACCGCCCATCGGGATCATACACCTCAACCCTGTTCAACGCGCGGTCGCCCCAGCGCCATAGCACCAAATTGGTCGCGCTTATCCTGCACACCCGGCACGTAACTTGGAACAATCGCGCCAGCATAGCCCTTTTTGATCAGCGACCGCGCCACCATTTGCGACGGCGCGATCTGCCCTGCGCGCTGAAACGTCAGCCAGCCGCAGGCCATGTCGGCAAACGCCACCCCTTCCGCCTCACGCATTGCCGGATCGGTCAGATCAATAATATCGGCGCAGTCCACATCATATTCGCACAAGGTTAGCGGCAGCATCCGGCCCGCAAAACCCTGCGTACATTCGGCAAGCGCGGTGATCGGGGATAGGGAAAGGTACAGCGTCTCTTGGCCCACACGGTTAAACCGCCCGCCGGTAATCGCCGCGCCGCGCCCTGATGTCGGTAGGAACGACCAGCGCGGATCGTGCGCGCGATAGGCTCGGCCCTTAAAGTTCATAAGCGCAAATCATTCTGGTAGATCAGGCAAACCCACCCAGCGCCATATGATCGAGATAGTCCCGGACCGCCCCCGCATCGCCCGATTTCACCAATGCTTCGGCAGTGCGGCCATCCAATGCGGGGATCGGTTGCGCCCGGTACCACGCCACCGCCTGTGCGTCGCTGCCGGCCCAATCTTTTATGCGTGCGATAATTTCCAGCATTTCGGTGATCCTGATTTGTGTTTTAGGCGCCTTTGCCCGGTCGTTTTTGGTCAATGTGGTCAGCGGCAATCCCAATGTATCGGCCAATTGCGGTTTCGACATCCGGAACACATCGGCGATCCGTGCAATGTCGACCAGCCCCGCCTTGGTGAAATAATCATCCAAATATCCGCCCGCAGGCACCGGCGCATCTAATGCAGCCATACCCCGAAACGCCACAGGCAGTTCGCGAACCCCGTTTGGCGATTTGGCCGATGACTTTTTGTCCGCCGAATATTCCATAATATGTCCATTTATTTGATCTATATCAGGTCATATATACGGACATTGAACGATAGTCAACCAGCAATCGGCGGCGTCACAATCGCAGCCCCGCCAGCTCGTCCAATCCGGCCATGATGTTCAAATTCTGCACCGCCGCGCCACTTGCGCCCTTGCCCAGATTATCGAGCATGGCGACGAGGCGGATCTGCCGCCCGTCGCCGCTGGCCATGACGTATAGGTCGAGCATGTCGGTGGGGTCCTGGTCTTCAAAAATCAGCAATTCGGACGGGGCAATATCCTGATGCACGTTGACCAGCCGCGAACCTGCATAATGCCGGGTTAGGCAATCGCGCATATCCTCTGCACTATCACTGCCCGGCATGACCGAAATCGGCAGCGGCACTTCCAACAGCATGCCCCGAAAAGCGCGAATCACCGACGGCGCGAACAATGGCGGCAACGCGAGGCCGGCATGCACCTGCATTTCTGGCAAATGCTTGTGCGCCATATCGAGGCCATAGGTGCGAAAGCCAATGCCTGCTTCGTTGCCGAACCGCTCAATCAACGCCTTGCCGCCGCCCGAATATCCCGACACGGCATTGACAGTGTAGGGCCAATCATCGGGGATTAATTTGGCTGCCACCAACGGCGCGACCAACGACAGAAAGCCGGTGGGGTAACAGCCGGGGTTGCTAACGCGCTTTGATGCCGCAATCCGGTCCCGCTGCCGTTCATGCATTTCCGCAAAACCATAAGTCCAACGCGGATCGACGCGGTGTACAGACGAAGCATCTATTATCGCTGTGGAGTTGCTGGTTACCATCGCCACCGCATCCGGCACCGCATCATCAGGCAGGCACAATATGACGAAATCGGCATCATTCAGCGCGGCGCGGCGTGCGCCCGGATCTTTGCGTTTATCATCATCCAAAACCACAAGCGAAAATTCGGTTCGCCCTGCCAAACGTTGGGCTATTTCAAGGCCGGTTGTTCCGGCTGCGCCGTCAATGAAAACTGATTTGGTCATGGGAGCTCACCTTTGCCGTGCCGCGAACGAGTTTAATAGCTGCTAAACCAACCGCCGCCGCGCCGTGATTGGTCCGCCGTCTGCACCGGCAAACCGCGCCGCCACATCGGCCAATGGTTCCGATACAGTCTGCATATGATGCGCTGTCGCGTGAATCAGCGTCTCGCTGTCCGCCATAATGCCGACATGACCGGGAAAATATACCAGATCATTGCGTTGCAGCTGCTCATTATCCTCCAGCGCGCGGCCAACGACGTCTTGCTGCATGTCGGTATCGCGGGGCAACGCAATGCCTTTCATGCCAAAGACAAGCTGCACCAATCCCGAACAATCGATCGCATCGCCGCTGCGTCCGCCCCACAAATACGGCGTGCCGATCAGCTTTTCGGCAAGGCTGGCAGGATCGCCCGGTACAGCGCCAAATTCGGCGACATGCGCCGCCGCGACATATCCGCCGTCACATTCCAGAAAATCACCGCAGCTGCTTCGCGCGCCGCACACCAATTTTGCCCCCATGTGCAAGCGCAACTTGGTTTGCGATTTTATGTCGGGCGCAGAAAGCAGCAACGCACCGCTTGCGGTCACATAATGCCGTGCAATCGGACGTTCGGCGAGCGCATCCAACGCGACATAGCCCAGATAATCGTCATGCACGGTATAACCCCATGCCCAAATGCCCGCGACGTCCAAGACGGCGAAGTCCTCGCCATAAATCAGCTCGCTAATTCCGGTTGAATCGCCATCGGCTTGTTCGTGCATCATCGCCGATGGGACCACACAGCTGCGGATCATGGGAATGGCATAATGCGGCGCAAACAGCTTTCCAGCCAGTTTTATGTCCGCCAGATCGCCGCGAATAGGGGTCGTGCGCTTATCGCCAACGAAGCTATGCCCCTCCAACGTATACGTTGCGCGCGGCTTTGCCTGACGCGTGTTTACTACCGGATTATTGGCGTTCAAGCCCCTGCCCTTTCAAGATTTCGTAATGCCCCGCCCTAACGAACAGGATATAATTCCGCCAGATAGCGGAATACCGCACGAAGGCCAAGCGCTTCGCCGCCCTTTGGTCGTCCCGGCTTGGATACTGGCCGCCAAGCATAGGTATCAAAGTGTGCCCAAGGCAGTCCTTCGGGTACAAATTTGCGCAAAAACAATGCTGCGGTCACCGATCCGGCAAAGCCGCCGCCGCTGTTTGCGGTGTCGGCAATGTCGCTGGCCAGCATTTCATCATAGCCATCCCATAACGGCATTTGCCAGATTGGATCGCCAGACTGCTTTGCCGCCTCTATCAAACCAGCGGCAAGCGCGTCATCATTGGCGAACATCGCCGGCAAATCAGGCCCCAGTGCGACCCGAGCCGCGCCGGTTAGCGTCGCGAAATCGATCATCAATTTCGGTTCTGCTTCTGCGGCCTTGGTCATGGCATCGGCTAGAACCAGCCTTCCCTCTGCATCGGTATTGTCAATTTCAACGGTAATCCCTTTTCGGCTCCTGACGACATCGCCGGGCCGCAGTGCATTGCCGGAAATGCAGTTTTCCGCCGCAGCAACCAGCAAATGCAACCGTACCGGCAGATGCGATTTCATGATCAAATCGGCCAGCGCGATGGCATGGGCCGCACCGCCCATGTCCTTTTTCATGATCCGCATTCCCGCCGAATTCTTGATATCGAGACCGCCCGAATCGAATGTCACACCTTTGCCGATGATGGCAATACGCGGATGCCGGACATCTCCCCACTCCAGCTCGATTAAGCGCGGTTGATAATCCCGCGCCGCAGCTTTGCCGACTGCGTGGATTAGCGGATAGCCATGTTCCAGTGCATCGCCGCTGGTCACAGTGATTTCCGCCCTATGTGCCTTGGCGATTTCGCGGGCGATCTCTTCCAAATGTTGCGGTCCCAAATCAGCGGCAGGGCGGTTCACAAGGTCACGCACCATGGCCGTTGCCTCTGCCTGCAGTATGTGCCCTGCAATGGCGCTAACTTCTGTTACCAGCAATACGCGCGGTCCAGTTTTTTTCGGTTCGCTGCGATATTCGTCATATTGATACTGGCCGAGCGCCCACCCCAACATGGCATCACCTGCACCCGCACCATCTAAGCGATAGGTTCCTTCTGGCAGCGATTCTGCAACCTTGGCCAAGCTCCAGACGGAGAGATTGCTGGCATCGGCAACGCCGGCGGCGATAGACCAACCATCGCCCTTATCATCCGGCAAAATCGCAAAGTCGTTTGCCGCACCCTCAAACTTGCTGGCTTTGGTGGCGTTGCGAACCGCGCTGCTTTGGGATTTCAACCAGTCTTCAAAACACAATTTATCAACCACGCAGATATTGGTGGCTGCTTGGCCATTGTCGGGCTGGATTAGGTCTTGGAATTTCGTCATAGTTTGGCAAATAACCGGATTGCGCCCGCCCTATTCTGCGGCCACCAATTCGTCAGCCGCGTGTATAGTCGCCGCGCCAATTTGCTGGTTGGTTCCGGCATTGGTGAATATCATCACGCCGTCATCAACCGGATCTTTGGTCAGTATTTTCTTTTCGGCAGTGTAATTTTGCAGGACTTGCCAAGGCGCACGTGTGCCATTTTTTGGCAGCTTATCAAAACTGCGCGCAAAATAGCCTGACGAAAAATCCTCAACGAATGGCAATCGCGGCATATCAGGCTCGTCCAAATGCGGGTTGGCAATTTTGGCGCCTTTGGCATCCATCGTTTTCAGCAAGCGGCATACATAGTCAGCGACGATATCCGTCTTCAACGTCCATGAAGCGTTTACATAGCCAAACACGCTGGCCATGTTCGGTATATCGTTGAACATCACACCTTTGTAATTGACGTGGTCGGATAGGTTGACCGCAGCGCCGTCAACGGTCAATTCCGTTTGGCCCAGCATGACAAGATTGAGCCCGGTCGCCGAAACTATGACATCGGCCTTTAGCTCCTTACCCGATTTCAACGCGATGCCATCGGCCGTAAAATGGTCGATATGATCGGTGACGACTTCGGCTTTTCCTTCGTTGATCGCGTTGAACATATCCGCATCCGGCACCAAGCAAAGCCGTTGTTCCCACGGGCCATAAGCGGGTTTGAAATCGGTATCAAAATTCTCGTAACCGGGCATCGCGGTACGCGCCGCATCAAGCAGTTTGCGTCCAACTTTGTCCGGATTCTTGCGCGCTTGCCAATATACGAACCGCTGAAAGTTGATGTTCCGCCAACGTGTGACCGCATATGCAATCTTTTCCGGCAAGAATTTGCGGATAAACTTTGAAAACGGATCAATCGCCGGGCTGGACACCATATAGGTCGGCGACCGCTGTAACATCGTCACTTTTTCCGCTGTCTGCGCCATCACTGGAACGATGGTTACCGCAGTAGCGCCGGAACCGATTACGACGATTTTCTTGCCGCTATGATCGAAGTCTGCGGGCCAGTGTTGGGGATGGATTACTGTACCCTTGAAATTCTCTTCGCCGGGGAATTCAGGTTTGTAACCCTGATCGTAATTGTAATAGCCCGCGCACATGAACAGGAAATTTGCGTTGAATTGAACCTCTGCCCCGTCCTTTTCACGCCGCGCCGATACAGTCCATGACGCATCTTTGCTCGACCAAGCGGCCCCAAGTACGCGGTGCCCGAAATGAATGTTCTTGGTGATGCCATATTCATTGGCGGTTTCGTGGACATAATCCCAAATTGCGGGGCCATCGGCGATTGTCTTTTCGTTCAGCCAAGGCTTGAACCGATAGCCAAGCGTGTGCATGTCGCTGTCGGAACGGATACCGGGATAACGGAATAAGTCCCATGTTCCGCCCATATCCGTGCGCTGTTCAATGATCGCGTAGGATTTTCCCGGACATTGCATCGTCAAATGCGCCGCCGCGCCAATACCCGACAGCCCGGCGCCAACGATTAGCACATCGACATTCAGTCCCGAATCAATATTTGCCATGTTCAATGCTCTCCACGCAACGAATTTAATCGAACGATTAGCTTACAAACATCGTTGCCGATTGCAACTGATAAGCAGCGGCGTTTATTGCGCGCCCACACCCACGCCAAAAAGGTCATGCTCATCAGCATCTTCGATCTTGGCCATCATCAGATCGCCCGGTTTCAAATCAGCCGCGCAATCGCGCAAAAACACATTGCCGTCTATTTCCGGAGCGTCGGCTTGGCTGCGGCCCGTCGCGCCGATGCCGCCGTCTTCGTCTGCTTCACCAACCTCATCGATGATCACCGGCAGTATCCGCCCGATTTTTGCCTGTAGTTTAGCCGCACTGATCGCCGCTGTTTTTTCCATGATCCGCTGATAGCGATGCTCTTTGACGTCTTCTGGCACATGATCTGGCAACGCATTTGCCTGCGCGCCTTCAACTGGTTCAAACCGGAACGCACCGACGCGGTCCAATTGCGCTTCATCCAGCCAATCGAGTAGATATTGAAAATCCGCCTCGGTTTCGCCGGGAAAGCCGACGACGAAAGAACTGCGTACGGCAATATCGGGACAAATATCACGCCATGATTTCAGCCGTTCGAGCACTTTGGCTTCATTGGCGGGACGCTTCATGCGCTTTAGCACCGACGGCGCAGCATGCTGGAACGGGATATCGAGATAAGGCGTCAGCAAGCCTTCCGCCATTAAAGGAATGACCGCATCGACGTGCGGATAGGGATATACGTAATGCAGCCGTACCCATGGCGCATTACCCTGCGCGGTTCGCAGCCCGCCCAATTCGCGGGCAAGATCGGTCATGTGGGCGCGCACCGGGCTGCCTTTCCAATCGCGTTCCTCATGCCGGGTATCAACGCCGTAAGCCGAAGTATCCTGGCTGATAACCAACAATTCCTGCGTTCCCGCCGCCACCAGCTTCTCGGCCTCTCGCAAAACCGCATCAATGCGGCGGCTGACCAGTTTCCCGCGTAGAGTGGGAATGATGCAAAACGCGCAGCTATGGTTACAGCCTTCAGAAATCTTCAAATAACTATAGTGGCGCGGCGTAAGTTTGATGCCGCCATCGGGAACCAGATCAATAAATGCTCCGCGCTGCGGCGGTGCGGCTTCATGCACCGCGCTAACCACATCCTCATATTGATGCGCGCCGGTCACGGCCAAGACCGAAGGAAAACGCGCGCGGATCAAATCGGCTTCATTGCCCATGCATCCGGTAACGATGACCCGGCCATTTTCCGCTATCGCCTCGCCGATCGCCTCCAGGCTTTCTTCCTTTGCCGAATCCAAAAAGCCACAAGTGTTGACCAGAACAACATCGGCGCCGGCATAATCGGGTGACATCGCATAGCCATCGGCACGCAATTTGGTAAGTATCCGTTCGGAATCAACCAATGCCTTGGGACATCCGAGCGAGACCATGCCCACTTTGGGCGCTGCCGAAATTTTTGTCGTCTGTATTTTCGTTGCCATAATGCCGCGCCCTTACGCGCTTTGCCGCCCCTTGTCACGTTGCGGATTTAGGTGCATTCTTATTGGCAGCATCTTACGGAGGAGATCAAATATGGCCAATGCCAATCTACTTGCAATATTCGTTGCCGCCGCGTCCGGGTTCTTAATCGGCGGGCTCTGGTATGGACCGCTCTTTGGCAAGGCGTGGATGGCAGCAAACAATTTTACTGAAGATGAATTGAACAAAAGCAATATGGTCAAGATCTATGGATTGACCTTTGCGTTCAGCGTTCTGTCGGCGGTGTTTTTGGGACATTTGCTGGCGGCTACAAGCGTGACATCGCCGCGTTCCGTGATGATGATTTCGGTTGGCACCGCTTTGGGCTTTATCGTTCCCGCCATCGGCACCAATTATCTATTTGCGCGAAAATCTGGCAAGCTCTTTGCCATTGATGCCGGATATTGGCTGGCATTTTATGCTGCGATGGGCGCAGTTTTTGTGTTGCTGGGAACGTAAGGCTAATATCAAAATTCGATTAGCCCCACATTCGATCACGTATGACACTCGTCATTGCGAGCGAAGCGCGGCAATCCAGGGTACTGCTGCGCTGCTCTGGATTGCTTCGTCACTACGTTCCTCGCAATGACGTTGTTCCTCGCAATAACGTTTCAATTTGATCGAATGTGGGTCTCGGGTAACGGCCTACGCATATTCGACTGGCCGTTGTTGCACATGGGCTGTTATCGGCAACGCCGAAACAATATCGCCATCCGCTTGCACGGGCAACGCACTGTCGCCGGTAATTTCAACCGATTCTGTTCGCAATCTTATCCACTGTTTGGATGCAAGCGACGGAAAGGCAATCGCGCTTAAAATCAAACACAAATAGTCGCGCCTGCGGGCACGGGGCAATAACAGCAATTGAAATCCAGGATCGCGCAGATCAGCGTCAGCACTCAATTGCCAAGGTCCGGCGAAATAGCGGCCCTTTAAGATGAACGCCGCCTCGCACCCAAACTCTTCGCCATTTGCCGATACGGTTAGCGCGTGCCGCGGCCACCGCAGCAGGACTTTGGCAAATGCGACAACATAAGCGAACCGGCCAATTAATCGTTTCAATCCCGTAGTCGCCAAAGAGACAGCCAGACTGTCCGGACCGACCGAAGCGCAAACCAGCATTGGATGGCCGTTCAATTCGCCAAGATAATGCGAGCGCGGCGGGTGCCCGCCAACCACGCGCCCAACGAACTTTTCAATTCCGGCAGGGTACAGCGCCTCACGCGCGACCAAATTTATTGTCCCGGCGGGATAAACGCTGATCGGAGGTAAACCCGAAAAATTTCGCAAACGCGCAATGACTTCGCGCAATGTGCCATCACCGCCAACCACACAGACATGGTCGCTGTTTTGAACCGCGCCGATAAATTCTTCGCTGTAACTGTTGATTAAATCGGGCTGATATCCAGCCGCCAAAAACGCCTTGCTCAGCTTGTCCAATCGGGACTGGCTGAAACTGCCCGATGCCGGGTTATATGCAATTACGACTTTTAATGGATTCATGGCGACGGTTTCGGACAAGTTATTGCTCGGTCTTATCGCTGGGTCAGTTTGGATATTGGATCCACCGGGCTTCGATCTTTGCGGATTTCAAAATGCAATTGCGGTTGATCGACATATCCAGTTGCACCCACGCCTCCAATGGCTTGGCCTGCGCTCACTTTATCACCGCGTGCGACCTGTAACTGCCCAAGATGCCCATAAGCCGTTATCCAGCCGCTGCCATGGTCGATCAAGATCAATCCGCCGTAAACGCCAATTTCATTGCCGCTATAGACCACAACGCCATTGCCCGCCGCACGAACGGGGGTGCCCGGTGCCGCCGCGATGTTGATACCGTCATTGACTTTACCGCCCCCTTTGCTGCCGAAACGAGACAGCAAATTACCGTCCAAGGGCCAGTTAAAAATACCACTGTAATATGTTGGCCTTGCGATCGCCTCTGCCAAAGATGGTGTCGCCGCTTGCCCGCTGCTTTGTTCCACATAAGCAGGTTCACCGCCGGTTACGATGTCGTCAATGTTCAACGAAAATGCCGCAGCTTGCTGTTCCGCAGATTGCCCGGCTTGTTCGGGCAGCGGCTCCGGCAATGATGAAGCCGATGCCGAAGCAGGCAAACGCAGCCGTTGACCGATGTTTAAAATATAGGGTGCGTCCAGCGCGTTTAATGTAATGATTTCGCTCCATGCCACGCCGTAAGCCCGGGCAATTGCGATGCCTGTCTCACCCGCATTGACATTATGATATAGACCGGAGGGGATCGTTAACTGCTGCCCTACTTTCATAATATATGGCGGCGACAAATTGTTGGCGCTGGCAATATCGGCGAAAGACGCCCCTGTTTTCGATACAATGCGGTATAGTGTATCCCCCGCCTCTACTGTATATTTTCCGCCCTCTACCTCGCGTGAATTGCGTTCGACAGTGGCGGGATTCCAGCCCGGCGTTGCCGCGATAACTTCGCTTTCAGGCACAGTCTGCGGAGCTTCGGCCGATGGCCGCAAAGGCTTAATGCGGTAATCGCCTGCACCTTGCGGGATACAAGCCGGCAGCGTCAAACACGCGGCCAGCATCGCCAAAGTGAAACCTTTTCTGTGCATACGCCCCCGATTGAAATGGCTATTTGTTACCCATTAACAGCTTAAATCCCGAACCACCAATAGCGCGACTGCCCATCAATTGTAAATTCCACGCAAGTCCGACAGCGATTGATGATGCGTTAGATCAAGTTGCAATGGCGTAACGGAGACAAAACCATCATTTATCGCCTCAAGATCAGTTTCGTGACCGGGCGTATGTTCGATGCCGTGCAACCCGAACCAGTAATAATCATAGCCGCGCGGATCGGTGCCCTTTACAATTGAACCCCTGCCATAATCGTGAAAACCCTGACGCACCGCACGTATACCCTTGACCGCATCAGACTCCAACGGCGGAAAGTTGATATTAATCAATGTACGCGGGACGAAATCCATCGCCAATAACGGTGCAATAACGCGTTCGCCCCATGCCGCAGCGGCGGCGAACGGCACGGCATCACCCATGCCTTCTTTGTCATATACTTGGCTCAGGGCGATTGAACGGATGCCCGCCAGTGTTCCCTCCATCGCCGCAGACACGGTGCCGGAATAGGTAACGTCATCGCCTAGATTGGCACCGCGATTAATGCCCGAAAGTATCAAATCGGGTTTCTGATCCTTCATAATGACGCCAATGGCCATCATCACCGCATCGGTTGGCGTGCCCGCCACCGAATAATGTTTTGGGCCATGTTCACGCACCCGGACCGGCTTTGACAATGTGAGCGAATGCCCTGCGCCCGAATTTTCGTCGGCGGGCGCAACGATCCAGACATCATCGCTGAACTTGCGCGCCAGTGTTTCCAATACTTTCAATCCAGGATGCCGCGACGCCATCGTCATTGGTCAACAATATGCGCATTATGTCACGGGCTCCAATCGTTCGATACCGCCCATATAGGGCCGCAATACGTCTGGCACGGTCACGCTGCCATCGGCTTGCTGATAATTTTCAAGCACCGCGACCAACGTGCGGCCCACCGCAAGGCCTGAGCCATTTAAAGTATGCACAAACACGGTGCCCTTTTCTGCTTCAGGGCGATAACGCGCGTTCATCCTGCGTGCCTGCCAATCGCCGCATTGCGAACAGCTGCTAATTTCGCGGTAAAGCCCCTGCCCCGGCAACCAGACTTCCAGATCGTAAGTTTTGCGGGCGCTGTTGCCCATGTCACCGGTACAAAGCAGCATCCTGCGATAGGGTAAGCCAAGCGCCCGCAACACCGATTCTGCTGCGTCCACCATGCGCTCATGTTCGGCGGCGCTATCTTGCGGGCTGCAACGATCGAAACAAGTTCGACCTTTTCAAACTGGTGCTGGCGGATCAGGCCCTTGGTGTCCTTACCCGCCGCACCGGCCTCACTGCGGAAACAAGGGGTCAACGCGGTTATGCGGATCGGCAGCGATTTTTCGTCGAGTATCTGTTCGCGGACACTATTGGTCAGCGACACCTCGGCGGTCGGGATTAGCCAGCGGCCATCGGTGGTTTGAAACGAATCCTCCGCGAATTTCGGCAATTGCCCGGTTCCGAACAAAGCCTCGTCACGCACCAGATAGGGCGTTGCACATTCGATATAGCCATTAACACTTGTTTGATGGTCGAGCATGAATTGGCCCAAAGCCCGGTTAAGCCGTGCCATCTGTCCACGCATAAACGTAAACCGGCTGCCTGAAATCAGGACGCCCGTCTCAAAATCCAGCCCCAGCGCCGGTCCGATGTCGGCATGGTCCCTTGGCGTAAAATCGAATGCGCGAATATCTCCCCAGCGGCTGATTTCGACATTGTCGTTTTCGTCAGCGCCTTGCGGCACATCATCAAGCGGCAGATTCGGGATCGCTGCCAAAATCGCGTCCAGTTCAGCGCCAACCATGCGCTCTTGTTCGTCCAGTTCGGACATGCGGTCTTTTAATGCGCCAACCTCGGCTTTCAGCGCCTCGGCTTTTGCCGCATCACCCTGACCCATCGCCGCGCCAATAGCTTTGGAGGCCTCGTTGCGCCGTGCCTGCGCCATTTGCAGTTCGGTTTGGATGGCGCGCCGCTTTTCGTCGAGCGAGACAACCGACACTGCGACAGCAGCCGCGCCGCGCCGTGCCAACGCTGCGTCAAAATTTTCGGGATTTTCGCGTATGTTTTTCAGATCATGCATGGCAACGGGCTATGCCGTCACATGCAGACCAGCGCAAGTGGGGTGTTTGCCGCGCGCAGCAAAAAGGCGGCCATAGCGGGCCGCCTTTTCATGTCAGTTGCAATTTGTTGCTATCGCTTAAACTGCTTGCGCCTTTTTCTGTTTGGCGAAACGGCGGCGGGCAAAAAGACCTGCTGCGGCTGCACCAAAGAGCAATACCATCGGCGGTGCTGGAACATCGGTTCCGCCTGGGCCGGGATTGCCGGTTGTTCCTGGGCCAGGGCCAGGATTTCCAGTTGCACCTGGACCGGGACCAAAACTTGAGTTGTTACCGGAGCTGGTGTTGGTGTTATTGCCCGAGCTGGTGTTGGTGTTGTTGCCAGAGCTGGTATTGGTGTTGTTACCCGAGCTCGTGTTGGTGTTGCTGTTGTTACCCGAGCTGGTGTTGGTGTTGCTGTTATTGCCCGAGCTCGTGTTGCTATTGTTTCCGCCCGTATTGTTTACATTTCCGCCGGTGTTGGTGTTATTCCCGCCGGTATTCGTATTATTACCGCCAGTGTTGTTGCCGCCAGTATTGGTATTGTTGCCGCCGGTATTGGAGTTGCTGTTGTTATTGTTGATGATAACGTTGCCACTCGATCCGGGGTTGCCGCTTGCGTTGCTGCCACCTGTCGAGGTTGAGGTGGAAGAGATCACGATCGATCCGCCGCTGCCGCCGCCGCCGCCGGAAAATCCGCCGAAGAACCCGCCGCCGCCGCCGCCGGAATATCCGCCTGAACCGCCGACCAAGATAGGACCACCGTCACCGCCGCCGCCAAAGTCGCCTTGTGGCTGATAAGGCATAGGTGGCATGTACGGAATTGGGATCGGGGGCAATGGCGCCGGAGTGTTCGTCGCAACGGTTACCACGCTTGGTGTGCACGCCGTTGTTGTCGTTTTAGTTGTACGGACGATACGCCTGACCTTCTTTACCTGACGGGCCGGAGTGTGCCGGGCGATCTTGCGCGATTTCACGCGCTTTTTCGCATAGTGCACTTTCTGCACCCGTTGAACTTGTGCATATCCAGGTCCAGGCGCATCTGCAGTGACTTGAACTGCGCCGCCGCCGATAAGTGCGCCCCCGCAAGTGCAGGCACATAATTTAGCAAGAGCCATCCGTACTGACATAATCTTAAACCTTCTTCAGCGTTGGAAGAATTGCCACCCTTCAAACTTGAAAGTGCAGCTCCTCGTTCCCGATGACCTCACAAAGACAGAACAATCGGATGATCTCAATTGCATTAACCCTGTTTATGAGCGGTCAGCCCATTTTTTTCACGAATTCTGGCTGTTACCTAAACAACCGTCCCGTTGTGGAACTGTTTAGACGGCAACAGTTTAACAATGATTAGCTTTATGTAGCTTTTTTAGGGGCATCGCGCTCGCGCTTCAATTGCAGCTTGTACGGTATAGCCGCCGAGTTTATAGGCCGCGCATAACATTGCAGTTGAACGTGGATCTTCAACTTTCTGATATGATTTGGCGGAGAAATAGTGATGAGCGCAAGCTCCAATACTGACAAAAACTCGTCTAAACTCAATGGACTATCTGGCGATTTGGATGCCAGCTATGTGCCCTCAGACACTGAAGAGTTTATGAATGAGCGCCAGCTTAAGTTTTTTGAAAAGCTGTTGCATGACTGGCGCAGCGAAATTTTGGAAGAATCACGCGGTACATTGAACCAGCTTCAAGACGCTCCAATCCGCGAACCCGACCTTAATGATCGCGCATCCAGCGAGACTGACTGGAGTATTGAATTGCGTACCCGTGATCGGCAACGTAAGTTAATTTCAAAGATCGAGGCCGCTTTGCAACGTATCTCTGATGGTGAATATGGATATTGCCAAGTAACTGGCGAACCGATCTCGTTGGCCCGTCTGCGCGCGCGGCCGATTGCGACAATGACATTGGAAGCGCAGGAACGGCATGAGCGGCAGGAACGCGTTTCGCGCGACGACTGATATCTGCCTGCATTAATGAATGTCGAGATCGCCGCTGGTGTCATTACGCGCTCTTCCGTTCTAATGTTGCAACGTTAACCTTTTCGCCACCTATCTCTGGCATTACATTATGTGTGTAGAAACAATGCGTATGTAAATGCATGTATCGGGATTGTGGGTTCGAAAATGGATGAAGCTTTTAAAATGAATGACCAAGCCAATGCCGATACCCAACGCGGTATGGACCGGGACAGCTTGTTTTTAAAGGCGATACTGAAGTTTGCCTCGCTGAAACAAGAGGCCGATGTGCGCATTAAAAACCTGTCCGCAGGCGGGCTGATGGCCGAAACCCCGTTACGTGTGGTGCGCGGCGAAAAAGTCGAGATTAATCTGCGAAACATTGGCTGGATTAGCGGCAATGTCGCTTGGGTCACCGAAGGCCGCATTGGAATTGCTTTCGATCATCCCATTGATCCCATGGTTGTGCGCAAGCCAGTCGGGCAAAATAACACCGCAATCCCCTCATATTTGCAGAAGTTAAACATCCAGCAATTGTCGCAGAAAAAGAATCTGCGCCGGATATAAAACATTTAAACGCATAAGCATCGTCATTGCGAGCGGAGCGAAGCAATCCAGGGTTGTTCTGCACGACTCTGGATCGCTTCGTCGCTTCGCTTCTCGCAATGACGATTGTTCAAAGCGGATAGAATCTAGCTCTATGCGCTTACTTCAATCATCCAACCAATAGATATCGACGGGCACAGCGATCTTCTTCAATACTTTAGCAACCGGATATGCGGCATTTTTGCCCTCATCCGATGCCTCATCCAAAATCGCCTTCTTTTTTGCACCGCTACAGACAATCAATGTTGTCCGTGCTTCGGCTATTGCGCTGGCCGTCAATGTTACGCGGTTCACTGGCGCCTCGCTCGGCAACGGATCGGGTGCAACGCCAATGGCGCGTGTTCCCTTTGGCGCGTTCAAGGCGTCCTCCAAATCGGGGCCGGTGAAAATTGATGCGGTATGGCCATCGGTGCCGACACCCAGCCAGATTAGATCCGGCGGCCAATGCAGGTCCTGCAGACGCGCATTCGCGGCGCTGCCGGCAAGTTTATAGTCAGCGGCATCGCTGGTAATGGGCAGCACGCGCGCGCCCTTTGGGATAAACATCTTGGCGATTTGGGCCACGTTAGAAAGCGGACTGTCCACCGGAACAAGCCGGTCATCCGTCGGGATTATCGTAACATTTTTCCAACGCACCGCGCTCTTGGCCAGCTTTTCAAATATCGGTCCCGGCGTTGAACCGCCGGGAAACGCAACCAACGCCTGACCACGCGCATCAAGTGCGCTTTCTATGATGAAGGCGATATCTCCGGCAACGGCCTCCGCCATTTCTTCGGCGTCGTCGAATTCCCAAAACTCAATTTCTTCAGCCATGCCAGTTAAATCTCCATCACGTTCGTAACATCGAAGCAGCGCGTGCTGCCGCTTCTATTGCGGCCGAATCCGGCGCGCCCTTCCCTACCAACCAGCTGCCGCCAACGCAAAGCACCTGTTCAAGGTTAAGCCAGTCCGCCGCATTTTCCTGTTTAATGCCGCCGGTAGGACAAAATTTGCACTGGCCAAACGGGCCGATCAACGATTTTAATGCAGGCAATCCGCCATTGGCTTCGGCCGGAAAGAATTTAAAATGGGTCAGGCCCAAATCCAATCCGCGCATGATGTCACCTGCATTCGCGATTCCGGGCAAAAACGGAATGCCTTTGGCAACTGCCGCTTTGCCCAAATTTTCGGTTAAGCCGGGGGACACAATAAATTCCGCGCCGACGGCAATTGCACTTTCCAGCCCGGCCACATCAACGATCGTCCCTGCACCAACGATTGCGCCGGGAACTTTCTTCATCTCTTTGATCGCATCAAGCGCGGCATCGGTGCGAAGCGTAACCTCCAGCACCGGCAACCCGCCAGCGACCAAGGCTTCGGCTATCGTTCGCGCATAAGAGGCATCTTCGATAACCAACACCGGGATGACCGGAGCCGTCCGCATAATCTGTTCAACTGTTTGCATTGTAACTCTCCGTTTGCTGGGCAAACGCAGCCGCTGCGCCATATAGACCGGGTTGCGGATGCGTAATAAATTTAACTTGTATATCCGCCATCATGCCGGAAAACCGGCCCTTTGCGGCAAATCGTTCGGCAAAGCCCGATCGCAACAATATGTCTTTGATTCTGAAGCCCAGACCGCCTGCGATCACAACTTCACACCCGCCTTGAGCCAAGGCGATGTCGCCGGCAACGCTGCCCAGCGACAGGCAAAAACGATCAACAGCCGCTGCGGCGAGGCTGTCATCACCCGACATGCCCAATTGCCAAAGCGTCTTGTCATCCAGTGATTGCACGGCCCTGCCCTCGATAGCCGCCAGTGTTTCGTAAATTTCGATCAATCCGGGACCAGAAACAACGCGTTCCACCGAAACCCGTCGATGCCGTTTTCTAAGGCGCGCCAGAATGGCGTCCTCTATGCTATCAAGCGGTGCAAAGTCGATATGGCCGCCCTCGGTTGCATTGACAAAATAATCTGGGCCGCGCCGCGTGACATGCGCCACGCCAAGCCCGGTTCCAGGGCCAATGATGCTGATTGTACCATCCAATCGCTTGGGTTTATCGGGGCCGCAAATCAGTTCAAAATGATTGTCCCCTGCCTGCGCGACAGCGTGCCCGACCGCTTCAAAATCATTGACCAACACAAATTCGTCAACATGCAGTTTTTCTTTTATCAATGCAGGGCGGATGATCCACGGATTGTTGGTTAGTTTAATAACGTCATCTTTGACCCAAGCGGCAACCGCAATAGCCGCCGCTTTGGGCAAATCGCGGCCCGATAATTTGCCAAACTCTTCCCAAGCAGTTTGAAAACTGGCATATTCGGCGGTCTTCAGCGTAACGGGTTCATCCAGGTGGATAACTTTACCGTGCTCGACATTGGCAACGGCAAAGCGGGCATGCGTCCCGCCGATATCGACTGCGACGACTTCCTTCATGGCTCCTAAACTCATAACCCCGCCGCCGCCAACATCGCCGAACCACCTTTTTCCGCCTCATCACTCATCATCCGCATCATCGCAAACAGCTCGCGGCCTGTGCCCTCGTGCGCGTTCGGGCATGTTGCTAATTCGCGCTTATTCCATTCATCCGCATCGACCAATACATCTAACGCGCCCAGACGCGCGCAAAGCCGCACCACATCGCCGTCCCGCAATTTGGCGATTGGCCCGCCCTTTGCGGCCTCCGGACTCAAATGTATCGCAGCAGGAACTTTGCCCGACGCACCGGACATGCGGCCATCGGTTAGCAACGCAACTTTAAAGCCGCGATCTTGCAGAACGCCGAGCGGCGGGGTTAATTTATGCAATTCAGGCATGCCGTTCGCCGCCGGACCCTGAAACCTGATCACCACGATCACATCGCGTTCCAATTCACCGGCCTTGAACGCTGTCAGTGCATCATTCTGATCACTGAAAATTCGCACAGGCGCTTCGATGGTCCAGCGTTCTTCGGTAACGGCGCTGGTTTTGAATGTGGCCCGGCCCAAGTTGCCGGTTACCAATCGCATACCGCCATCTGGACTGAACGGAGCGGTTACCGGCCGCAACATACTATCGTCTGTGCTTACCAAAGGCGCGGCATCCCAGGTTAGCTGGTCTTCCGCAATCTTTGGCTGCTGCGCGCCGTCGCTCAAGCTTTTGCCATAGACGGTCATTATGTCGTCATGGGCAAGGCCGGCACCGATCAATTCGCGAATGACATAAGGCATGCCGCCAGCTGCTGCGAAATCGTTCACGTCACCTGAACCATTGGGATAAACACGGGCAATCAGCGGCGTGACCGAAGAAAGCTGATCAATATCGTTCCAATCGATGATTATACCTGCCGCACGCGCGATTGCCGGAATGTGCAGAACGTGATTTGTCGATCCGCCGGTGGCAAGCAATCCAACGACGGCGTTTACAATTGCCTTTTCGTCGACGCACAAACCAAGTGGCCGATAATCTTCATTGTCTTTGCCGTCCTTTTCCCAACCGATTTCGGTCAAGCGGTGGGTCGCAGCCCGGGTCAGTTCTTGCCGCAATTTGGTACCTGGATTGACAAAACTGGAACCCGGCATGTGCAACCCCATCATTTCCATCATCATCTGGTTGGAATTTGCGGTGCCAAAGAAAGTACAAGTGCCTGCGCTGTGATAGGATGCAGCCTCTGCCTCGAGCAGTTCGGCGCGGCCCACTTTACCCTCGGCATACAATTGCCGCACGCGCTGTTTTTCTTTATTGGCAAGGCCCGACGGCATGGGACCGGCCGGGATCAAAATTGTCGGTAAATGACCAAAGCGCAATGCACCGATGAGCAATCCCGGCACAATCTTGTCACACAGGCCAAGCAGCATCACCGCTTCAAACATGCTGTGGCTCAATCCGACCGCCGTTGCCATTGCGATGTTGTCGCGGCTGAACAGCGATAATTCCATCGAATCCTGGCCTTGTGTCACGCCGTCGCACATCGCAGGGACGCCGCCTGCGACTTGAACAGTTGCGCCCTTTTCGCGGGCAAACAGTTTTATCTGTTCGGGGTAGCGGCCATAAGGCTGATGCGCTGACAGCATGTCATTATAGGCCGTGATTATACCAATATTCATTGCCTTGCCTGCGCGGATCACTGTCTTGTCATCACCGCTGGCCGCAAAACCATGCGCCAAATTTCCGCAAGACAATGCCTCACGGTTCAATCCGGTTTCTCTGGCGCGCTTAATCATGTCAAGATAAGCCGTCCGGCCGGGAAACGACCGTTCGGTGATGCGCGCCGTCACCTGTGCAACAACCGGGTTCATTTCATTCATGCCAGCTAACTCCGTCGCGTTCGGTCAATGCAATTGCAGCACTCGGCCCCCAGCTTCCGGCACCGTAACTTTTCGGCTTTAAGCCGCTTTGCGTCCATAGCTTGCGAACGCCGTCGATCCATTTCCATTGCGCTTCAACTTCGTCACGGCGCACAAACAGCGTCTGATCACCCTCGATCAGATCAAGCAAAAGCCGTTCATAAGCTATTCGGCGGCGCGTCCCTTCAAATGCGGTGGTCAAAGAAAGGTCGAGCGGCACCTCACGCAGCGTTATTCCGCCTCGATCCAGCCCCGGCTCTTTGGCCATTACAAGCAAGCGGACATATTCTTCGGGTTGCAAGCGGATGATCAACGTGTTCGCTTCCATGCGGCCGCCACGGTCACGGAAAATGTTGTGCGGTACCGGCTTGAACTGAATCACAATTTCGCTGCGCCGTTCCGCCAATCGCTTTCCAGTGCGCAAAAAGAACGGAACGCCGTGCCAGCGCCAATTTTCTACATACGCCTTTATGGCGACGAATGTTTCGGTATCGGAAGCCTTGCCAAGATCGGCGTCATAACCGGCCACAGGAGCGCCCTTTACCGCTCCCTCGGTATATTGGCCGGTTACGACATCGCCTTCGGTTACCGGACGCAACGCGCGCAACACTTTTACCTTTTCGTCGCGAATGGCGGTGGCATCCAAATTGGCTGGCGGCTCCATTGCGATGAGCGCAAGCAGCTGGAGCATATGGTTTTGCACCATATCGCGCAGCGCCCCCATATCATCGTAGAAACCGGCGCGTCCTTCTAGGCCGACATTTTCACTGATGGTAATCTGCACATGTTCGATTGCATTGGCGTTCCACAGCGGTTCAAAAAGCATGTTGGCGAAACGCAATGCCATCAGGTTCTGGACCGTTTCCTTGCCCAGATAATGATCGATGCGGAAAGTGCGATGTTCGGGGAATGCTGCGCCAACTGCATCGTTGATATGACACGATGATGCGAAATCGTTTCCGAGCGGTTTTTCCAGACCAATACGAACATTTTCACCCGCCAAACCAGCCGAATTCAAGCCATTGATCGTCGGTTCAAAAAGCGATGGAGCCGTGGACAGAAAAATCGACAGGCCGCCGGAAATATCGCCGATCTTTTCAGCAAGCTCGCCAAAGCCTGCGGTCGTTGACGCATCGAGCGGCTGATAGTGCAGGCGTTCCAAAAAGCTTTCGATCATTCCTTCGGCCTTGCGGTCGTCGGGCAGAAATTCATCAAGCGCACTTCGGGCAAAATCACGATATCCGTCATCGCTCAGGTCGCTGCGTGCTGTGCCAAATATCTTCAGGTCGCTGGCGATAAGTCTATCGGAGTGCAGCGCGTACAATGACGGCAACAGCATCCGCCGGGCCAAATCGCCAGTCGCGCCGAACAACAATAATGTGGAACTTCTCGCGTTTGCCTGTTCGCTCATAAATTTAGCATGCCTCTAGTTCGAAACTTTGAAATTTCGCTCTAGCATGCGCCAGAGCAGCTTGGATAAAAATCGTTTGCTCGTTATGTTCGCGTCTTATGACATCCTTGTCAGAACAGCAAGACAGGCTGGCAAAATTCATTGCCCAAACGAATTCAGCGTAACACTTGCGCGCGTTGGTTGGCGATGCCCATTGAAAGTACAACAGGCGCCAATTCTTGCCTTGATACGAAGTCCGATTTCCCATCAAAACCGCGCCACCGCGATTGAATGAGTGCCTGTGCAGCGGGTGCGCCCATTGTCGTGCCCGGCCCCAGTATTATGATCTTGTCCGGCGCAAACTCCGCCGCCGCAATCTGGACCGCGCGGCTGAAATCGAAACTTTGATTTATCTGCGCGCCCAATGTGTAGTCATAAATGGCAGCAATATCAGAGGCCTTTGGCGACCAAATCCGCCCAGCGCCGTCAATTAACGGGATCGAACCCGATTGAAACCCGTCTATGTTGTTGTGTTCTTTGGCAATCGGAATGATGTGGTTTTGTAATGGGCAATGAAACCCGGCATGATGATTAAGCCGCATTGGAAAGCGGTCATCCGCCGGCAATCTCTCCATCAACCATTTCAGGCCATTATCGTCAGCAGCGAATACAATCATGCCGCCCAGCTTAATCGAAACGTGGACAGCGATATCGCTCTTGCCAGCCGCTTCTGCAATTAATGACGCGGCCAATGCCTGTTTCGCCGGGTCCAGTCGCCATTCGGTGTCCATCATTGACCAGATAATTTGCCCGCCAACGCCGCGTTCATGCATCAGCCCGCCCATATTGTTCACCAACCGCGCGCCATCATCAAAACTCAACACCCCGCCGCATGCCAACGCCAGATACCAACCCATCGAATTACCGGTAACGGCCACGATATCATAGCGATCGCGGTCAATCGCAGCAAAATCCAGCAGCGCACACGCATAAATGAGCAGTGATGCGTTATCGCCGGTCATGTGTGTTGACGGCGAAAATCGCGCGGCATTGTCCAGTTCGGTCAGCGTGACTTGTCCGGCATCGCGGCGCATTGCATCTAATCTTGCCACCATTTCGCCGCCTCCGGCATGCCAGGTTTTCAGATATCCCAATTCGGAAGCGTTATAGCTTCCCCGGCCCGGGCAGATGACGAGCGCCGTTTCCTTCATGGCTTTCGTCCGGGCGCGCGTCCAGCAGCATGCAGCGCTGCGTCAATTATGCTGGCCTTGCTTGGCAGAACCAATTCAGCCGCCGGACCAAGCGGGATAAAGCAGTCTTCTGCGGTAATCCGGCTCACCGTATCGCCCCTGCCTGCCTCGGTGAATATCGTCATCAACTTTTCGCTTAAACTGCCCGATCGGCGCGATTCGTCGACGATCAATATCTGCCTGCACGGTTTGGTTGCAGCCAATATCGCGTCCGCATTTAGCGGATGGAGCCAGCGCATATCGATGATGCGAAGTTTTAGACCATGATCCCTCTCCAGAACTGCCGCTGCTTGCCGGCATAGATAATAGCCATTGCCATAAGTGACTATACCCAGATCGTCACCTTCGCCAAAAATCGCGGGTTCGCCAAAGCCGATTTGCTGCGCAGCATTTGGTGCAATATAATTCGCGGTCCACCCGCTATCACCCGCTTCGTGCAAATCCGCCGTGTGATAAAGTGCGATAGGTTCAACAAATACCACAACGCGGCCGTCTTCATGCGCCAAGCGAACACATTCGCGCAGCATTCCGGGGGCATCGGCGGCATTGGACGGGCATGCCAGTATCAGTCCGGGTATGTCTGTTAATACCGCCAGCGAGTTATCATTGTGGAAATGTCCGCCAAAGCCTTTTTGATAGGGTAAGCCCGCGATCCGCACGACCATTGGATTGCGGTATTGCTGGTTGGAAAAGAACGAAAGCGTTGCCGCCTCCCCGCGCAACTGATCCTCAGCATTGTGCAAATAAGCGAGAAACTGAATTTCCGGGATCGGCAAAAAGCCGTTGTGTCCCATGCCGATGGCCAGCCCCAATATCGTCTGTTCATCCAGCAACGTGTTGAACACCCGCGCCGCGCCAAATTTATCCTGAAGCCCCTGCGTCACTCCATAGACGCCGCCTTTTTGGGCAACGTCTTCGCCAAACAAGCTGATCCCGGGATATTGCAACATCAAATCAGCCAGCGCAAAGTTGATGCTCTTGGCCAGCGTCACCGGCTTGGCCAGATTTCGCGCGTCCTTGGCAAACATCGCATCGCGTGGCTTTGCTTCGGGCAAATCGGGTGAGGTTTTCTCACCGCGAATTGGCGCAATTGGTGCCATCACTTCGGCAGCCGTTTGCAATCGCGGCTTGGCCAACGCATCGGCGGCAACCCGTTCAACACGTCCGCGCATTTCGGCATATCGGCCAACGATTTCATCGCCGGACATGATACCGCGCTCAATCAAATGCCGCGCAGTGTGCAGCAAGGGATCCTGCCGCTCATTTGCCTCGATAGTTGCAAGATCAGAATAGCTCGCTTCCACATCAGCGCCCGCGTGCCCCATCAGCCTGACCGTCTGCATGTGCAAGAACACCGGTTTTCTGCGGTCCCGGGCCACCGAAATTGCCTCTTTCGCGCCGCGCATTGCGTCCAATATGTCGACGCCGTCGCATTGAATATAGTTTAGCGCGGGCCGGTGGGCAAAATTGGCCTCGATCCAGCCGCCCGGCGTCCGCACCGAAATGCCGATACCATTATCCTCACAAATGAAGACGATGGGCATAGGCAGCCCTTGGAAAGCGGTCCAGCACGCGGCATTAAACGCCCCTTGCGATGTCGAGTGATTGGCAGAGGCGTCGCCGAAGGAACACAAGATCACCGCATCATCGGGCATTTCTGCTTCGGCAAACTTCAATCGCTTGGCAAGTCCGATACTGTGGGCCGCGCCGACGGCCTTTGGCAAATGCGATGCTATTGTGCTGGTTTGCGGCGGAACGAAACTGTGTGCGCAGCCCAACACCTTGTGCCGTCCGCCCGAAATCGGATCATCCCCGGCCGCCGCGAACGATAGCGCCATGTCATATAGCGGAGTAAGTCCGCCGAGCTGCTTTTTACGCTGAATTAAAAATGCTGCATCGCGGTAGTGCAAAAAAGCCATATCTGATTCGCGGCTGGCGGCGGCGATGGCGGCGGTTCCTTCGTGACCCGAACTGCCTATCGAATAGAAAGTTTTGCCCTTTGAACGGCGCGCCCAAAGGTCGAGATGCCGGGACATGATCTGACTATCAAAAATGTCGACTAGCAAATGGGAATCAATGGCTTCGGCTAAATTGACGTTACGTCGGGGCGGGGGCAGATTGCCTGCTGCGACGCGCATAGTGAACGCTTCGTCAATTATTGTGGCACGATCAAACATGATGACGCATCCCTTAAACCTGTATGGCCAAAAAGCCACAGTATTATTTTGTTATCAATTGCACGATTAAAACTCTGGATTTCCGAAAATTGTGCGATATGAATGGTAACAGAGAGATTTTCCCTAGGAATAACGCCCAAGGTAATTGAGAGAATATTGTACCAGCAAACATGGAAATAATGCCAAGAAAATGCTGCGCAATATTATTAAGTGAGGAGAGAAAGAATGCGTCGTTTTAGTCGTTTGCTAACCGTTGCTTTATGCAGCACAGTTTTGGTTCCCGCCGCACATGCGCAGGCGAACCCCGCCCCGCAATCCACCGATGATGATGGTTATGCCGATAACGAGATCGTCGTTACCGCCCAGCGTTCATCGCAAAGCGCGCAGGACGTGCCAATCGCGGTTTCTGCATTTTCTGCTGCTGCGTTGCAAGAACAGCAGATTGAAAATAGCTCCGATCTACAGTTGACGCTGCCAAACGTAACTTTCACCAAAACGAACTTCACCAGCGCCAGCTTCACTATTCGTGGTATCGGCGATTTGTGCGTCGGCGTTTCGTGCGATGCGGCCACCGCGATCCATTTGAACGACAACCCACAGTTCGCAACGCGCCTTTTTGAAACCGAGTTTTATGATCTGGAGCGGGTTGAAGTACTGCGCGGTCCGCAAGGAACATTGTTCGGCCGCAACGCGACATCGGGCGTTGTCAACGTCATCACCGCCAAGCCGAAGCTTGGACAATTCGAGGCCTCTGCCGACGGCGAATATGGCAATTTCCAATCGATCAAGGGCAAAGCGATGATCAACGTGCCGCTCGGCGACACGATGGCTGTCCGTTTGGCTGGCCTGTATGTTAAGCGCGACGGCTACACCAAAAACCTGACATTGAATGAGCGTTATGACGACCGTAATCTTTATTCGGTTCGCGGTTCTTTCCGTTGGGAGCCGACCGAAGACACCACAATCGATTTGATGGGTTCATATTTCCGTGAAGATGATCGGCGTATGCGTATTCAAAAGGCAGAATGCCAACGCGATCCAACAGGTATCTTGGGCTGTTTGAATGCGCGCCGTGATCGCGATCCATTCAACAGCAACGCCACTTTTACTGCAGCGCTTTCTTCGAAAGAGTTTTTGGCGACCCAGGGCATCCCGGGCACATTTGCGCTTGGTAGCCTATATGGACCAGACACTTATTCGGGCGATACCATCCCGCAAAGTACGCGCGAAGTTGAAACCCAATTCCGCCCTGAATATTTTACCAGCGAAATAACCCTTCAAGGTAAGATCGAACATGATTTTGGACCTGTATCGTTGCAAGTTTCAGGCAATTATCAGGATGTGAAGCTTGATTCACGGCAGGATTACAACCAGAATATCGGCGATCGCACGCGGTTCTGCCGGCTTAACCGCCTTGCAACAAGCTGCAGACTGGAACATTTGCACGGTTTCGGACCTCGGGCCGCATTTTTCCAGTCTTATTTTGCTCCGGTTGCCGCAGCATTGATTCCGAACGGCCCGACTGGCCAATTGTGTACTTCTGACACCGATTTAAATGGCCTCGGATCGTTCGGTGGCAAAAAGATTTGCAATGATACTGCGCTGCAATTTGACCGTTCTAATCAGAAAAACAGCAGCTGGTCGGCAGAGGCCATTTTGTCGAGTGACCTTGATGGTCCGTTTAATTTCTTGATTGGCGGCATCTATTCAAAGGCTCATCTCACCGAGAACAGCTACTTTGTGAACGCATTTGCGATCGATTATGTCACCGGCGTTTTGGGGGCATTCACGGCGGCTGGCAATCGCGTGCCTGACACTAGCCCGGGGGCGCTTCCCGGCGCCACTGTCGCTAGTCCATTGCCGCCATCATATTTGGGTACGCCGTTCTTCCGGAACAACACCGATGACTTGAAAGTCTCGTCATACGGCTTGTTTGGCGAAGCCTATTTCGAGATTAACGACAAGCTCAAGTTTACCGCAGGCTTGCGTTACAATGATGATACCAAAGACATCCGTGCGCGTTCAACGCTGGCAAGCTTCCTTGTCCCGCACAGCTTGCAAACCGGTTCAGCTTTTGACTCGCCATTTGTTGGTTCGTTCGATGCGGATCCTGGCACAGCCGGTAACCAGTTGTTCCAAACTCGCCAATTTAAGGGCAACGCGATCACTGGTCGTGCTGTGCTCGATTACAAAATTAGCGACAACAATTTGCTATACGTGTCTTACTCGCGCGGTTACAAATCGGGCGGTATCAACCCGCCTTTGCAGCCGATTTTTGCGGTTCCAGAAGCGTTCAAATCCGAACAGGTGGATGCGTTTGAAGTTGGCCTGAAAAACAACTTCGGCCGTGCGTTGCAACTCAACCTGACCGCTTTTTACTATAAGTATAAAGACCTGCAGTTGAGCAAAATCGTTGCCCGCACCGCGGTAAACGACAATGTCAGCGCCAACATCTATGGCTTTGAAGCAGAAGCCATAGTGCGCCCTGATCCTGCCGTAACAATCAACATTGGCTTTAGTTATCTGAAGAGCAAAGTCTCCGAAGACAAATTTACCAGCGATCCACGTGATTTTGGCGGTGGCCGTGCCGATGCGGTTATCATCAAAGATATCACTAACGCATCCAACTGCGCCGTTATTCCAACGGTGGCTGGTAACGCGGCCATGCGCAGAATTATGTAAATGCTGTCAACAATATACTGAATGGCAACACAATAGGGCGTCGCACTGCATCAAACCCCACTGGTCTATACCCGAGAGATCCTTTGATTCCCAACGGTGCACGACTGCAACCGGTGCAGTCATTTCCATCTGACAGCGGAATTGCCTCTTCGGGCGCGTTCAGCGTTTGTGGTTATTTGGATGCATTTGCGGCAAGTGTAGGCGGCGGCAATGTTCAGGTTAAACTGGCCGGCGTTGAAAAGAACCTAAGAGGCAATGAACTACCACAGGCGCCAAACTTTAAGTTCTCGGTTGGTGCGCAATATGCTGCTGAACTGGGCGGCGGTGCCACTTTGGTCCCGCGTTTTGATATGGCCTATACCGGCGAAAGCTTCGGCAATATCTTTAACGGCAACGTAAACAAGGTACCCGGATATGCGCAGGTCAACAGCCAGCTGACGCTGAACGGTCCAGATGACAAATGGTATGTCAAAGGCTTCGTACAGAATGTCTTTAACAGCGGCAGCGTCACCGGCCTGTATGTAACCGACCAATCATCGGGTCTGTACACCAACATCTTTACCTTGGAACCACGCCGCTTCGGCATTGGCGCTGGCTTCAAATTCTAAGTTAAGTTCGTCACAAAACAAAAGGGGCCGGTCTCGGGGGGGATCGGCCTTTTTTTTGCCCCGGTATAGGGCCGCGCAAATGCCTGCGCTCCGGTCCGGCGGACAGACTCGCGACAGTTTTTGCACGGGTCACATGAGAGTAAAGCAGTCAGCCAAGAAGCCAGAGGCCGCCATCTTCCAGCAAATCGGCGGGTCTACACCACCCGAAGACGCCACTCATTTCCGCGTAATATCGGCCCAATGGCATCCGGCGCAAAGGTGCCGTAACGCGAGGAAAGTATCTGGAACCAAACCGTTCCCAGTCCAGTTTCGTCAGTTACCGTCGCGTCGCCGCTCTCGCGGTGTTACCCCAAAGGCCTGGATATGCCAGCGCGTGAAAGCGCCGATGGAACCATATCCTAGCATTTGGGCAACGTCGGTTATGCGGGCGCGCGGATTTGCAAGATATTTTGCCGCCAGTTGCACGCGCGTTTTGTTCAGCAACATGCTGAAGCTCGCGCCTTCCGCGTCCAGATTGCGCTGCAAAGTGCGGACAGTAATGCCAAGCATATCGCTGCATGTCTGAATATTGGCGAGGCCTGTGGGCATTAGCAACAGGATGGATTGTTCGACCTGTTGGGCGACGCTGTGCCGCTCGGTACTCATCACCGATTCAATCAGCTTGCGGGCATGTTCGGCCAGCGCCGCATCTGCCCGCTGGTTGGGCCGGTCCAGATCGCGTGGATGGATCAGAACACCGTTGAATTCGGTGTTAAATTCGGGCCTGCACCCGAACAGCCGCCGATAAATCGGCATTTCTGAACGCGGGGGCGCTTCGTGCGTGAAGCACACCGATTGCGCATACCAATCCTCTCCCAGCACGCTTTTGCAAAGCCGCGCCAATACCCCGAGCGCAAGATCGGAGGACTGTTGCAAGGGAACAGGATGAGCCAGCGCAAAATCTTCGCGGACAAGAATGCTGTCGCCATAATCGTCCAGATGCAGCACCAGTGTGGAATTGATCCGATTGCGGTAGAGCATTAACGCCGAAAGTGCCGAACGAAGCGTCGGCTGATGTGCGATCAGCAGGCTGGTTGCACCCAAATCAGCAATGTTCCGGCTTTCGGCCATGCGCAGACCAAAGGTCACACATTTGGTAACCTCTGCCGCCCGCTCCAGTAACTGGTATGTTGGCCGCGCGGGGATCATCTGCTCCGCATTGCCGAGCATGCGCGGCGAAAGGCCAACCTCTTTCAGCAAGGGCGCAGGATCAGCACCCAACGACTGAATCGTCGGGAAAAAGCCAGATAAGGCAGCAACGCGCACCAACTCAGCCAAGCTAACCTCCTCCCCATTCTTGCCAATTGGCATCGAATGCGAAAAGAATGTCACCAAATGTGAAAATTGCAAGCAAAACGACGCCTAAGTAAAAAGGGGAAACTAATTTGACGGGAGAATTTGCGACGATGGCAAAGGCAGTGCGCTTTTACGAAACCGGTGGCCCCGAAGTTCTAAAGGTTGAGGACGTCGTTGTGGGCAATCCCGGTCCGGGCGAAGTGCGTATTCGCCACGCCGCCGTTGGCTGCAACTTTGCCGATACCTATTTCCGGTCCGGGCTGTATCCGGTGCAACCGCCCTGCGGCATCGGCGTCGAGGGCGCAGGCACCATTGAGGCGATTGGTGACGGTGTCACCAGCGTGACGGTCGGCGACCGTGTTGCCTATAATGGCAGCCCGCTTGGCGCTTATTCGAGCGAGCGCATTATGCCCGCCGCGCCTTTGTTCAAGCTTCCCGAGGGGACGTCGTTCGAGACGGCTGCTGCATCGACCATGCGCGGGTTGTCGGCCACATATTGGCTGAAAAAAACCAACCCTTGGCTCAAATCCGGCGATACAATTTTGCTGCATGCGGCCGCAGGCGGCGTGGGCTTGCTCGCTATCCAAATCGCCAAGCTTATGGGCTTGCGCGTGATCGGCACAGTCTCGACACAGGAAAAGGCGGACAAGGCCAAAGCGATGGGCTGTGACGAAATCATATTTTACCGCCGCGAAGATGTCGCCGCACGGGTCAAAGAGATGACGAGTGGCGAAGGCGTGAGCACAGTGTTCGATTCGGTCGGAAAGGACACGTTCGAAGGGTCGCTGAAATCACTCAAGCGGCGCGGCGTTCTGGTCGGTTGCGGCACGGCATCGGGGCCGTTCCCGCCCATTGATGCGATGCAATTGGTCATGCAGGGATCGGTCTATTTCACGCGGCCCGCCTTTGCCGATTATTATGCTGATCCGGCAGAGCGCGCCGAACTGGCGGCATTCTGGTTCGATCATCTGTCGTCCGGCCGCGTCAAAGTCGAAATCGGTCAGCGTTATGCGCTTGAGGATTGCGTGCAGGCGCACCGTGATCTGGAAGCGGGCACGTCGATTGGTTCGTCGGTGTTCGTGCTGTGAAGGTCGCGCCGCTCACCTGCCATATTGGCGCTGAGCTGTCGGACGTCAGCCTTGGCGAGGCGGCGCACAACGACGACCTGTTCGGCGCGATTAAGGCCGAATTGCTCAAGCACAAAGTGCTGTTTCTGCGCGATCAGGACATTTCAAAGGCCGATCATGTTGCCTTTGCCCGCCGCTTTGGCAGCCTTGAAGATCACCCCGTGGTCGGCAGCGATCCCGCAAACCCCGGCCTTGTCCAAATCTATAAGGATGAAAATTCGCCGCCAGACCATTTCGAAAACGCATGGCACTGCGATGCGACATGGCGGGATAATCCTCCGATGGGCGCAGTATTGCGCTGCATCGCTTGCCCGCCGGTCGGCGGTGATACGATGTGGGCCAATATGGGCAAGGCCTATGCGGATCTGCCGGACCATATCAAAACCACCATCGATGGCCTGAAAGCGAGGCACAGTATCGAGGCAACGTTTGGCGCGCGGATGAGCGAAGAAAAGCGGCACGGCCTCAAAGCCCAATTCCCGGATGCCGAACATCCCGTCGTCCGCACCCATCCCGAAACGGGAGAGAAAGTGCTGTTCGTTTCTGGTTTCGCAACGCACTTTACGAATTTCCATACCAGCGAAAATGTGCGGTACGGACAGGATTTTGCGCCCGGCGGGGCGCAGTTGCTCGCCTACCTCATCGGACGCGCGGCTATCCCCGAATATCAGGTGCGCTGGCGTTGGCAGCCGAACAGCGTGGCGATCTGGGATAATCGTTGTACGCAGCATTATGCTGTGATGGATTACCCCCCTTGCGTCCGCCAGATGGACCGGGCGAGCATTATGGGAGAGAGCTAATGGTAGACAGTGCAATTCTGCAAGCGCGTGATTATCGCCATTTCCGCGTGACGCCGCGAACGCCCGTCATTGGCGGATGGATTGAGAATTATCATCTTGGTGATTTGAACGATGAAGCCGCGGAAGACCTTCGCGATGCGCTCTGGCATTACGGCGTACTTTTTGCGCGCAAACAGCATCTTTCGTTTGACGCGATGAAGGCCGTCGCATGGGCGTTTGGCGATCAGCTTGAAACCCATAGCTATGCCCCGACCAAGGCAGATGAGGGGCATCCGGAAGTGGTTGTCATCCGCAAGCTGCAATCGGACAAAGCCAAAACCACGACAGACATCTGGCATCACGATGTCTCGGCACGCAAATATCCCAACATCATGGCGATATTACAGGCCGATCAAGTGCCCTTTGGCGCCGATACCATGTGGTCCAGCATGACGTCTGCTTATGACCGCTTGCCCGATGCCCTGAAACAACTATTCCTGAGCCTCGATATCGATCACGACACGCTGTACCTGATGCTGCGGCATGACTTTGGCGATGCGAGCATGTCGCCGGAGAAGATCGCTGCACTTGGTGAAGCGCATACCCACCCCGCTGTTATCGCACACCATGCGACAGGCAAGCCGTGCTTGTTTGTGGGCAATGGCTATGTCAAACGGGTCACAGGCTATACAGCCGAGATCAGCGAGCTGATCCTGAAAATCGCTAATGAAATGCCCAAGATTCCCGAATTGCAGGTGCGCCACCAATGGGAAGCCGGAGACGTCGCGATCTGGGATAATTTTGCGACCTGCCATTACGGTGTTTCGGCGGATATTGGCGACCAATTGCGTTTGCTTCACCGCGTCGCTGCATGGTCTGAAAGCGTGACGCCTACCGCCTATCAATCCCATGGGGCAGGCCAGTGAAAATCGATGGCGTGTGTCATTGCGGGGAAATCGCTTGGGAGGCCGAGATTGATCCCGACAAGATCGTGGTATGCCATTGCACTGATTGCCAGATTATGAGCGGCGGGGCATTCCGCTGGGGCACGCTTGTGCCCAAAGACAATTTCAGTCTTTTACGCGGAATGCCAAAGCATTACCGCAAAACTGCCGCAAGCGGCGCCGAGCGTATGCTGGGTTTCTGCGGCACATGCGGCACATCGCTTTACGGGACGGAAGCGGACGCGCCCATGACCTATTCACTGCGGCTCAGCAGCGCGCGGCAAGCGCGGGACTTGCGGCCAGCGGCGCAGATATGGACCGATAGCGCAGCACATTGGCTTTCCACATTGGCAAGCATTCCGGCAATTTCACAGCAGCAAATGACAGAATCCTAGGAGACACATGATGCAATTTTTCGACGATAGTTTGCTTCCCGAAACGCAAGACCCGCTGGTAATTCAGGTTGCTCCTTATGCGCCAAGCTTTTTCCCGCGCGATAGCGATGATATTCCTTTGAGCTACGCCGAACAGGTCCAAAAAGCGGTCGATTGCTATAATGCCGGTGCGACCTTGCTGCATGTGCACGTCCGCGAGCCCGACGGCAACGGCTCGAAAAATCTCGACCGCTTTAACGAGATGCTCGACCGGCTGCGCACGGCAGTTCCGAAAATGCTGTTGCAGGTCGGCGGTTCGATCAGCTTTGCGCCAAAATCAGACGGTGAAGCAGCCAAGTGGTTGTCCGATGATACGCGCCACATGCTGGCGGAACTCAATCCAAAACCCGATCAAGTGACGCTCGCGGTCAACACCAACCAGATGAATGTGATGGAATTGATCACCGAAGATGACTGCGCCGGGACCTCGATGGGAGAAGCCAATTACACCGAAGCCTATACCGAAATGTATTATGAGGCTGGCCCCGCTTTCATGAAGGAGCATATGAAACGGCTGACGGCTGCGGGTATCCAGACGCATTTCATGGTCGGCTGTTCGCGTGATCTCGAAACCGTTGAACGGCTCGTCCGCACTGGCCATTATATGGGTCCGCTGGCGATCAATTGGGTGGCGATTGGCGGCGGCCATGACGGCCCCAACCCCCGCAACTTGATGGAGTTCATCAACCGGCTTCCACAGAATGCTATCTTTACCGTCGAAGGGTTGATGCGCAACGTCTATCCTTTGAACGCGATGGCAATTGCGATGGGTGTTCACGTCCGCGTCGGCCAAGAGGACAATTTGTGGGGCCGCAAGGGCGAACGCGCAACTTCGGTGCAGCAAATCGAGCGGATGGTGCGGATTTCGGAGGAACTGTTCCGACCGATAGCGACTGGCGATCAGGCAAAGGCGATCTACAAAATCGGCGAATTTTATTCCAGCATCGATGAAACGCTTGAGAAAAATGGCTGGCTGCCCAACCGCAACCAGAATTTCGGGGTATCCAACGTCCGCTCCGCACCTCTGATGGCTGCATGACGGGCGCGCCTTGACCGTGGCAGCGCCGGTTCAGAGCGCGGGTGTTGGAGGAGAGGACAACACCCGCGCCACCGTTTATGGCTGGATCGTTTTTGCGCTTTCCTTTGGCTTGCTGATTTCCGACTATATGGCGCGGCAGGTTTTAAATGCTGTATTCCCGCTGCTCAAGGCCGAATGGGCGTTGAGCGATGCGCAACTGGGCGGGCTTTCAAGTGTAGTTGCCGTGGCTGTCGGGGTGCTGACCTTTCCCTTATCGCTTGCTGCTGATCGCTGGGGCAGAGTCAAAAGTTTGACCGCCATGGCGATGTTATGGAGCGTTGCGACGTTACTGTGCGGCATGGCGCAAAGCTATAGCCAGATGTTTCTTGGCCGTTTGCTAGTTGGGGTCGGAGAGGCTGCTTACGGCAGCGTTGGCATCGCGGTGGTTATTGCGGTGTTTCCCTCACGGATGCGCGCCACCCTTTCATCAGCCTTTTTGGCCGGAACCATATTTGGGCAGGTGTTGGGTGTGATAATCGGCGGGCAAGTCGGTGCCACCTATGGCTGGCGCGCTGCGTTTGTGGTGATTGCACTTTTGGGTCTGGTGCTTGCCATCCTCTATCCGATCATCGTCAAGGAATCGAAAATTGGCGGCGTTGCGTCCTCTGATCGAAAGCCGCTGTCCTTGCGTGACCTGCCTGCTCAACTCTTTGGCAGTCGCTCGATCATCCTGGCCTATGTCGGCAGCGGAGTTCAGTTGTTTGTGACGGGATCAATCACCGCTTGGCTGCCAAGTTTCTTCACCCGCGCCTATGCCATGCCAGTTGATAGCGCAGGGAAGACCGCAGCACTGTTCTTCCTCATCAGCGCCATTGGCATGATCAGTTTCGGGATTTTAAGCGACCGCTTATCGCGCGCAAACCCGCTGGGGAAGGTCAATGTCGCTGTTGCGCTCACTATGCTGTCCGCTACCATGGTGGGAATAACATTTTATGCGCAGCCTGGACCGACACAGCTTGTCATGCTGGGCCTCGCAGCATTCTGCATGTCTGGCGTCGCCGGAATTTCGGGCGCGATGGTCGCAAATCTTGCGCCAGTTGCGATTCATGGCACCGCCTTTGCCACCCTTGCACTCGCCAACAATCTGATCGGTCTGGCGCCGGGGCCATGGGTGACGGGGTTGATTGCCGACCGCATTGGGTTGAACGCCGCACTGCAATTCCTGCCGCTTGCCTGCCTTGGTTCAGCTGCGTGTTACATTTTGGCTAGACGCACCTATCTTTCTGATCTTTCTAAAGTTTTAAACCAATCCAACTTCCCGGTGCAATGAGCGCACCGACACTGCAAGCAAAGTCCATCCGCCTGCACAGTGCAGAAAGTTACTGCCTCAAATCTTCGAGTTATCCATATACCCGGTCGGCCTGCGCGACGGATTCCGAGGAACGCAGCGCCGAAATAATACGCATCAAATGGCCCAGGTCATGCACTTCCAAATCAATCTCGAATGTATGAAATTCCTGATCGCGCGCCGACAGCCGCAGATTGATGATATTGGCCTTTTGATATCCGAAAATGCCCGCAATCTCGCCCAATGTCCCGGGCCGATTGTGGATGATAACCCGCAGACGGACCGACGCGCCGTCGCTGCCCTGCCCCCAGCTTAGATCGACCCAGTCAATGTCTGTCCCGCTCGCCAAACGGTCGCATTCAATTGTATGCACCTCGACCGGCTGATCGGGCAAACGCAGTCCGACAATTCTGTCGCCCGGAATAGGGTGACAGCAATCACCCAGATGATATCCGACACCCGGCGTCAGGCCGCGGATCGAAATTGCCCGTTCCTGATTGGGCCAATTGCCGTCTTTGCCGTCAGGATCGAAGCCGGGGACAAGCGCGGCCATCAACGCCCGGTCGGTCACTTTGCCAGCGCCGACCGCATGCATCAAATCGTCCTGACTTTCCAAACCCAATTTTTCGGTTGCCGCTTTCAACGCCTTGACACCAATTTTAGTGGGTAGTCTCTCTGCTATTTCATCATAAAGTTTGCGGCCAATCGCGATCAACTCGCCGCGTTCCTGATGCCGGACATGACGGCGAATTGCCGCGCGCGCTTTTCCGGTTGTAACGAAATTCAGCCAATTGGGCTGTGGTTCCTGCCCTTTGCTTTTCAGGATTTCGACCATGTCGCCGTTGTTCAATTGTGTCCGCAAGGGAACATGGCGGCCATTGATCTTTGCGCCAACAGTCTTGTCGCCCAAATCGGTATGCACCGCATAGGCAAAGTCGACCGCCGTTGATCCCTTTGGCAATTGGTGCAACGCGCCCTTTGGCGTAAACGCGAAAATGCGGTCTTGGTACATCGCCATTTTCGCGTTTTCGAGCAAATCCTCGGCATCGTGGCTGGTATCGAGAATTTCGATCAAATCGCGAATCCATCCGGCTTGGCCATCGGGTTCATCGGATTGCTTATAGGCCCAGTGGGCAGCAAGCCCGTATTCCGACGCCTGATGCATATCTGCGCTGCGGATCTGGACCTCAACCCGCATATTCTGCGCAAACAATATGGTGGTGTGGATCGACCGGTAGCCATTGCGTTTGGGCGTGGAGATAAAGTCCTTGAACCGGCCGGGCACCATTTGCCATTTGCGATGCAAAACGCCCAGCGCCCAATAACAATCCTCCGGATTTTCGGTCACGATCCGAAAAGCGTTGATATCGGACAATTGATCAAAGGCGACATGGCGTTCCTGCATTTTTCGCCAGATTGAATAGGGGTGCTTTTCGCGGCCCGACACGGAAACCTTCAATCCGTGCCGCTGCATCTCTTGGATAATACCGGCATTGATCGTTTCCAACCTGATTTCGGCGGTCTCGCGAATATGTTTTAGCCGCGCCGTGATCGTCTCATATGCTTCGGGTTCCAATTGTTCAAACGCCAGCAACTGCATTTCGCGCATATATTCATACATGCCGATCCGTTCCGCCAGCGGCGCATAGATATCCATCGTCTCGCGCGATATCCGCCGCCGTTTTTCCGGACTTTTGATGAAATGCAGCGTGCGCATGTTATGCAGACGGTCCGCCAGCTTGACCAGCAACACCCGGATATCGTCCGAAATTGCCAGCAAAAACTTGCGCAGATTTTCCGCCGCGCGCTCATCTTCGGTCTGCGCCTCGATTTTTGAAAGTTTGGTTACACCGTCGACCAGCCGCGCGACTTCTGCCCCGAATTTCTCTTCGATGTCTTCAATAGTGGTCAGGGTATCTTCGACCGTGTCGTGCAACAGCGCGGTGATGATGGTTTCTTCATCCATCTTCAAGTCCGTCATCAGCCCGGCAACCTCGACCGGATGGCTGAAATAAGGATCGCCGCTGGCGCGCTTTTGGGCACCATGCATCTTGACGGTAAAAACATAGGCCCGGTTCAACCGGTCCTCATCAACGTCGGGTGCATAGGCGCGTACCCGGTCTACCAATTCATATTGCCGCATCATATCTGGCTACGTTGGGTTATTCGTGTGCGCATGCAACAAAAAAATGCGCCGAAGAAACCGATTTGGCAACAGGGGGAGCTGCAAGATCGGTCTTTCGGCGCAAGGGTTTTCGGCTTCATGTGGGCAATGCGTCTAAACTTCGCCCGTGGAGGTGTCGGAGAGTAAAGCCGAAACTTGTGATCAAATTTACTTTTTGGCGACTTGCGCTCCGTTCTTGCCGTTGCAGTTCGCAATTTCTTCTGCGTCAAATTGGCGGTCGCCCGCTTGGAATGTTGTCACTTCGCCGAATTCACGTGCGAGTGAAATACACACATTCTTTGGCGAAGAACTTGCGATCGGCGCGCGGCATGCATTGCCTTCGCACTTTACGACAACGCCGCGAACTGTCGCTTTTGCAACACTCGCAGGCTGCGCCAATTCTGCTTTGTAATGCGGTTCATTTGCCGAGGCCGCATGCACCGGCGCAACGAACAACAAGATTGAGCTAACTGCGATGGCACCTGCGAAAGAGCCAAGGCGAGCTGTGATTTGGGAGAGGGTCATCGGTCATTCCTTTTGTAAATGTTCCAAGAGAGATACTTTTTGCACTGAAATATCAGTTGCGAATCACTACCTAATATATTACGTTTTAAGTTGCAACTTAAAACTGACATTATTTTTGATTTCTTCGTGATAATGGCGTTAGGGTGCGACAAGAGGAGTGAATGCCATGGGTAAATTGAGAGAACCTCTCAATCAGATCGCGAACGAATGCGGATTGCCGACAGCGTTGGAGGCAATGGGAGAACGCTGGTCGTTCATGATTTTGCGCGGCGCTTTCAATGGTATTCGCCATTTTGAAGAGTTTTTGAGCGAGATTGGCATCGCTCGTAACATCCTGGCCAACAGATTGAATAAACTCACTGAAAGCGGGATATTGCACCGCACGCCTTGCCCAGATGATCGCCGCAAAATTGAATATCGGCTGACGGAAAAGGGTTTGGACTTGCTGCCCGCGATGATCGCGCTGCGCCAATGGGGTGAAAAATGGGGGTCAGGCATTCCGTCGAATCCCGTTCTGGTCGACGAACAAGATCATCAGCCAATTTTACCTGTTACCATCCGAAGCTTTGATGACCGCGTTTTGGGGCCAATGGATCTTTGCTGGATCGATGCAAGCGAGATACAAGATCGGCGAGAAGCGAACAACGCCGAAGGCCAAGGCTCGATTAGGAAACTGAGTGCAATTTGATTGCTGGCTCTACAAGTTATCCGTCCCGAATTGGTTACTATCCATCGCAATTCGAGCCACTTGCATGCCGATTTAGGTAAGATTTGAAATTTTGTTGCGAATCTGTTATACTACGTCACGAGTGATCGCATCACGATCTCTTTAGCGCCTTTCTATCTTAGTCAAAAGGCGAACTAACAGGAGAATATAAGAGACAAATTACGTACAACAGCAAATGTTGACGAATTGGTTGTTCTCCTGAAATAATTTCAGAAAGGGTCCACATATATGACGTCCCCAGCGGTGTCGTTTGAAGTTGGCGACTATGTCGTTTATCCAAAGCATGGCGTAGGCCGTGTCATCGAACTACAAAATTCAGAAATCGCAGGTATGCAGTTGGAACTGTATGTCTTGCGGTTTGAAAAAGAAAAAATGACCTTGCGCGTTCCGTTTAACAAAGCGGAAGGTGTTGGCATGCGGAAATTGTCGTCCGACAAGACCCTGAAAGAGGCGATGCAAACGCTTACTGGCAAACCTAAAGTGAAGCGCACAATGTGGTCACGCCGGGCCCAGGAATATGAAGCGAAGATCAATTCCGGCGACCTCGTTTCGATCGCAGAAGTAACCCGCGATTTGTTCCGTCCAGATGATCAACCAGAACAAAGCTATTCAGAGCGCCAGATTTTTGAAGCCGCTTCCAGCCGGTTGGCACGCGAATTGGCCGCCATGGAAAAGACCGATGAACCGGCTGCACTGCAGAAAATTCTGGTCATATTGAACGAAGCGGCCCCGCAATATTATGAAAAAGCGGAATAACCGTTTACCAAACTTAAATGAAAAGGCGTCCGTTACGGGCGCCTTTTTTTTGATGTATATCATGAAGTCGCTGAATCAGCCCTGCGAAGCAGGATGGCACCAAATTGAAATCTTGTCTTAATTCTTCGTTTCTGTCAGGCCGCAGGAAAGCAGTTTTGACACCGGGGACAGCGTTTTGAACAGCCAAAATAATCCAAAAACGCAGGACATCAGGCGAGCCACAATGATCGACGTTGCCAAGGCGGCAGGTGTATCAATAAAAACTGTATCGCGCGTCTTGAATGACGAAGCCTATGTTCGCGAAAATACGCGCAAAGCCGTGATCGAGGCCGCCAACAAATTGCACTATCAGCTTAATCAGGCGGCACGGACGTTGCGCGCGGGCAGCGCCCAAATTCTGGTTTTGATCATCAATAATCCAAGCCGCAGTTATTTGGAAAATTTACACATAGGCGCGCTGAAACGCTGCCACGCGCTTGGCATGCAATTGTTGCTGGATGAATGCGAAGACGGGGTTGCCGGCGTTCGGCGTATTTTGGACGTCGTCGCACCGGTTGGACTGATCATCGCTCCGCCGATATGTGATGATCCCGCAGTGTTGGAACTGCTGAACGGGCGCGGTGTCCATTATGTCATTATCGCACCTGACGATGCGGCCAAGGTTCCGTTGTCGGTGAGCATTGATGATGCCTTGGCGGCGCGTGAAATGACCGAGTTTTTGCTGTCTTTGGGGCACCGCAAAATTGCCTTTATCAAGGGGCATCCCACGCACCGCGCCGCCAGCAAACGGTTTGCCGGATATCAGGCCGCACTTGCCAGCAAAGGAATTGAGATTGATGAAAGCATCATTCGTCAGGGCTATTTCGACTGGGCATCAGGTCTGGAATGCGCGGAGTCGTTATTGGATATGGCGGACAGGCCGACAGCGGTGTTTGCCGGCAACGACGACATGGCAGCGTCCGTGTTGACGGCAGCATACCGGCGCAACATTCATGTTCCCCGCGAGCTTTCCGTGGTCGGATTTGATGACAACCAGATCGCCAATATTATCAGCCCGCAGTTAACGACCGTTTATCAACCTATTTCCGAATTGGCATCAACCGCCGTTGACCTGTTGGTGCAATCGCTTTCGCCGATGCAGCCAAGCCAGAATGCAATTATGCTGCAACACCGGATAATGAAACGGGAATCGGTTGCCGGGCCTGCCGCCATCTAGGTCCAAATTCGATCAAGTGCGCGCACTCGTCATTGCGAGCGAAGCGCGGCAATCCAGGGTTGTGCTGCGCTGCTCTGGATTGCTTCGTCACTACGTTCCTCGCAATGACGATGCAATGTGACCGAATGTGGATCTAGACCGCCAAGACATCCGCTTTATCCCCGCATCGGAATCAGGCCGAAGAGCTTCCTCGGCGCGGCGTCTTTTTCATTTCCGCCGCTGCCCGATTTCATAACGTTGCGTTTGAACAGATGCACACTCAGCCGCAGCGTGAGGATTGCGAAGAAAATCTGGCCGACTATTGCAACGCCGTGATGCCAAAGCGTTGGGTCCTGCGCCGCGCGCGCGATCATCGCAAAAGGCGAACTGAACGGAAATATGGCGGCTGCTTTTTCAATCGGCTGGTTGAGTTTTGTCACCGTATAGGAGGCGAAAAAGAAATTCAGCAATTGCAGCATGGTAACCGGCATCGAAAGTGTCTGAACCTCCCGCACGGTAGCAGCCATAGCGCCAATACCGAGGAATAAGGCACCCAGCATGAGGTAAGCGAGAGCGAAATATACCACACTAAGCAACAAGAAAACGATCCAGCCCACTGCGGGGGTGGGAAAACTTGGTAGGCCCGGCCCCCAGATACTGAGCGCGCCAACGCCTAGGCTGGTCCATACGACAATGCCCAAAAATGCCATCGCCAACATCGCAAACAGCTTACCCAAAAACACCGATTCCATTGGAATCGAAGCCGCAAGAATTTCGATGATCTTGTTTGCTTTTTCTTCAACCAAATTCGAAAGCACCATGCCTGCGAGCAACATGGTCAGCATAAATACCAGCACCTGACCCGCCTGCCCGGTCAATAGCCGCGTCTGTTTTGCATCGCCCGCGCTCTTCTTCACCAGCCGGATGTCCAGTTTCGGCAAGTCGGTGGATTGCCCGCTGGCGGCGTACCCGGCCAACAAAGCAATTTCATCGTCCCATTGGTCGGCTTTACCCGGCGTGGCTGTCAAAACTGGCTTTTCCAGACTGCCCGAAACGACCGCGACCAAATTGTTTTTCTTATCCGCCAAATATGCGGTTTGGTCATCGCCGTTGGCCGTGCCCGCTTGATCCAGCGGCTTTAGTTCTGGAAACCAACCTTCACCCAATTGCTTCGCCAGGGCCTTGCGGGTGTCGGTCATTTTCTGGGTCGACGCGGCGTCCATGGCAATACCGATGAGCGGCTTATCCGCCTCCTTCGCGATCTGCCCGCCAAGGCTGCCCGCAGCAACGCCGACCAACACGGGAAACAATGGTCCGATCAAAAAGAAGATAAAGGCCTTGGACATAATGATCGCAGTAAAATCGCGGCGGCCGATCACAAATGCGGCGCGGAAAATCTCTCTCACAATATGTCTCCTGCAACGGGCTCATTCATCTCAGCGGCGACCGATTCCCCGGCAATCGCGACAAAGGCATCATGCAATCCGGGCCGCTCGATTGACAAAGACCGGACGCCTGCTTTTCCTTCGACCAAAGCCTTCAACAGCGGCTCAACCCCGGTTTCAGGCAGAGTGAAATGCCACCAATTGCCCGCAGCCTTGGCTTCTGGCGGCAACGCCTTGCGCCAGGCACCATCCAATGTTTCGGTTTCCAAATGCACTTGTGGTCGCAACCGATCACGCGCCGTCGACACCAGACCGTCGAAACTGATTTTGCCCTTGGCGATGATCGCGATGGATTCGCACAGTCGCTCCGCATGCGCGATGACGTGCGTTGAAAAAATGACGGTAACGCCTTTTTCCGCTTGTGCGCGGATCATGTGTTCCAGCTTCGCTTGGTTCAATGCATCCAGGCCGGAAAAAGGTTCGTCGAGCACGATCAATCTGGGGTCATGCACAATCGTACCCATCAACTGAACGGTTTGCGCCATGCCTTTTGAAAGCTGCCTGATTTGGCGGTCTTTGGCATAGCCAAGCCCTGCCTCTTCAAGCAGAACCGCGCCCTTGTCGCGCGCCACTTTCAGCGGCATGCCGCGTAATGCGCCCATAAACGCGATCGTGTCCACTGCGCGCATCGATTGGTACAATCCGCGTTCTTCCGGCAAATAGCCGACTTTGCGCGACTGGGTTATCGGGCGGGTCGAACCGAGTAAGCTGCGGGTGCCTTCATCGGGATCAATAATACCCAGCAACGTGCGCAGCATCGTCGTTTTGCCAGCGCCATTTGGACCCAATATGCCAAATATGCTGCCTTCGGGAATGTTGAGATCAATCCCGTCGACGGCACGAAACCCGTCAAATTGTTTGACCAAGCCGCGCGCCTCAATTGCATTCGCCATAAATAAGCTGTCCCAAATCGAATTTCTTGTGACATAGAGTCAGCGCATGAAGAGACACAAGACAAATATGGTTAACGTGGCCTTGGAAAAACAATTGCGTAGCAAAGCTGCGGCAGAAGGTTTCGCTGACATCGCGATCACATCAGCCAGCCTAGCACCGCAAACTGCCGAGCGGCTTAACGCATGGCTGGCCGACGGGCGGCACGGCGACATGATCTGGATGGAGAGCCGCAGCGATGAACGCGCCGATCCAAAGGCGCTGTGGCCCGATGTCCGCTCGGTCATTATGCTGGGAATGAGTTATGCGCCAGCCGATGACCCGATGGCTTTGGCAGACAGGCCGGATAAGGCGCGCATTTCGGTTTACGCCCGCGGGCGCGACTATCATGATGTCGTCAAAGGTGCTTTGAAACGGCTTGCTGGATGGCTGGCACATACCGCCGGAGAGGACGTGAAAGTCTTCGTCGATACAGCGCCCGTTATGGAACGGGCGTTGGCGCAAGCAGCCGGGCTTGGCTGGCAAGGCAAGCACACCAACATCGTCAGCCGCAATCACGGCAGCTGGCTGTTCCTTGGAGCGATTTACACGACGGCGGAACTGAAAGCGGATAGCAGCATCGCCGATAGCTGCGGATCGTGCACCGCGTGCCAGGATATTTGCCCGACCAATGCGTTTCCTGTTCCGTATCAATTGGATGCACGGCGGTGTATCTCTTACCTAACTATCGAGCATAAAGGCCCGATACCGCATGATTTGCGCGCAGGGATTGGCAACCATATTTATGGCTGCGATGATTGTCTTGCGGTTTGCCCTTGGAACAAGTTTGCCGAAAGCGCGGCGGCGAACAAGGCGTTTTTGCCGCGTGCCGAATTGGTCGCACCCAGCATTGCCGATTTGTTATGCCTTGACGATGCCGGGTTTCGGGCGCTGTTTTCCGGATCGCCAATCAAGCGGACCGGGCGAGACCGATTTGTCCGCAACGTGTTAATCGCGGCAGGAAACAGCGGCGAAATTGCCTTGGCCGATAAAGTTGTCCACCTTTTGGATGACATTGAACCGGTCGTTCGCGGGGCAGCTGTTTGGGCGCTTGGCGAGATTGACCGGAAACGGTTTGCGCAGGAGAAAGCTACCCGCGTGCCGTTTGAGTTGGACGATGATGTGCGCGCGGAGTGGGGAGTTTAGGGTTGGATGACATCAGATTGAATCATTCATTCCAAACCGTAACCCTGAGCCTGTCGAAGGGTGCCTAGCCGATCAATCGCCCTTCGACAGGCTCAGGGCTACGGTGATAGATCAATTTAATGTCATCATGCTCTAAGTTAATATGCCGCGATCAATTTATAGAGCTCTATAAACAGCATCACCGCACTTGCAGCGCATTGACGCATGCCGCGCGGTCAACCTCGGCACCGTCGCTGCGCCGGGTGTCGATGTACGTGACCACTTCGCGGCCACCGCCTTCTGAATAAAGATAAGCGTCCAACACACATGAAACCCCGGAAAATTGCAGCTTGCGGCCGTTTACTTCGATCACGTCCAAACGTGGTTCCCCGAACAATCGTTTTAATGCGGCGATGTCTTTGCCAAGAACCGATTCCAATCCGCGGACCTGCAACGGAGCGCGTGTCGCAGGCTTGTCCAGCACAGTGGGTTTGCTGGTCGGTACAGCGGTAGTGGCGCAGCCCGAAAGCAAAAGTAAGAACCACCCGGTGATCAATATTTTTTGCATAAGTATCCGTTTGTTGGTGCGGCTAGAGCGCGTTGACATAAGGTTGAAACTTAACCGTAGCCCTGAGCCTGTCGAAGGGTGCTTAACTTAGAGACGTACTTCGACAAGCTCAGCACTACGGTTTTTAATAAATGAATCGATATGATGTCATCGCGCTCTAAATTGGTTGCTTGTAATGCGCCATATGCACAGCCATTGCCACCGCGACAACCGGAACAAACAAATTTATTACGGGTAACATCATTCCGGCTGTACCCGACAAACCGAGCAATAGCCGGGGCAGTTTGCCAAATGCCGCCTTTTCCGTGCCGTGCCGCGCGGCGATCATCTCCTGCAAATCACGGCCAAGCAGCAAGGCGTTCACGAACAGAAAAGCCAACGCTGCGCCGATGCCGGTGAACAGCAATATCACGTAAACGGGAAGCGCCAGCAGATTGTAACCCACGACACGGCCAAACGAGCCAGCCGCCATTTTTGCCGATTTTATGGCATCGGGCCTAACACTCACCATCGCATAAACGGGATAATGCCGTGCCTCTATCGTATCGACGATGTCGTCAGAGAAAAACCAAAGGACCGTCACGGCGATCACCCGCCACATAAACCAGCCTATCAATATCATGGCTGCAACGGCGGCCATTGCCGCTACTCCATCGGGCGCATTGTCCAATTTGGTAAACAGCCATTCAAAACCAGCCCAGAATCCAAACCCCAAAATGAGCAGCGCAAGCAACGTAATCCCGACGGATTTTGCGAGAAGCCACAGTATTCGCGGGTCCGATAAGCTTTGCAGGGCAAGGAAAAAGGACCGGACAATCATATCGCTCTTTTAAGGGCATAGGCGGCGTCGTCAATTGCCATAACTGGCGATGTTCGCTCTTGCGGCGAAACGGCCTAAGCGTTAGGGCGCGCTAAACTATACTAAGGATTTCAGATGACCGAAACGCGATATGATGTACTTGCAATTGGCAACGCCATTGTCGACGTCATCGCCCAATCCAGCGATGAGTTTATCGAACTGGAACAGTTGACCAAAGGCGGCATGCAGTTGATCGATGCCGGGCGAGCGGAACAATTGTATAAAGCAATGGGCCCCGCCCGCGAAATCAGCGGCGGTTCGGCGGCGAATACATTGGCCGGGCTTTCCATGCTGGGCCGTCAGTGCGCGTTCATCGGGCAAGTCGCAAACGACCAATTGGGTCAAGTATTCGCGCACGATATCCGCGCGACAGGAATAGATTTCGATGTTCCCGCGCGCGCCACGGAACCGCCAACCGCTCGTTGCCTGATCCTTGTCACGCCTGATGCGCAGCGCACAATGAACACGTTTCTGGGTGCATCGCAATTCCTGTCCGCCGAATTGATCGACAAGGATTTGATCGAAAGCGCGGCGATCCTTTATCTGGAAGGATATTTATGGGACCCCGAAGAACCTCGTGCCGCCATGCGTGCGGCGATTGATCATGCCAAGTCGGCAGGCCGCAAGGTGGCATTTACTTTGTCGGATAATTTCGTAATTGACCGCCACCGCGATGATTTTCTGGCGCTGATCAACGAAGGATTGATCGACATCTTGTTTGCCAATGAAAGTGAAATTTGTTCGCTCAATCAAAATGACGATTTCGGTGCATCGGTCGCGGCAACCGCTGCCAAAGTACCGCTGTTGATCGTCACCAGAAGCGCAAATGGCGCGATTGCGGTACAGAACGGCAATCACTTCGCCGTCGCCGCCGAACCCGTCGAGCGGTTGGTTGATACCACGGGTGCAGGCGATCTTTTCGCCGCCGGCTTCTTATCGGGCTTAGCTGAAGGCCGCGACATTAACGCCTGCCTGACGATGGGCGCGGTGTGCGCCGCTGAAGTCATTTCACATTATGGTGCACGGCCCGAAGCTGATATTAAGGCGCTGGTTGCGGCTCGGCTGGGCTAATTGCCTTATCCTTGGCAAACAACGCCCTGTCTTCGGGGCCAAAACCACGGGTCCAGATAATCCATCCATAGACGCCCAATATCGCGGGTATGCCGATGCTTAATTCGGCCCATTCGGGCAAATAGGTGGCAGCAATCCCGACGGTTGTTCCCGCAGCAGCAGCCCAAACCAATGGCCAACGCCAAATGCTTATCGGGGCAGCCAACAATTTCGCCAGAAAGCGGGCTTTGACAAAAGACGAAACCCCCAACGCCAACATCAACGCCATTGCCACTGCTGCTGCTTGATAAAGTCCGCGAGGGCGCCCGGTAATGCCGATCCAATCGACAGCCTTGATGAGCACGATGCTGAACAATATTTGCAGGCCGAGCATACCAATCGAGATCAAAAGATTACGGTGCCTTGCCATGTAAATCAGCGCTGCTTCGCTTACCACCGACGTTGCAGCTGCGACCTCCGCCGCGAGCAAAAATGCGAGCGCGCCAGTACCGCCAACAAATTGTGGGCCGATTAATCCCATCACGCCTTCGCCGGGTATCCCCAATGCAAGCGCAATTCCTGCCTGCGCGGCAATGATCCAGAAACCAACCTGACCAACCTGCCGGGCAATTTCACCATATTGCTTGGTCTGCAAATTGCGCGTGATAACTGGCCCCAATATTGGGTCAAAGCTGGTTTTCAACTTCTGCGGCAAACTGGCCACTTGTTGCGCAACATAATATACGCCGACCACGGCGGGCGATGCAAACAGGCCCAATATTGCCAAGTCGAGCCGCCGGCTTCCCCATTCGGCGGCATCAGCCGCGGCCAGCGGCAAGTTGCGCCGCACGATTGCGGCAAGATTGCGAAAATCGGGCCGCCACCCCCATGGTAATCCATAGCTGCGCCACAATGGATAGAGCGCCACCAACAAACCCGCCAAAATCGAAACAACGTAAGAAATTATCAATCCATCGCGTGCCGAATAGAAATACAACACCCCCGCAGCGATGCTGATCGTCCAGGGCTCCACGATGGCGCGCGCGCGCACAGTCGAAACTATGTCGAACCGATATGCCAGCGCGGACAGCGCGATGTCGGTCGTCACAATTGCAAAAATCACGGCCGGCAAAAACCGGTCAAGTCCTGTGATGTCGCTGTTTGGAAACATTAATTGCGGCAATGCAAAAAGGACCGCCGCACCAACGACAGATGCCAATGTACCAATCAGCAAGGCATCAGTGACATAGTGGCTATCTTGCCTGTCAGCATCAATTTTTCCGGATAGAATTTCCGCCAAACCCCGCCGCAAGCCTAGGGTCGCCAATTGCGCAACAAATTCAATTATCAGTATCGCATAAGCGAACCTGCCCAGTGCTTCTGGTCCATACATCCGCCCGGCGATGAACAGAAAGGGTATCCGCGCCGCCAACCGAAGTACAAATCCGAAAACATTTGTCCGCCCGCCCTTTGCAAGTGCAGCAAGGTCCTCTTCATTGCGGGCGTTCTCTGCTGTCAAATTTTCCCCCTTAAGATCACACCGCGATAACGCAAGTAACGGCCGGTGTCATCTTTCGGCTTTTAACGGGCGCGACAACAGGCTGCGAACGACTTCGGGGACGTTGGCTGATCCATCCAATAATGCGCACACCGCCGCAACAATGGGCATGTCCACGCCCAGCGCCTGCGCCGATTTCAACAATACCGGTGCGGTCGCCGCCCCCTCGGCTACGGTCCGCCGATCTGCCAATAACTCTGCCACAGATTGGCCCTGCCCCAAGCCGCGGCCCAGCGTAAAATTGCGCGAATTTTCGGAACTGCATGTCAACACCAAGTCGCCTAAACCAGACAGGCCGGCCAGCGTTTCGCTGCGCGCGCCCTTTGCCATGCCGTAACGCTGCATCTCGGCAAAGCCGCGCGCGATAAGGGCGGCGCGCGCATTCAATCCCAAACCCGCACCATCAACAACACCGCAACCGATGGCGAGAACGTTTTTCACTGCGCCGCCAATTTCCGCGCCGATAACGTCGCTGGTCCAATAGGGCCGGAAATGCGGTGCTGCGATCGCTTGCGTAAGCTGTTCACCCAACGCTTCATCGTCGCATGCCAAAGTGATTGCGGTTGGTTTGCCCGCTGCAACTTCATGCGCGAATGTTGGGCCAGACAGTATGGCGACCGGATTGCCGGGGCAAATTTCGCGGACAATTTCACACATCAACATCCCGGTATCGGCTTCAATCCCTTTTGCACACAGCACCAAGGGCGCGCCGGTTTGCGGCAATTGCCGCAGCGCCGACCGCAAAAACTGGGCCGGAATGACAACCAGCAGCACATCGCATTGCGCCATGTCAGACATCTCGCCGGTCGCGCGGATCGTTGGCGCCAATGTAAGCGCCGGCAAATACAGGCTGTTCACATGTTCGCGGTTTATCGATTCCACGACATCCGTTTCTCGCGCCCAAATCAAAGCCTTGCCGTGCACCCCGGCGATAACAGCGGCCAATGCTGTCCCCCATGCACCCGCTCCGATTATGCCCACTGGATATTCGCTCATGCTTTCACCCCTGCCCCTCGTGCTGCTGGCGCATCCGGATCAAGCGGCCAGCGCGGGCGCGCAAGTGCATCCAGGCCGTCGGTTAATCCAGCCGCAAAACGCTCCGCACCTGCCCACGCAATCATCGCGCCATTGTCTGTGCAAAGCCATAATGGCGGCGCGATGAACTTCATGCCGTGCCGCGCTGCCAATTTTTCCAGCATGTCGCGAATGGCCATATTGGCGGCAACCCCGCCGGCAACAACCAATGCTGCGGGCTTGTCCATTCTGCTCAGGCTATATTCCAGCCGGTCCAAAAGGCAATCGGTAACCGCAGCCTGAAACGATGCGGCAATATCTTCTTTGCTATAGCGATCCTCATCAAACGCACGCACAACCGCGCTTTTCAATCCGGCAAAGCTGAAATGCGGTTCTTTCGCGCCCTTCAATGGCCGGGGCAACGCCACCGCTTTTGGATTGCCCAATGCTGCGGCCATTTCAACCGCTGGCCCGCCGGGAAATCCCAGTCCCAATATCTTTGCAGTCTTGTCGAATGCTTCACCGACAGCATCATCGATGGTGGTCGCCAAGCGGTTGTAATTGCCAACGCCGTTCACCCGCAACAATTGACAATGTCCGCCCGATACCAGCAGCAAAAGATAGGGAAACTCCAATTCCGGATCAATCAAACGGGGACTAAGTGCATGCCCCTCCAAATGATTGACCGCGATCAATGGCTTGCCCGCAGCCATGGCCAACGCCTTTGCGGTCACCAATCCGACCATGACGCCGCCGATTAAACCCGGCCCCGCTGTGGCCGCAATCGCATCCAGATCTTCAAGCCTGATTCCAGCGTCGGATAAGGCGGTTTCCACCAACGGCATCATCAAATCACTATGCGCCCGCGCCGCAATTTCGGGAACAACGCCGCCAAATGCGCGGTGATGATCCTCTTGCCCGGCCAATGCGTGGGATAATATCGTCCGGTCAGAGCTGACAACCGATGCCGCGGTTTCATCGCAGCTCGATTCAAGGCCGAGAATGAGTGCATTGCGCTTTGCCATATCTTGCCTTTCCCATAAGCGCAGGCGGCGCTATGGACAAGCCGCATGACAGCTTCTTCTTCTTTTACTATCGAAAAGCCGCTCCGCATCGGAACGCGGCGATCGCCGCTTGCATTGGCGCAGGCGCAAATGGCCGCCGCCGCGATAACAGCGGCGCATGGCCTTTCTGGCGAGGCAATCCAGCTGGTCCCGATGCTATCGAGCGGAGACAAGATACAGGATCGGCCTTTGGCGGATTTGGGCGGAAAAGCGCTTTGGACCAAGGAATTGGAACGCGCTTTGCTGGACGGCGAAATCGACATGGCGGTGCATTCGATGAAAGATGTCGAAACCATACGCCCCGACATTTTTCAAATCGCCGCCATGCTGCCGCGCGCCGACGTTCGTGACCGCTTGATCGGGGCAGACGCCATTTCCGCGCTAAATCAAGGTGCCAAGATTGGAACATCCAGCCCGCGGCGCGGCGCGCAGTTGCTCGCGATCCGGCCTGATCTGCAGATTGCATCGATCCGCGGCAATGTCGCCACCCGCCTCGCGCAGATCGAGGCAGGTGAATTCGATGCGACGTTGTTGGCCGCAGCAGGCTTGGACCGGCTTTCATGCCCAGACACCGGCAAAGCGATTGAGGTCGGTGATATGTTGCCCGCCGCTTCGCAAGGCGCAATCGGATTAGAAACAATCAGCACCCGTCCCGAAATGCTGACAATTATCAAAGCCGTGAACGATCCGGACACGTTCGATTGCGTGATGGCGGAGCGCGCATTTCTGGCTGCATTGGGCGGATCATGCCATTCCCCGGTTGCTGCGCTTGCTGTCATGGACGGCACGGCAATATGGTTGCGCGGTGAAATACTGCGTGACGATGGCAGCGAACGACAATCTGGTGATATGCGCTTTGACGCATCAGATTTGGGCGCACCCGGCAGATTAGCCGCTGCATTGTTGGCGCGGGCCAGCTCTGCGCTTGCATCCCTGTTCGCGCCATGAGGCTGCTCATCATCCGCCCGCAACCTGGCGCGGATGCGACGGCACGGTTGGCACGGCTGGCGGGAATTGAACCCATCATCAACCCGCTTTTTGCTATACAGCCACTCGCTTGGCATGCCAAAAACGCCGCGCATTATGATGCGCTGATGCTGACCAGCGCAAACGCTATCCGCCACGCCGGGGCGGCATTGGCTGTGTTGTTGCCGCTGCCTGTTTATGCCGTAGGGGAAGCAACAGCAAATGCTGCACGCGCGGCGGGGTTCCGTGTCGTTTTTGTGGGCAGCACAGATGCGAATGCTCTCGTCGGGCAAGCAGCCGCCAATGGCGACGCCCGATTATTGTGGCTAGCAGGTGAACACCAAAGCAGCATCGATTTGCCGCCGGGCGTAACATTGGATTCGGCGCTGGTTTACAATTCTGCGGCTTTACCCGCGACGCAGCCCCTGATCGAACTTTTATCTTCGCCGATATTAGTGGCGCTCCATTCGGTTCGCGCGGCGCAGCATTTTGTGACCATCTGCGAAGCCCATAGCATTGACAGAAATACCATTTCTATCGCTGCGTTGTCTCCCTCGATTGCCGAAAGCGCCGCAGATGGATGGGAGAAATGTCCTTATTTCCGATGCGCCAAACGATGCCGCGCTCATCGCAAAAATGAAGTCGCACTTTACAAGTGTACATCACGGCCCTTAGATACCGCTAACAGCCGCATAAAGCGGGTCGCAAAAAAGGGTCAATGCATGAATAATTATCAGCCGATTGCGCGTGATAAAAAAAGCGGCATCAAGTTCCGGTACATTTTTGCGTTGATGCTGTTCACTTTTGCTGGTGGCGCAATATTGTCGGTTTGGGTCGCGGATAGGTTGGACCTTTTTGGCAACAAATCGGCAGCGATTGATCGTGCAGAAGTTCTGCCGCCGGTTGCAGCCAGACCCGCCTTTGAGGCACTGTCGTCAATTGACAATGCGGCTGATGCGAATGTTGAACCGGTTGCCGATCGCGTCGAAGATTTGGAAGCGCGGCTTTCGCGTATTAATGCTGACGCAGCGGCGGCTTCGGGCAATGCAAACCGCGCCGAAGGAATGCTGGTCGCCTTTGCAGCGCGCCGTGCAATTGATAGCGGCGCTGATTTGGGATATATTGCCAACCAATTGACCGCGCGGTTCGGCGCGACGCAGCCGCAGGCCGTTGCGCAAATTTTATCCGCAGCAGATAACTCGGTTACTCTGGAACAATTGCGCGCTGAATTGGAAACCGATGGCAGTCAATGGCTGGCCCCTGAAGGAATGACCGTGTGGGAAAAGTTCCGCAATGAATTGAGCGAACTTTTCATCTTGCGCAAAGAAAACACGCCGTCGCCCGCCCCGTCACGCCGGTTGGAACGCGCAAAACAATATGTGATACTTGGTAATATCACGGCCGCGATGAACGAGGTTCAAAGACTGCCGGGCAAAATGCAAGCAAGCAACTGGTCAAAAAAGGCGCAATCCTATATTTCGGTCCGGTCTGCGTTAGACAGGATTGAGCGTGCGGCGTTGGTGCAGCCGATACCTGCTGCCGCCCCGCTGCTAAATGACCCGGTCGTTGAACCAGACAGATTGACGGAGCCGCAAGCGCCGAATGCCGCCGCGCCGATTGTTGCCCCGCCCGCCTCTGTGGTTCCATAAATACATCAGCCCCCAAGGAATTGACTTTACCGATTAAGCAATAAATTTACATCCACAGGATTCTAATGTCGGCATTCTTATATCGGCGATATGAAGAGGCAATCCCTGACGGAAACCGGCATTGCGCCTCCACCATTTTGGAGGCTTGCCAGAGAAACTCTATCCTTTGCCTATATGCGCACGGCGGCCAGCTTTGGTTCGGTTACGCCCTTGCCGCATTGCGGAAATGGCCAGCCCGTGCTGGTTATCCCCGGTTTCATGGCTTCTGACAAAACGACGCAGCGTCTGCGGCATTCATTGAACGCAGCCGGTTACCGGGCGCATGGATGGGGGCTGGGCCGCAACCGCAAGGTCACGGCAGATATATTTGACCGAATGAACATACAGTTGGACCATTTGGGGATCGAAACCCCGGCGGTATTGATCGGATGGAGCCTTGGCGGCTTAATCGCGCGCGAATTTGCCAAGCACTCCCCGCACCGCGTATCCAAAGTGATCACGCTCGGCAGCCCGTTTTCAGGCGGCCCTAGGGCGAATAACGCGTGGCGGATTTATGAAGTGATCGCCGGACACAAGGTCGATGCTCCCCCGATATCGGCTATCCTGCATGAAAAACCGCCAATGCAAACCATCGCTTTCTGGTCTGCGCGTGACGGCGTCGTCTCCGCCCGTTCAGCCCGCGGATTGCCCGAGGAATCGGACATTCAAATCGAACTGGCTTGCACACATATGGCCTATGTCGCGCGGCCCGCAGCAATTGCCGCGATCGCCGCTGCGCTGGCTGATCCTGGTTTTGGTTGAAACGGAGTGGCCCGTGTTGAACGCGGCGTAGTTGCAAAACAGCTAATAACAAAAGCACCGTCATTCCCGCGAAGGCGGGAATCCATCACCAGACCTAACAACACTCAGCCAACTCGCGTAAAATTCTCGCTGGGTGATGGATTCCCGCCTTCGCGGGAATGACGATTTCTTTTTTCAAAAAGTAACTTTTGAATGTCAATATGCTCTGGACTTGGGGGCTATGAGACAACGTGGTCATTACTCCGCCCCGCATTAACACTTGTAATGTAGGATTTGTTCTGGGAACGCAGGGCATTGCCGCTTTTACAGGGCTGGCTCTTTGACATTGTTGGCGGTCAAATCGGTGAGAGCAGAATCCTACAAATATCCGCGATGTAGGAAATAATCGAACGCCATTCTTTCGCAATAGTTCAAAATGGGCGTCAACCTTGTCAACTAGGTGTCAACTTGGGCGTTTTTGGCCCCGGAAGATGTAGGCAAATTTGCCGCACTGCTGGTGGCCCAAATCCGGCATCGAATCACTAACCCGCTCGTTTTTTCAGCAAGAACACCGCATGCGCCGCCATTAAATTGGCCAGTTTATCGCCCCGGGGCTTGTCACCTGACAAAAACCACGCGCCCTCTATTTCCACATTATTCTCTGCCAAAAATCCGCGAAAATCATCAATCGTAACATGATGAATATTGGGCGTGTCATACCAGCGGTCGGGCAATTGCTTAGTCACTGGCATCCGTCCGCCAAACATCAACGCCAATCGCATCCGCCACTGGGCAAAGTTGGGAAACGACACAAACGCCCGGTCACCAATACGCAGGAGATGTTCGAGGACGAGGTCGGGACGCCGCGTAGTTTGCAGCGTCTGGCTCAATATCGCATAGTCAAAACTATTGTCAGGATAGTCGGCAAGGTCGCTGTCGGCATCGCCCTGCACCACTGACAAACCCCGCGCCACGGCGTCCGCAACGTTTGCCCCGTCCAATTCCAGCCCGCGGGCATCGACATTTTTATGGTCTCGCAGCGCCGCCATCAAAAGCCCGTCGCCGCAGCCGATGTCTAAAACACGCGCGCCTTCACGCACGTTGCGGGCGATGATTGCCAGATCGGAACGCAGCTTGGTCATGTTCGGTCACCTGCCCGCAAAAAGCCCGCGACAATGCGGTTCATTTCCGGCGCGTCCAATAAAAACGCATCATGGCCAAATGGTGAAGTCAACTCGACAAAACTCGCCGCCGCTCCTGCTGCGTTTAATGCATGCACAATTCGCCGCGATTCGGCGGTAGGATACAGCCAATCACTATCGAAGCTGATCAGGCAGAACCTGGCCTTGGTTGCAGAAAACGCCCCTGCCAATGAACCGCCAAATGGCTCGGCCAAATCATAATAGTCCATCGCACGGGTTATGTAGAGATAGCTGTTGGCATCGAACCGGTCGACAAAGCTGAGTCCTTGATGGCGCAAATAGCTTTGTATCTGAAAGTCAGCGTCAAAGCCGAATGTCTTTGTACCATGCGTTCCATCTGGCCGGGCCTGCAGGTTGCGGCCAAATTTTTCGGTCAGGCCTTGTTCCGACATATAGGTGATGTGCGCAGCCATGCGCGCCACCGCAAGCCCCTTTGCCGGATTTTCCAGACCATAATAATTGCCTCTATTCCACAACGGATCGGCCATGATTGCTTGCCGCCCAACCTCGTGAAAGGCAATATTCTGGGCGCTGTGGCGCGCGGTCGAGGCGATACAGATAACCGAGCGTACCCGGTCAGGGAACAATACCGCCCAGCTTAATGCCAACATTCCCCCCATCGATCCGCCCACGACCGAAGCCAAAGACTGAATGCCCAAATGGTCAAGCAAGATTGCCTGTGTGCGAACCATATCGGCAATAGTGATCACCGGAAAATCCATTGCATAAGGCTCACCCGTTGCCGGATCTTCGCTCAATGGCCCCGATGAACCAAGGCAACTGCCCAGGACGTTTACGCAAATCACGCAATAACGGTCGGTATCTATCGGCTTACCTGCGCCGACCATATTATTCCACCAGCCGGGTTTTCCGGTCAACGGATGCGTGCTCGCCACATATTGATCCATTGTCAGCGCATGGCAAATCAATACCGCGTTGCTGGCGTCTGCGTTCAACTCACCATAGGTTTCATAAGCGAAATCGAGCGGCGCGAACTGCGCACCGCTGTCCAACTGCACTGGCCCCATCAGCCTTATTTTACGGTCCAGTCCAAATCGGGCATCGTCTTGCATAAATCTGCCTTAACAGTGCAGCATCTTGAAACAATAGCTTTATGACATTTTTGGCGATGCCGAACCGCCGTGCCTCACGCTTTCGGCGATAGTAGCAATTGCGGTGCGGTATGCCTATCTTTCAAACTGAAGCAAGCGCGGTGCTATTCCGCTGATTGAGGAACGCTTGAAATGAAGATCAACGCAGATTTCACGGCGCCCATTGCGTTGCATACCGGCCAAATCGCGTGGCAAGCATCACCGATGGCAGGCGTTGAACGCCGTATGCTGGACCGCGTCGGCGATGAAGTGGCACGGGCGACGTCGATTGTTCGCTATGCTCCCGGCAGCCACTTTTCGCCTCACATACATGAAGGCGGCGAGGAGTTTATCGTTCTGGAAGGAGTGTTTCAGGATGAGCATGGTGATTATCCGGCAGGCTATTACATTCGAAACCCGCCGACCACGCGCCACACGCCGTCTTCGCAGCAAGGATGCACGATTTTTGTGAAGCTGTGGCAGTTTGATCTTGATGACCGCGACGAAGTGAAGATCAACATGAACAGTTTGACGTTAATGGATGATCCCGAATATCCGAGCATGCAATCTGCGTTGCTGTTCAAAGATGACCGTGAGACCGTCATGTTGCAATACTGGCCCGGCGGACATGATTTGACGGTTGATGTGGACGGCGGCGGCGAGATCCTGATTCTGGATGGCAGCATCACCGAAAATGGAGAGGAGTTTCTGCGGCACGACTGGCTGCGCATTCCGGTCAACGGCACAATGAACGCGAGAGCGGGCAAGCAAGGCGCGCGCATCTGGATCAAAACCGGTCATTTGCGCTTTGCCTAGTTGGATCAAGGCGTAAGGCACCTTTGCGCAAAACGGGCCGAGGCGGCAACACACTGGTTGATCGGCAGGGCCGCCGCCGCTATGGCCAGCGCCATGACCAAGCCAGAGCCCAAAAGCTATATTCGCGCCATTCACGCCTACACGCCCGGCAAAGCAAAAGCTGACGACGGCCGCGTATTGATAAAGCTATCGGCCAACGAGAATCCGCTGGGATGCAGCCCGGCAGCGAGCGATGCATTGGCCGGTGCACAACACACGCTTGCCCGTTATCCCGATCCATCATCGGGCGCATTGCGTGAGGCATTGGCGCAGGCGTTTGATTTGGACAGCAGCCAAATCGTCTGCGGCACCGGATCGGACGAGTTGCTCAATCTGATCGCCGCCGGCTATGCAGGTGTCGGCGATGAGATCATCCACGTAAATTATGGCTTTGCGGTTTATGAGATTGCCACGCGCAAGGTGGGTGCCGACGTCGTCATTGCCCCCGATGCAGATTATGGAACCGATGTTGACGCTTTGCTGGCGTTGGTTAACTCAAAAACACGGCTTGTCTATCTGGCCAATCCGAACAATCCAACGGGCACGGTAATGAGCGACGCGGAAGTAGCGCGGCTGCATGCGGGCTTGCCAAGTGATGTCATTCTGGTTTTGGATCAGGCGTATGGCGAATATCTGGACAGCGATGGACCGTCGGCGTTTGATCTGGCGCGGCGATATGACAATGTATTAGTCACCCGGACCTTTTCCAAAATTTACGGGCTAGCGGCAGAGCGTATTGGCTGGGCCTATGGCAAACCGCATTTGATCGACACGCTGAACCGCATCCGCGGACCGTTCAACGTCACGTCTGCTGGGCAAGTCGCCGCGATTGCTGCATTAGCGGACAAGGACTTTGTTATCCGTAGCCGCGTGCACAACGCCGAATGGCGCAGCTGGTTGGCGGCCGAAATCACTGCGTTATCCAACCACGGTCTGCGTGCGATCCCGTCGGCAGCCAATTTCGTCTTGGTTATTTTTGACGGGGCAGTACCGGCAGCAACCGCAGACCGCGAACTGGTCGAGGCGGGTTATGTTGTCCGTCATTTGGCCGGGCAAGGTCTGGGCCACGCATTGCGGATCACAATTGGGACCGAAAAAGAGAATCGCGGATTTATGGAAGCCCTGCGTCACATTTTAGAAAAAGCACGCTGATGCTGCCTTTTGCCCGCGTCACTATTATCGGCCTAGGCCTGATCGGTTCGTCGGTTGCCAGAGCAATCCGGGCCAATATGCCCGGCGTGCGGATCACTGGGTACGATGCCGACCTGGAGGTCAGAGAACGGGCGCTGCCGTTAGGTTTTTGCGATGACATCACCGATCTACCCGGCACGGCAGTAATTGACGCAGACCTGGTGTTGTTATGCGTTCCTGTCGGCGCAATGGGCGAGGTCGCGGAACAAATTGCCGATGATTTGCCCACCGATGCCGTGATCAGCGACGTTGGCAGTTGCAAACAGAGCGTCTTCGATGCTCTTGTCAAAGCATTGCCCGATGCCGTCATCATCCCGGCGCACCCTGTTGCTGGTACAGAAAAGAGCGGTCCAGAGGCTGGGTTTGCAACCTTGTTTGCCGGACGCTGGTGTATATTGACACCGCCGGAAAATGCGCCTGCTGCTGCGGTTGAACAGCTTACAACATTCTGGCGCCGATTGGGCGCCGAAGTGGAAATTATGGATGCACGCCATCACGATAAGGTGCTCGCCATTACCAGCCATTTGCCGCATTTGATTGCCTATACCATCGTTGGTACCGCCGATGATTTGCAAGAAGTGACGCAAAGCGAAGTCATCAAATATTCGGCAGGCGGCTTTCGCGACTTCACCCGCATCGCGGCGTCCGATCCCGTTATGTGGCGCGATGTATTTTTGTCGAACAAAGACGCCGTGCTTGAAATGCTGCAACGCTTTTCGGAGGATTTGACCGCTTTGCAGCGTGCGATCCGGTATGACAAAGGCGATGATCTGGAGGCGCTGTTTACGCGCACACGCGACATCCGCCGTTCAATTGTTGAACAGGGCCAAGACGATGACGTACCAGATTTCGGACGTAAGCACTAACATCTGTTGACCATAGTTTTGTAAATCAGAAGGGCGCGGGGGCTAATCTTTAGTCGTTCAGCGCATTGATGGCCGCATGTACCCGTTGTTCGATTTCGGCCCTCGGCAGGCCCGCCGGAATTTCCTCGCCAACTTTATAGTTGATGACACCGCGATGATAGATCCAGCTATCCCTAGGAATACATTTTCCGCTGTCGACGGCAACCGGGACGACCGGCAGCTTCAGCATTTTGTAAAGCCCAGCGAATCCGGGTTGCAATGGCGGCCGTTGTCCGCGCGGCACCCTCGTTCCTTCGGGGAAGATCACAATGGGCCGGCCTTGTTCGATCACCTTGCGGGACTGGGTAAGCATTTCGCGCAACGCCTTTGCACCGCCATCACGGTCAACAAAAATCATGCCATAACGCCGTGCTGCAGATCCCCAAAACGGGATCCGCGCGAGCTGAATTTTCGCAACGACCGAAGGGTGGTAGAATAATTGGGGCATATCGATCGTTTCGAACATGCTTTCATGTTTAATCGCGTACAGCACCGGCCTATTTGGCATCTCACCATCCAGATGTACTTCGATGCCCAATATCAAACGGGCGCATATATTTTGAAAACTGCTCCAGGTGCTCACGATACGCCTCATCCAGCGCCGCGACAGCAGACTGCCGATAAATGCCGCAATCACGAGCGGTATTGAACCGATGTAAAAAACGAACAGGAATAATATGGTTCTGATTGCAGCCACTGGCTAAATACCCAACAAGGCGGCAAGTCCGCGAAACCAGAACTTCGTGTATTCTTTGAGCAGTACGACCAGCGACGGCGAAGCAACAACGGCGTCGTTGATAATGATCACACTGCTTGGCATTGCTTGATCGAGTTCCAACCGGGCCCTGCGCATGTGCCAGTTGTTTGTCACCAGACGAACCGACTTTATTTTATGGCGTTCAACCCAGCGCGCTGTTTCCAATGCGTTTGATCGCGTATCGACTGCGCGAAATCCCATATCCACACAACAATTAAAAATCCGCTCTGCCCCCTTATACTGCAAAGCGAGCTCCGCCGGTTTAACATCGCGGTCGACGCCAGAAATCAACATTCGCTTGGCTTTGCCTTCACGAATAACTTGCAGGCCGCGGTCAATTCTGTTTGTTCCGCCGGTCAATACAACCACCGCATCCGTTTTTGACATAGCGGCCGGTTGCGGCAGAAACACTGCAAACCACGCAAAGCCGAGCATCCACGCCATCATTATCAAAGCCAGCAATCGTCTAATCATATTCGATGTGTCACAACATCTTCTTGAGCGCGGAAAGCACGGTCAAGCGGGCCATAGTCATGGCAAGTCCGGTAACAGCCAACGGAATGATTGCAAGCACGATCCAACCATAGAACGGCATAGCGGACCCTTCCAATAATCCAGACTCAACGGCAGCAAAACGATTGGAGATGAACCAGAATGTGAGCGCAGCGACGCCGAAACCAATGATCCCGCCCAGCAGCGCATCCAGCGCAACACGGCGTTGAAACAACCGCGCAGCTTGTACATCTGTTCCGCCCATCATGTGCATTATCTCGATCGTCTCACGGTGCGTATTGAGCGCGCTTCGTACTGCCAAAATGACTGTCGCCGAGGTTGCCAACAACAGCAACAACAACACGCCCCCCGCCAACAAGATCAATGCCCGCATAAGGCCAAAATAAGGAGCCAGCCACGTCGCATGGGAATCGATCCGGATATTTGGTGCGAGCGGTTTAATCTGTTCAATCAAGGACGCTAAGCGCGCCTTGTCCGGTTGCGCAGCAAACGTAACATCGATCAAGCCAGGGATCGGAATATCGGCATCAATCACGGCATTGCCGAGCCACGGTTCAAGCAGTTCCCGCACCTCCGCATCGGGAACCGCCTTGACCTCGGTTATGCTGGGCGAACCTTGCAATGCTTTGGTCACGGCAACTCGCTGTGCCGTGCGGCGCGATGGATTGGGTTCGATAATCTGGATGGTAACCCGGCTGGCAATGTCATCGCCGCCTTGTTGCGCCGCATTGATCAACAACAGCCCCGTTGCCGCCGCCAGCAATGTCAAAAACAGCATGATTGCGATTACCCAGGGCATTGGCCCCGAAATGCGGCCTTCGGGGATCAGTTTACGTTCGTGTTCAGGAAGGGCAAAATCGAGCAACATGTTCTAGTTCTTAAGCACCAAGGGTCGCGGCGGATGACGAAGATTGCCGGTAGGGTCAGACAAACGGCCCTTATCAAGTCGCATCATTTGCGCGTCATCGATTTCGTTCAGCAAGTGGATGTCGTGCGTTGCGACGACGACAGTCGTACCCAATTTGTTGAGCGCAGCAAATAACTGAAGCAGCCGCCGTGCCATTTCCGGGTCAACGTTGCCCGTCGGTTCATCCGCGACCAACATTTCAGGCCTGCCTATAACAGCCCGGGCGATGGCTACACGTTGCTGTTCGCCGCCAGATAATGTTGCAGGCTGGGCATGGGCACGCTCGGTCAATCCGATCCATGACAGCATTTCGGTCACAGGGCCCTTTAGGTCTTTTTCCTGTATACCCGCAATCCGCAGCGGCAACGCGATATTATCAAACGTCGATAGATGCTTTACCAGCCGGAAATCCTGAAACACCACACCAATTCGGCGGCGAAAACCGGGCATGCGTTCGCGCGGCATAGTGACAGCATCTTGGCCAAACATTTTTATCACGCCCCGGCTTGGCCGATGCGCCAGATAAAGCAATTTGAGCAGCGATGTTTTCCCCGCACCGGACGCGCCGGTCAGAAAGTAAAAACTGCCCGGAAAAAGCGTAAAGCTAATATCCGCCAGTACCTCGGTGTCGGTGCCGTAACGCAGGCCGACATTGTCAAATTCCACAACGCTTTGCATCGCGGCACGAATGGCACAAACTGGCCCAAGCCGCAAAGCAAATACATCAAGCGTCAATGCCAAAACGAGAATTTTCCTGCCAAACCTGAACTCCATCCACAGCAATTTTTTGGGCAGGGGTTGCAGTTGGCCGCTGCAAATGTGTAAGCGGTATTATGCTATTGGTATGCCCAGCCTGTAAAACGCGATACGTAGTGCCTGATGCAGCCATCGGCATTGATGGCCGCCAGGTTCGCTGCGCCAATTGCAAACACAGCTGGCATCAAGAAGGCCCCGCTTTGCCGCCCGCTCCGCCTGCCCCCGCTATTGCTGCTCCGTTGGTTCAGCGCGAGGAATTGCCGCCCCGGGCAACTCCCGCCGCGCCTTTGCCTGAATCGCCGTCCGTCTCTGCACCGTCCGTCTCTGCACCGCCCGTTGCCGTGCCGCCTGTTCCAGCACCGCTTGACTCTGTTCCACCGCCTGCACCTACCGAAACGCCAAAACCTGCTGTAGCCCAACCGGACGCACCTGTTCAGACGGGATTCGCGGCGTTTGATAATCCGCCGCAACCGCCACCCAGCGTTGCGACCAGTAAACCTGAAGCGCCGCGTCCTGCATTTGATGAATTGCCGGAACGCAGTCAGTTCGCGCATGAGCCGCCATTTAAGCCGCGGCGCAACCCTGCAAAATTGTGGACAATGGCTGCCGTTGCTTTCGCTGTTCTGATCGCCATCGGATCATTGGCATTGTGGCAGTTCGGCGTGCCTACGGGCAGCTTTGCCACCAATGTCAACGAACCCGACCTAAAGATCGTGCTTAATCCCAATCATGAACTAAACTACAAACCCGACGGCACACCGTATTTCATCGCCAGCGGCACTGTGGTTAATCCCACAAGCAGCGAGCAATCGATTCCGGCAATGCTCGTGACCTTAAAAGACGCAGGCGGGCGTTCTGTTTATAGTTGGAAGATGAAGGCCAAGGCCGCAAAAATTGCGCCGGGCGGCAAAGTGGATTTCAGTGAAGCGCAGCTTGACGTGCCCCGCGCGGCAAGCTCGATCAGCATAAGCTGGGTATTGAGCGGAGATTAGGGAACTGAGATTAAGGTGCGGCGATCAGCATCAGGCGTATTGATACCCGTCCTAGGCCTCAATAAAACTCTACCATCGGCACCAATTTACGGCGATGATATTCGCGGTCGGTTTCCACCATGCCATCTTTCGGCGGAACCGCGCTGATGATCGCGGCACGCAAGATCGTAACTTGTGCCCTTACCGCCAGCTCCAATTTGGGTGCCGCTAGGGGTGCCGCTGGCTTTTGCGGCAAAGCCGATACGTTGGCGGCGGTCGGCGCGGCCATCAACAGCAAAATGGGTAAAGCGGATATCATCAAACAGTCTTAACCGGATTTAACCTTTTGCCGGCAAGCGCGATTGATGGTTAATACCCGGAAAAACGAAGAAAGATCAGGCTTTCGGGTGCCGCGAATAGCAACTGCCCCGTTATGCAACAGATGCCCGCGCATATGTTTATTGAGAAAGCAGGTTGCGTGCACACAGGCGGCTTGCTAATGGCCGCCACCTACTTGTCGGTGGTATGCGGCCATGGCGGAATTGGTAGACGCGCAACGTTGAGGTCGTTGTGGGCGAAAGCCCGTGGAAGTTCGAGTCTTCTTGGCCGCACCAGA
>CAWDID010000014.1:0-68040 GCA_963802245.1 uncultured Alphaproteobacteria bacterium | reverse complement strand
TTGTCGGAAACGGCAAAAAGAACCTCAACTACGCCAACACAACCCGCCAGACCCTCAAACCATATCAAATGCATCAAAATCCGGTTTCGCCATCGCGTCGGCAAAGGCATCATAGTCCCACGGCCAGGTGATCGGGACGCCGGTTTTGTCGAGATACCAGCTGGTGCAGCCGCTGCCAAAGATGCTGGCCTTTGCCTTGGCGATGCGGCGGGTTTCGTAATCGTCGAACGCGGCTTTGCTGGCGACGATGCCGCTGGCGTTGCTGGTCGATACGCGGTGCAGCAATTGTTCGACATAGCTCCACTGCCGTTCCGCCACATCGATTAGCGAGAAATTGCCGACCGGTGATGATGGGCCGTTGAACAGGAAGAAATTGGGGAAATCGGGGATGGAGATCGCCATATAGGCGGCACAGCGTTCGGCCCAGGCATCCTCGATATCGCGTCCGCCAAGACCCTTGACCGAGATTGGCCTTACAAAACGGTCGGTGTGAAAACCGGTGGCGAGCGCCAACACGTCAAGTTTATGCAACACGCCATCATTGTCGATCACGCCTTCGGGCACGACTTCGCTGATGCCGCAGACGATGGTCTCCACATTGGGCTGCTGCGCCACGCCATAATAGTCATAGCTATAGACCAGCCGCTTGCACGCCGCGCGGTAATTGGGGGTCAGCTTTTCGCGCAACACCGGATCGGCAACGGCTTGTTCGAGCCAATTCCGGCAGATATCCTCGATCGACTGCATTTCCGGCCCGTCAATTTCGGTGATGCCGGTGGTGAAGCGGCGGATATTGGCCCAATAGGTTTCGTCATAGCGGATGGCGTCGATGGCCTCGACGCTGGCGCGGAAATTCGCCTTGTCTTCTTCGCTATATTCGAAATTGGGATAGGGCATCATCCATTGTGGGCTTCGCTGGAAATGGACGAGGTCGTGGCCATCCTTGCCAAGGCGGGTAACCATCTGCACGCCGGTGGAGCCATTGCCGATCACGCCGATGCGTTTGCCTTCAAGTGGGAAATCAACATCCCATTGCGCGGTGTGCATCGTGCGTCCGGCAAAGTGTTCCAGTCCCTTGATATCGGGCATTTTGGGGTGATGCAGCACGCCGGTTGCCATAATCGCGACATGCGCCTGATCTTTATGGCCATCTTTGGTTTCGATATGCCATTGGTCGTTCTTCCAGACCATACTGGCAATTTCGCTGTTGAACCGGATCAGGGAACGGACGCCATAATCGTCGACGACATTTTCGAAATAGGTCTGTATTTCATCGCCGCCGACCAGATAGGCCGACCATTCGGGGTTGGGCGCAAATTCATAGGTATAGGCGTGCGCGGGCACGTCGCAGGTCAGGCCCGGATAGCGGTTGTCGCGCCATGTGCCGCCGATCCGGTCCGCTTTTTCGTATATGGCAATATTGCTATGCCCCGCTTCTTTCAGCTTGATGGCCGCAAGAATGCCAGACATGCCGGCGCCGATTATCGCGAAACGTTTTTCCTGATTCATGCCTATAGATTTACGCATTATGTTGACCAAATCCAGCATTAATGCTCATTTGCAGAAAATTCTTCTTAATATTTTACGAAGGTCGATATTGTACAATGTCTATTGAAGCCCGAATCGACCGTCTGGAAGCGCTCGATGAGATCCGTCAGCTCACTGCCAAATATGCGTTGTGCCTCGACATGCGCGACATGGACGCGATGGTGACGCTGTTTCCAGATGATGTGAGGGTAGGCAAAGATGCGAACGGACGGCTGGCATTGCGGGCCTATATGGATCGCACGTTGCGTTCTCCGTTTACTGGCACCTCCCACCATATTGGCGGACATATCATCGAATTTGACGATCCCGATCATGCGCACGGCATCTGCTATTCGAAGAACGAGCATGAAACCCCTGTTGAAAATGGGCCCGACGAGTGGGTGATCATGCAGATGATGTATGCTGATGATTATGTACGAGAGGGGGGGCGATGGTATTTCGCCCGCCGCCTGCCGCTATACTGGTATGCGACGGATTTGAATAAGCCGCCTGTCGGCGAGAATAAGATGCGCTGGCCAGGTACCGATTGGGCGGAGAGTAATTTCCACAAGCTGTTCCCCAGCTTCGCCGAGTATTGGGCGCGTGAAGGTGACCATAAAGGGCCAGTGGCTGAACCCGCACCGATCGACAAGTTCATCGAAACCATGCGCCGGGGGCAGTCCGCACCCAAGGTTAAGGTGCGGGCGGATTAATGATGAAGCGATGGATTGCGCTAATCGTATTCGCGGCATTGGTGGCGGGCGCGTATGGCTGGTGGGTAAATGCCAACCGCGAGATCGCAGAGGCACGACCGATTGACGGTGCATCGATTGCGCGAATAGAGTGGGACGCCTCGTTCGTTCCCACCCCGGTTGAAGGAGCAATAAACGCCAACCCCTTCCTTGCCGATGCGACCAACGGCACGATGCATGGCGATGGCGGGCAATCGGATACGCATATCGCCGCTGGACCTTTTGGCGGGAAGCTTGAGGTTCGCAGCCGCCGTGCAGGCAATGGCATGACACGGCAATGCTCGACCTTTGTGTATCGCAGAGACCGTAGGCCGATTGCGATGTGCGGCGGAATTTCGGGATTCCGTATGGTGTTGCTCGATCCGGAAAGCCTAGAGGCGCTGGCGCATTATGACCTGCCGGTCCGCCCGAGTTCATTCGAAGCATTGGCGAAGCGCGACATGGGCATTATGATGAGTGACAGTTCGGGCGGGGCTTATATGTTTCTTGATAACAAGGACCGGTTGGTCTTTGCTAACAGTCAGTGGGTTGTGCAGCGGCTGGCGGCCACACAACAAAATGGCAAATGGGCATTCGCAGTTGAAAAAGAATGGGATCTGAAGCCGCAGATTCCGCATGACTGTTTCAATTGGAACAACTGGTTTCCGTCACGGTGAGTGCGACAAGGTGACAACGGTGATGCCCGATCATCAGGGGCTTTACTGGTGGACGACGCGCAAGGGCCGGTTGGGGACGCTTAATATGGAAAGCTGGCAAAGTTTCGGTGATCCGGCTGACGGGTGAGGAAATCCAGAACGCGCTGTCGATGGATGGGCGTGCCGTCTATGTCCTTTCCGACCATGCCCAATATGCCTTTGTCGCGGATGCGTCGGGCAAGATCGCCCAGCTGTGGCGGAGCGCCTATGATCGCGGAACAAGGCGCAAGATTGGATCGATCAACCAGGGCAGCGGGACAACGCCTACCTTGCTGGGCGAAAAATGGATCACGTTCGCCGACAATGCCGATAGCCGGATCAACATCGTCGTGCTTCGCCGCGCCGATGGCAGCCAGGTCTGTAAAGTGCCGGTGTTTGATAAGGGCGCAAGTGCCACCGACAACAGCATGATCGGCTGGGGTCGCTCAATCCTGCTTGAGAACAACGCCGGCTTTAAAAGCGCGCATCAGCAAAAGGATTGGGGCGCGGTGCACGGCGGCGTGGTCCGCGTCGATGTGCGCGCCGACGAGAGCGGCTGTGACACAGTCTGGAACTCTCCGCTTAAAGTGCCATCGGTGGTGCCGAAATTGTCAGCCGCAAACGGCATTGCGTATTTCTACAGCTTCGATCTGGTAAGGGGAGCGGATGGCAAACAGACCCAAGACTGGTCAATCGTCGGGCTGGATTTCAGGACCGGCAAGCAGGTTATCAAAATCCCGACAGGGCGAGGCAAGGCTTTCGACAATAATTGGGCGAGCCTGTCGATTGGCCCGGATGGCAGCCTCTATGCCGGGATGACCGGTGGCGTTGTGCAAGTCCGGACCCTAAATATCAGCCGACCTTAAGCCCCAATTCGTTCAGCAATTGTCCGGCTTGCTCCCGCGAAATCAACGCGCCGCGAAAAAGCGTCGCATCGATCAACCGCAACCCGCCCAGATCGGCGCCGCGTAAGTCTGCGCCGTCAAAACGTGACCCCTGCATATCTGCATCCCGCAGGCTGCATTTCTCGAATGTTGTGCTGCGAAAATCGCATTTGCGAAGGTCCGCATAGCTGAAATCGAGACCCGTTAGCGTTTGGTTGCGGAAGGAATGACCGGGCAGCTTGGCATTAATCATCAGCGTTTCTACCAAAGCCATATCCAGCATATGTGCATCGGTCAGGTCTGCTCCAGTTAATTTGCAGCTTTGAAATTTAGCCGAGCTTAATGTTGCGCGACGGAAATTTGCATTGTTCAAATCGCTCGATGTGAAGGTCGCGTCGGTCAAATCGCTGCCAACGAAGTTTGCAAAGCCGCTTCTGCATGACAAAAAGCGCGTGCTTTCAAGCGTGGTTCCAGCAAGGCTGGTGTGTCGAAGCGTACAGCTTTCAAACACCCAGTGCGACAATTCGAGCTGCGTTAGATCCACTTCTTCCAGATCGCAATCAACCAGACGTACCGGCTTTGCAAGGCCCACCAAGCGTTCAATATCTGACCGGGTTAGCGTCTGATCGCGAACCATGGTTTCAAGGGGAAGAGCGTTCGTCATAAAGGGCGTTTAGGGACGACAGAGCGATTTACAATCTTTGTTGGCATCCCCATGCCGCTCAATCATTCGCCCCCGTCATATGCCGCGCGGCGACATAGCCAAAGGTCATCGCGGGGCCAATGGTAACCCCCGCCCCTGGATAGCTCTCTCCCATAGCAGAGGCGGCGTTGTTACCTATCGCATAAAGCCCGGATATCGGCTTGCCGTTGGTGCCGATTACTTGCGCCTTGTCGTTGGTTTTTAGCCCGCCATTGGTTCCGATATCGCCGGGATAGATCGGCATGGCATAAAAGGGTCCCTTGCTTAGTGGGCGCAGGCACGGGTTGGGTGTTACCGATGGATCGCCATACATTTTGTCGTAAGTGGCCTCGCCGCGATGGAAATCGGGGTCTTCGCCCTTGGCGGCATAGTCGTTGTAACGGCTGATCGTTGCGACCAACGTTGCTGGATCGACCCCAATATCGGTGGCGAGTTGTTCGACAGTTGCGCCCTTCTTCAAGATGGAGCGCACTTCGCCGCGCTGCATCCAATCGGGCATCAGCGGCAGCAACGGCCCGACCGGATATTTGTGTCGGTAGGTGTGATCGAAGACGAACCAGCTTGGTGATGCGTCGCCATGTTCGGCTTCGCGCCGCGCCATTTGCTGGCCGACGATGTGGTAAGAGGCTGCTTCGTTGAGGTATCGTTCGCCCTTTTGGTTTACCATCATACAGCCGGGAAGTGCACGCTCGATAGTGCACAGCCGCCCGCCCGGTTCGCCGGGGACATAGAAAACCGGCGCGGCCCAAGCCGACTGCATATTCATGGTTTCGGCGCCAATATCTTTTCCGGCGCGGATGCTGTCGCCGGTATTGCCGCTGATCCCACCGGAATAGTTCGCGTTCCTGTAAAGCGGTGCGTTTTCGTCGCGCATCGCCTGGTTCTTGTCAAAGCCGCCAGCAGCCAGCACCACACCTTTGCGTGTGCCGATCCGCATCTCCTTGCCATCATGCCGCACGATTGCGCCGGTAACTTTGCCCTTTTCGCTGACTAATTCGAGTAATGGTGAATTCAGCCAGACCGGAACCTTGCGCTCGTTGATTGCCAGCCGCAGACCGCCGAGCAACGCGTTGCCTAGCGTCAGCCGCCGATCTTTGCGGCTCGTGAAGCGGAACGGCCAGTCGAACCAGTAACGCGCGAGGCTTTTGACCAAATGCCATTGCCAACCGGGCGCGCGGAACAGGATGATATAGGTTTCATCAAAATGCCAGTTGAGATAACCGAACAGGCTGGCCGCAGGCGAGGCAAAGCGCAGCGTCTCGACATCCTTGCCTAGTTTCCGGCCATCGATGGGTGACGGCATATGGGTGCGATAGCCAGTTGGCGATCCGCCGGGGTTCTCGGCATGATAATCGGGATAGGGAAAGGCGTGATAGTCGATTTCCGTGTTAGCCCCCATCCAGCGGAGCATGGGTGCGGCATTTTCGACAAAGGCCTTGATGTTGGCATCGGGCACATTTTTGGCGGAAAGCTTGCGGACATATTTAAAGGCATCGGCTGTTTTATCGTTGAAGCCTGCGGCTGCTGCTTGGTCGCTTGCCGGAATCCAGATACCAGCGCCCGAGGTCGCCGAAGTGCCGCCCCAAAGCGGTTCTTTTTCGATCACCAGCACATCGGCATGGTTCTGAGCGCCGACCAGCGCAGAGAGCAAGCCGCCAGCTCCGGAACCTACCACCAAAATGTCGACTTCCTTGTCCCAAGCCATTCTCATTTCCCTTCAACGCCGTAAAAAGCAGGCGGCAGTCTGTTCTCGATAATCTCATTGCGGGCACGAAAGCCATCGTCAAATGCTTCGGGCTGAGGGATGATCCAATAATCACCGCGTCCGGCGGCATCGAAGACCCGCGCCGCGAATGCATCTGGTTCCAATCCGTTCTGGTCGAGCATTGTTGTCATCAAACTATGAAATTCAAGCGACGCATCACTCGGCGTTTCGCGAAAGATCTGCGATTTGACAGGTCCGGGGGCGAGAAGCGAAACCTCTATCTTCGTCTTGAGCAGCTTGAGTTCGCCCGCCAAAGCTTCGGTCAACGCCACTACCGCAAACTTGGTTGCTGAATAGGGTGCCATCAACGGCGACGGCATGAACCCACCGACCGAAGCAGTGTTGATTATGCGCGCGGGCCGGTCTGCCGCAATCATTCGCGGGACGAAAGCCCGCAAGCCGTTCAATATGCCTTCAACATTAACCTTCCAACTCGCGTGCCATTTTTCGGGGGCGATTTCCCAGCTGAAACCGGTCGACATGACACCGGCATTGTTAAACAACAGATCAACCCTGCCGAAATGCCGGTAAGCTGCTTCGGCCAGAGCCTCGACCGAGGCGGGATCGGTGACATCGGTAGGAACCGCAAGCGCCGCGTCGCCGATTTGCGCGGCTACCGTAACAAGTGCCTCATCATCTTCGTCGGCCAGCACAACCTGCATCCCGCGCCGCGCCGCTTCGCGCGCCAGTCCAGCGCCAATGCCAGAGGCAGCTCCGGTGATGACGGCAACTGGCATGGATTCACGAAGGCAAATAAAGCTGAGCGGACTTGCCACCATCGACGGGCAACGCCACGCCTGTGATGTAGCTGGCCGCATCGGAAAGCAGGAAGACGATGGCTTCCGCCAGTTCTTCGGCTTGCCCGCCGCGCAGCATCGGGATGGCACCAGCCGTCTTGGTTGCCGTTTCAGGTGCCTTGGTCGCCCAGTCTTCGGTCGCCGCCGTCATCACTTGCCCTGGCACAATTGAATTGACGCGAACATTGGCGGGCGCGCCCTCCATCGCAGCGCAGGCGGTGAAATGGGTAAGCGCGGCTTTGGATGCCGAATAACTCGCCATGTAGGGGGCCGCGCGAATACCAGTTGTCGAGGAAACATTGACGATACTGCCTTTGCCAGCGGCCATCATGATCTTCATCGCCGTGCGCGTGCCGACAAAGGCTGCCTCGGCATTGACCGCGAAATCCTTGCGCCAATGTTCGGTGGTCAGTTTGGTGATCGGGGCATAGTGAACCGACATCGCGTTGTTGACCATCATATCGAGACGGCCATGCCGTGCAGCGACATCATCGATAAGGGCAACAAATCCGGCTTCGTCTGTTACATCAAGGACATGCGCTTCGACCTTACCGACCGCCGCAATTTCGGCGCGCGCTTCTTCCAGCTTGTCCGGGCGGCGGGCACAGATCGCGACCATTGCGCCGCGACTGGCGAGCAGCTTTGCCGTCGCCCGGCCGATCCCGTCGCTGCCGCCAGTGACGATGGCGACCTTGCCTGCCAAATCCTTGCTCATGTTTCGGCTCCTGCCTTGATCGTGTTGAGTTTGGCGTCACCCGGCTTGCCTTCGACGCAGAAAGTGCCTGCGGGTGAATACATCATGGTGACGCATCGGTTGCACGCAGTGCAGCCAGATTTCGCGACCGCGCCCGATTGAAGCTTGTTTACGAATTCCGGATCGAACACCAGCGCACGGCCAAGGGCTATGCATTCAAAGCCGTCGGCCATTGCTTGCGAAGCGCCATCGAGTGATTGCACTCCGCCCAGATAAGCAAGCGGCATGTTGACCGCAGCACGCACTCGCTGCGACAATTCGCGCAGGTAATTTTCACGGAAAACGACATTTTTGGGCTCCGATAGCGACTGGATCCACATGCCGAATGCAATGACCGGGTTGCCGACCGTTCCTCTTGCCACTTGAGGAAGCGGGGAACCGAACATTGCACTGATTGATTCAACGTTGAGTCCGTTCGACAGCACCGCAAGATGGGCGCCATCTGCCTCGATTGCACGGGCGATCGCGATGCCGTCTTCAATGCTGTTGCCTTTGCCGCCGTCGGTCATCGAATATTTGACGGCGACCGCAAGGTCCTTGCCCACCGCATCGAGCACGCGGCCCAAAACCTCGCGGGGGAAATTCAGGCGCTTTTCGATTGAACCGCCGTAGGCGTCCCAGCGTTTGTTGTAGATTTTCGAGAGGAACTGGCTGAGCAGATAGCCATGCCCCATGTGTAGCTCGACCGCGTCAAATCCAGCCTCGCGCGCGCGTTTGGCTGCTTCGACAAACTCGGTTGTCATCGCGTCCATTTCCGCACGATCCATTTTCTTTTTGAACCAACGATGCGACATAACGCCGACCTTGTTGAACCCGCCACTGGAGGATAGCGGACGGGCAGTTTTCAACGTCATATGGTCGAGAAAGGTGAAGCTGCCTGCATGAGTGATTTGCGCCGAGGCAGCTCCGCCATGTTTATGCACGCCGTCGGTCAATACGCGAAAATCGGGGAGTGATTCGTCGTCCAACACTGCCTGATCGACAAAGGTGCGGCCATCGAGCGAGGTTGCGCAATATGCGACGGTTGATAACGCAGCGCCTCCTTCTGCGATTTTTTCGTGAAATCGCGCTAGTCCTTTGGACACAATCCCGCCCTTCGCCATACCCTCATTGGTGGCGGATTTGATAAAGCGGTTGCGCAGCAATAGCGGGCCTATGGTTACCTCACTGAATGGCGAAGGCGCGGTCGTTGGTTGCAAAGTATTCCTCCCCTTGGATCAACGCATTTGACGATTTCTGTGGCAATTTGTCAACGGCATGCGTAAAAAACACCTAATAAAATTACGAAAATGGAGGTTTCGGCGATTATGGGACAGCTTTCTGGAAAAGTCGCGCTGATTACCGGAGCGGGGCAAGGCATCGGGCAAGGGATTGCGCTTGCCATGGCGGCAGCAGGCGCATCGGTCGCGATCAGCGGGCGGACGGAAAGCAAGCTTGTCGATACAGCAAGCCAGATCGAAGCGCGCGGCGGCACGGTCATGCGTTTCACCGGCGATGTGAAGTCGCCATCGGACCTCTCATTTTGGGTGGACGAGGCTGTCAAGCAGCTGGGAAGTCTCGATATTCTTGTCAACAATGCGCAGGAGGTTCCGCTCGGTAAACTCGCCGACGTCAGCGACGCGGCCTTTCTTGCTGGCTTTGAATCCGGGCCGCTGGCGACGCACCGGCTGATGAAGCTGGCGCATCCGCACATGATAAAGCGCGGCGGAGGCACGATCTTTAATTTCGTCTCGTCCGCCATGATCCGCTGGGATATGGCGAATTACGGCGCTTATGGTGCGGTGAAGGCGGCGACGCAGGCGCTGACCCGAGCGGCGGCGGCAGAATGGGGTCGCGAAGGTATCAGGGTACTCAACATCGCTCCGCATGCCGAATCCCCCGGCCTTAAATGGTGGATCGAGAATAATGCCAATGAGGCGGAGGCCTTTTTCAAGACGATTCCGTTAGGCCGGATCGGACGGTTGGAGGAGGATATTGGCCGCGCTGTTGTTGCCCTTTGCGCGCCCGAGATGGCGTATCTGACCGGTGCGACCATTCCGCTTGATGGTGGGCAGGCCTATTTTGCGTGAGGTGAAATGATGGAAAAACTCGTCGCTGCGCTGTGGGGCGTGGACAATGCAACACTGCTTGCGGGTTTGCCAGATGCCCTCCGCGCAGCAGGTGCGATCAAGGTGCGGATCAACATCCGCGATGATTTGGTAAAGCCGGGTTCGGGGTTGATCCAGCGATGGCAAAATCCGCAGCAGGATGCAGTGGTGCAATATTGGTTGCCGAGCGCCAATGCAATCTTCCGCGAGGGCGCTGACGCGGCCATCACCGCCCATTGCGATCGCTTTGCGGCGTGGCTGGTGGCGGAATCTGTGATCATTCCCAACAGCGAGCATCCCACAACAAAGGGCGAAAGGACATGGGGTTGGAGCCAGGCGAGTTTTATTAATTTCCGCGATGATCTGGACCGGATGGATGCGATCAAGGTATGGCACAGCCACCACACCCGCGTCGCCATCGAAACCCAGTCCAATTTCGAATATATCCAAAACCTGATCGTCCGTCCGTTGACCGAAGGTGCGCCTGATTATGACGCCTTTGTCGAGGAGTGTTTTCCGTTGGAGGCACTGACCGATCCGGCGGTGTTTTTCGATGCTGTGGGGAACAAAACCAAGTTCGACACGAACCTCGCGGCGATGATGGATAGTTGCCAGCGGTTTATCCAGTTTGGCAAGATCGATATAATTCCGACCAGTCAATATGACTTCGGATAAAGTCATCCGCATTGGCGGCGGCTCTGCCTTCTTCATCGATAGCGCGATGGCGGTACCCCAGCTGCTTGGCGCGGGGGTGGATTATATCATCCTCGATTATCTGGCTGAAGGGGCGATGGGGATGATGGGGCGGATGCGGTTGGCCGATCCGGACAGCGGCTTTCCTTCGGACTTTATGGATGTGCATGTCGGGCCGCTGCTCGCGCTAATTGCCGCGACGGAGACCAAAATCGTCGCCAATGCGGGCGCGGTCAACCCGGCGGGGTTGGCGGCAAAGCTGCGCGCGCGAATTTCCGAACTTGGCTTGTCGTTAAATGTTGCGTGCATATCGGGTGATGATCTGATGCACCGCTTGGCCGACTTTGCAGGCACGCGCGATATGTTCAATGGAGCACCTTTCCCCCATACAGGCGTGACCAGCGCCAACGCCTATCTCGGCGCTTTCCCGATTGCCGAGGCGCTGCACCAAGGCGCGGACATCGTCATCACCGGACGCGTGGTCGATAGCGCGCTGGCGCTGGGGCCATTGATCCATGAATTTGGCTGGGGGCCGGATGATCTGGATCTGCTGGCGGCGGGAACCCTCGCCGGGCATCTGATCGAATGCGGCGCGCAAGTAACCGGCGGCACCTTTACCGACTGGCGCGAGGTTGAGGGCTGGGCGAACATTGGCTCTCCCATTGCCGAATGCCATGCCGATGGCAGCTGCATCATCACCAAACCCGAAGGCACTGGCGGCCTTGTCAGCTTTGGCACCTGCGCCGAACAATTGCTCTATGAAGTCAGCGACCCCGCCGCCTATCTGGTGCCTGACGTATCGTGTGATTTCACTGCGGTGACGATGGAGGAGGTCGGCAAGGACCGGGTGCTGGTGAAGGGCGCAATTGGCAATGCGCCGCCCGAAAAGCTGAAGGCCTGTGCGACTTGGGACGATGGCTGGCGCGCAATTGCCTATCAGCCGGTGATCGGACCAGCGGCGACGGAAAAGGCGGCGAAGCAGGCCGAGGCGCTGTTTGATCGGGGCCGCAACATGCTCCGCGCGCGGGGTTTGGCCGATTGGCGGCGGGCCGAGGCAGTGATGATCGGCGGCGGCGAAGAGGTGGTCGCCAAGCTGGTGGTCGAGCATGACGAGATGCTCGCCGTTCAGATGTTCGCCCGCGAGCAGTTCGCTGCGATTTCGGCGATGGCCCCGGGCACGAGCGTGGCCTTTGGCTTGCAGGTGCAGCCGTGCATGGGGCTGGTCTCGTTTCCTTGTGCCGAGCGCGATGGGGTTGTGGTGACGGTGGATGGGGAGGCCTTTAAAGCCCCTCCCCTTCAGGGGAGGGGTTGGGGTGGGGACTGTCAGCCTAGCGCCACGCCTGCGAAAGTCCCCACCCCGCTGCGACTAGGCAACGAAGTTGCCAAGTCTCACTGCCCCTCCCCTGAAGGGGAGGGGCTTACGTTAATCGACCTCGCCTACACCCGCAGCGGTGAAAAGGGCGAAACCATCAACATCGGCGTAATCGCGCGAAAGCCCGAATATCTGCCTGCCTTGCGCGCCGCATTGACCCCAGAGGCCCTGCGCACCCACCTAGCTGATCTCGGCGACTTCAAGGTAACCATCCACGAAGTCCCCGGCATCCACGCGCTCAACATCGTCCTCGACGGCGCGCTGCCGGGCGGGCTGAATGCCAGCCAGCGGCTCGACCCGGCGGCTAAGTCTGTGGGGCAGCGGGTTTTGGGGATGGGGGTGGAGGTTTGATCCGTTTCGAGTTTATGTTGACGAAATGTCAAATGACACCCAAAGTTTGCAAATGATCAGCCCAATAAGTATCGCCATATCTGTCCTAGCCTTAGCGATTTCAGCAACAACGGCATGGCTAACATTATTCCGCCGTGGCGCCGTCAAAATGACCCAACCGACTGTGATCTATTTTGGTCCAGATCGCGCGCGGCCTGGCGATACATTGGCACCGCCAAAAATTTTCCTACGTACGCTGCTATTCTCGACATCAAAGCGCGGTCGAGTGATAGAAAGCATGCACGCTTCACTGTCACGGAATGAGTCCGCTCAAAACTTTAACATTTGGGTCCATGGCGACGAAAAATTGGTGAGAGGAAGTGGACTTTTCGTTGGCGAAAGTGGCATCTCTGCCAACCACCATTTTCTAACTCCAACGGACGGGAATCATTTTCGGTTTTTGGCGGGCAAGTATCGCCTTCAAGTTTTTGCGAAGATTTTGGGAGACAAGACACAGTCGCTGCTATTCAATCAAGAACTTGAGATCACCAACGATATTGCAAAACAGCTGGAAGCACCTTTGGCAGGGTTATATTTTGATTGGGGACCGGACGCTTCGAGGTACATCCACCATATTGAAGAGCGTCCTGATGTAGCAAATTTTGGCGATTTCATAGAAGCCTTGCAAGCCACTAAGAAACGCTAGTCCCCCTCACCAACCGCCCCGGCCGTGCCCCCGTACTTGCATCCATCCGCCGGATAATCTCCCCCGACACAATCGTGGCATCATAGCCGGTCGCGCTTCTGGTCCAGCCGCCGCCCGCCTGCGGGCAGGTCGTGCACAATTTCGGGCAAATGCAACGTCAGCCGGTCCATGTCGATCACGTTGATATCGGCCTTGGCCCCGACCTTCAGCACACCGCGATCATGCAGACCAACCGCACGGGCGGATTTGGCGGATAGCATATGGACGGCCTCTGAGAGGCCAAAGCCGCCGTCTCGGCCTTCGCGGACATAATGTTGCAGCAGGAAGGTTGAATAGCTCGCGTCGCAGATCGCGCCATAATGTGCGCCGCCATCGCCAAGCGCAGGGATGCAGTCAGGGTGCGACAGCATTTCGTGCGCGCTGGCGAGGCTGGCATTTTCAAAATTGCCGAGGGCCGCGAGGAACAAGCCCTTGCCGTCGGTTGCGAGCAACCGTTCATAGGCGATCTCTTGCGGGGTGCAGCCGCGGGCGCGGGCCTGATCGGCCATGCTCAGGCTCTTGGGCGGTGCATAATCGGGCGGGTTGTCGAGCGGGAACATCCATTCCCAGTTGCGCGCGAGCGCGTTGAACGGATGGCCCTCGCCAAATTCCTCACTGAGCAAAGCTGCACGCAAAGAAGGATCGCGCATCGCCGCGACTTGTTCGGCCAGCGGCAGCGCGGCAATCTTTGCCCAACTGGGGCAGAGGACAAAGGGATGGACGGTCAGTTCGAGTCCCGCAATAAGCCCGATAGGGCGCGGCATTACCTGCGCGGTCACTTGGCCACCGCGCGCATTGCTGGCGGCGATCATGTCGAGCACGGTGCGCCAGCGCGGCGGACCTTCATTGCCGCTGGCCAGCGTAAAGGTGGCGGGGCGACCCGTGGCGGTGACTACCGCGTCGATCACTTCATACTCCTTGTCCCAGCCAACAAAGGCATCGAGCACTATCTGAAATGTGCCCGCCCCCGCATCGGCCATGCCGCCGCAGATCGCCTTCAGTTCGTCGACATCTGCGTTAAAGGTAGGGATCGAGCCGCCATCAGCCGTCCGGTGGATTGACAGACGCGAGGTCGCAAAGCCGAGTGCGCCCGCTTCAATGGCCTCTTTGGTCAATGCGCGCATTTTCTTCAGGTCGTCATCGGTCGCAACCTCACGCCGCGCACCGCGTTCGCCCATCGCGTAAACGCGCAACGGCGAGTGCGGCAGGTAAGCGGCAATATCGATATCGCGTTTGCCAGCATCCAGCCGGTCGAGATATTCGGGGAAGGTTTCCCAATCCCATGGCAGCCCTTCGGTCATGACGATGCCGGGAATATCCTCCACCCCTTCCATCACGTTGATCAGCATCGCTTGGTCTTCGGCGCGGCACGGGGCAAAGCCGACGCCGCAATTCCCCATGACGGCGGTTGTCACGCCATGCGAGGAGGAAGGCGACATTTCTTCGCCCCAGATCGCTTGTCCGTCATAATGGGTGTGGACATCGACAAAGCCCGGCGTGACGATGCGGCCCTTGGCGTCGATTTCTTCTGTACCTGAACCAAGCCCCTTACCGATAGCAGCAACGCGCCCACCTTTAATACCGACATCGCCATCGATCAGGTCGCCGCCCGTGCCATCTGCAATTGTCCCGCCGCGAATAACCAAGTCATAGTCGCTCATTTTACCAATCCCCCCCAAATATCGCCCGCTGCTTGCGTGTCGAGATCGACCGCTCCGCGCACGCCCAGCTTGCCGCGTGCATCCTCGAGCGGACTGTGCCAGACATCCTCCATCTTCGCCATCCAGAACGCATCAGACTCGCGGCCCACGCGAATCCCCTGCTGGATACAGTCGAGCGCCGTCTCCCAGATTTGCGGATAATGCAGCATGGTGCGGATCACATACCGCATCGTGCCTAGGATCGAGATCACGGACATCTCGCCCGCCAGTTCCTTGTTCTGGATATGCGTGTGGATCGTTGCCAGCCGGAACCAGTATGGGATCAGCTCGCCCATATAGTTGAAGCCGCCGCCGGTCAGAATATGCTCATAATCATGCGTTTGGCCAGACCGGATCGAATAGAAATCCCATTGCGATTTTGGTTCGTAAAACGGAACGATCTGGATGTCATAATTACCGTTTTTGGCGATGTCGTAATAGATGCCGCCAACGGTGCCAGGCGCGCAGCTCGACAGATCGTCAATTTTGTAATCGGATACAAACCAGTCGTTGAACCACGCGTCGAGCTTGGGATTTACCTTGCGCTCTTCGGTGAACATATATTCGATATGTTCAAAATCGCGCAATTCCTGAAGAATGCCGATCAGCTCGTGCATCTCGGCTGCTGGCGGATAGTCAGGACCGTTCTTTTTGAGCGCGATCAGAGCGATCCACTCGCGCAATTTCGGGTGGTTGAGATATTTGGAAGATGATACCAATACGCTTGAGTCCGTGCCGAGCAGATTGACCCCGCGTGCAAGATAGGGAATGTTGTCCAATAGATGTGCCTTTCGCGATTTGCGTAAAACATACCCCTTTTAAATTCGCAAATCTAGGCTATCTGTAACTATTATACGTTAAGTGCGTCGAATCAGGAGAGGTTTGATATGGCAAATGGCAAAGTGGCACTGGTCACAGGAGCAAGCCGCGGAGCAGGAGCGGGGATCGCGCGCGGTTTCGGTGAACTGGGCTATACCGTTTATGTGACAGGCCGCACGGTGACGCCGGGCGATGCCAAGGGGTGGGACGGAACAATACTCCCCGGAACCGTAGCTGAAACAGCATCAGCCGTTACGGCGGCAGGCGGCAAGGGCATCGCAGTGATGTGCGACCATAGTGATGACGCGGCTGTCGCGCGTGTTTTTGAACAAATTGCTGACGAGCAAAAGGGTCAGCTTGATGTGCTGGTCAACAACGCTGCCTATATGCATCCACAGCTGATCGAGCAGAAGAAATTCTGGGAGAAGGAATTGGCCGCAATGGGCATCCTCGATGTCGGGCTGCGCTCCGCCTATGTCGCAAGCTGGCACGCGGCCAAGATGATGGTTGCACGGGGTAGCGGCGTGATTGCGATGGGATCGTCCTTTGGCGGTACGTGTTACATGCATGGTCCCGCTTACGGCGCGCAAAAAGCGGGACTCGACAAATTTGCCCACGACATGGGGCATGATTTCCAGGGTACGGGCGTGCGTTGCTTTTCGATCTGGATGGGGCCGCTGATCACCGAGCGTTCCATGATCGCACGCACCCAGCATCCCGAGCAATATGAAGGTTTTCTGGAAAGTGCAGAAAACCCTGAATTCACCGCACACATCCTTGATGCGTTGGCGAATGATCCGCGCGGGGCCGAGCTTTCGGGCTCGACGCTGATCGGTGCAGAGATAGCCAAGGAACTGGGCGTGACCGACCGGGGTAATGAACGGCCATCCTATCGCGAGATGCTTGGTAACCCGCCTAAAAAGAACCCCGCTGCAGTCTATTGATGGCCAGCCAGTTTCATCTTGCTGACTTATTTGAAATGGCAGCGGCGCAAATCCCTGAACGCATTGCGATTAAATCCGATGCCGGGTTTCTGACCTATGCCGAACTGAATGATCGCACAGATCGGTTGGCGGCAGGGCTGTGGGCGCATGGTGTGAGGCGTGGAGAGAGCGTGGGGCTGTATATGATGAACGGCCCCGAATATCTCGAAGCGTTGATGGCGGCAATGAAGATTGGCGCGGTTCCGTTCAACGTCAATTACCGCTATTGTGCGGAGGAGCTGCGGTATCTGTTCGATAACGCTGCAGCGGTTGCAGTCATCCACGGCGCGGAATTCAGTCCCGTCATCCGCGAGATTGAGGGCGATCTGCCCAAATTGCGGCTGACGGTTGCTGTCGACGACGGTATCGGCGAGGCGGAGGGTATTACCTATTCGGAGCTGCTTGCAACGCCTGCAGGCGGAACTTATGAGCGGCACGAGGAAGACATCTTCCTGCTCTACACCGGTGGAACCACCGGCATGCCAAAGGGTGTGATGTGGCCGCACAGGGCCTTTTTCTTTGCCTGCCTAAATGGCGCAGGCTATTATCATCCCGATGGTCCATGCAAGGTGCCTGCCGACATTGCGGTGCGTGCATCGGGCGGCCATCCGCTGACGATGTTCCCCACTGCGCCCTTGATGCATGGGGCCGCGATCTGGTCAGCTTTGGGCGCAATGCTCTCTGGCTTGACTTTAGTTCTCGATCCGGTGCGAACCTTCGATCCAATATCCATCTGGGACCGAGTTGAACGTGAAAGCGCGAACATGATCCAGATTGTCGGCGATGCTATGGCCATTCCCTTACGCGATGCGTTGAAGGCCAATCCGGGGCGGTGGAAGCTTGACCATGTCGTCAATTTCGGTTCGGGCGGTGCGGTGTTTTCGCAGGGCGTGAAGGCAGATATCAAAACCTTCCTGCCCAATGCGGCAATCACCGACGGCATGGGTTCGTCCGAAACCGGGGTCAGCGGCATGGCGTTGCCTAGCAATGAAGGGATGATGCGGCTGCCTGTTAATGATATTCAGGCGATTGTTGTCGATGGCCGCATGGGCCAAGTCGGTGAAACCGGCTTCGTTGCGCGCGGCGGCAACATCCCGGTCGGTTATTTCGGCGACCCCCAGAAAACTGCCGAAACCTTTCAGACCATCAGCGGCAATCTGTGGGCGGTATCAGGAGACAGCGCGCGGCTGGATGATGATGGCTATATGACCGTGTTTGGCCGCGGTTCGACCTGCATCACCACCGGCGGCGAAAAGGTTTTTCCCGAAGAGGTTGAAGAAGCACTGCGTTCACATCCGGCGATTTTCGATGCTGTCGTCGCGGGGCAGGTTGACGAACGCTGGGGCGAGCGGGTGGTTGGCATTGTATCGCCGCGCGTGGCAGTTGCAAAACCCGATTATGATGCAATCAAATCGCATCTCTCTGCGTTGCTTGCAGGTTATAAGCTGCCCAAAGCCATTATCTGGGTCGATGCCGTTAAACGCTCTCCGGCAGGCAAGCAGGACTATAGTTGGGCGAAGAAAGTCGCAGCAAACGCATGACGCAAAATGATCCCATCTTTGATGCCGTTACCGGCCATGGATCGCCATTTGAAATTGGCGAACGCGACGGGATGCGGCATTTCGTCAACGCGCCGTCCAGTCTCAACACGTTGATCGAGGCAGCGCGCGTTCATGGCGACAAGACCTTCATTGTCGAGGGCGACCGGAGGTTGAGCTTCACGGAAACCTTTGCGCTGCGCGATGCGCTTGCCGCTGAACTCGATATCGAACGCGGTGATCATGTCGCTATCTGTATGAAGAACAGCGCGGGATGGATGATCGCATTTCTTGCGGTGATGGCAGCGGGCGGTGTGGCGGTACTGGTCAATAGCCGGGGTGCTCCGGCGGAACTGGCGGCGATGGTCGAGGATGCGGAGGTCGCGCTGGTGCTGGCAGATGCAACACGAGAAGGGCGGTTGCGCGAGGGCGGGTATGGGGGCCGAATACTGTGTGCGTCTGAATTCCCGGCGTTTGGTTCGGCGCGCTCACTCCATTCGATCGCTGCACCGGACGACCCCGCCGCCATCCTGTTTACCTCTGGCACGACCGGGCGAGCAAAGGGCGCGGTCCTCAGCCATAAAAATCTGATCACCGGCATCATGTTGGTGCAGATGTCGGGTGCAATGATCTTGCACGGTATGGCGAAACAACATGGTGTTGATGTGGAGACCATCCGCGCCAACATGCCGCAGGGTGCGGTGTTGCAGGTCTATCCGTTGTTCCATATTTCGGGTCTCGGTAGTGCTTTCCTTTCGCCAATGTTTGCGGGCTCGAAGATCGTCATCATGGACCGCTGGAACCCGGATGAAGCATTGCGGCTGATTGCGGAGGAGCGGATTACGCAGTTTACCGGTGTGCCCACGATGCTCTGGGATGTTCTCAACCGCGCTAAGCTGGAAGACGCGGACCTGTCTTCGCTTAGCAATATAGGCACAGGCGGTCAGGCACTGCCGGTCAATTTGCTCGACGCGATGCGAGAGGCCTGTCCGCAGGCGTATATGGGCACAGGTTACGGGATGACCGAAACCGCAGGCAGCTTGGCCCAAGCGGTGGGTGAAGATTTCATCCGCAACCGTGCATCGGCGGGCCGTGTGCTCAGCTTGGTCGATATGAAGATAGATGCCCCGGCGGGCCAACCCGGCGAAATCATGGTGCGTGGGCCGATGGTGATGAGCGGCTATTGGAACCGGCCCGCGGAGACCGACGCCGTCCTCTCGCAAGACGGCTGGCTGCGCACAGGCGATGTCGGGACCGTTGACGATGAAGGCTATGTTTTCATCGTCGACCGCAAAAAGGACATGGTGATTTCGGGGGGCGAGAATATCTATTGCGCCGAAGTTGAACGCGTGATCGGCGCGATGGAAGGCGTTCAGGAGTGCGCCGCCTTTGGCATAGCCGATGAACGATTGGGTGAATTGCTCGTAGCGGTTGCAGTTGCGCCCGGATTGACCGAAGATGCGATCAAGACAGCAGTCGGCGAACAGCTGGCGCGCTATAAGGCGCCGGGGCGGGTCGCGTTTTTGACCGAACCCCTGCCGCGCAATGGGGTGGGTAAAGTCGACAAGATCAAATTGCGGGCGATGTGGCCTACACTTACGGGAGAAACGGCACATGCCGATGCCAACTGACATCAAGATCATCGACTGCATGCTTGGTATTCCCGAGACGGAGGATCGTTCGGGCTGGTTTGACAGTTTCAAGCCGCTGTTGCGCGACCGGCAAAGCCGCGAGCAATTCTCGATGCCCGCCCAATATATGTTCAAGGATGTGCCGCAAACTGGCAATCCGGGCGATTTTGTCAAATGGACAGTCGAGCAGATGGACCGCTTCAATATCGAAAAAGCCATGTGCGGCTGGAACGAGAATGAAACGTCCCGACGCGCCAAGGAGCTTTATCCGGACCGCTTCTTCTTTGAACTGCCGTGCAATCCAAACAACGGCATGGAAGAAGTCGCGCGCATCCGAAGGGTTCATGCCGAGGTGGGCTTGAAAGCTATCACTGTCTTCCCCGCCGGCACCAATCCGCAGATTGCGATCAATCACAAATATATGTGGCCGCTTTATGCGGTGGCAAGCGAGCTTGGCATTGCGGTGACGCTCAACGTCGGCATTCCGGGGCCGCGCATCCCGATGGAAACGCAAAAGGTTGAACATCTTGACGAGGTCTGCTGGTTTTTCCCTGATCTGAAGGTCGTTATGCGCCACGGCGCGGAGCCATGGGAGGCGCTGGCGGTCAAGCTGATGCTCAAATGGCCGAACCTTTATTACTCGACCAGTGCTTTTGCGCCGAAACATTATCCCAAGGCGATCATCGATTATGCCAATACGCGCGGCGCAGACAAGATCATTTATGCAGGCTATTTTCCGATGGGTTTAAGCCTCGATCGTATTTTCAGCGATATGCCGGGTGTGCCATTCAAGGATGAGGTTTGGCCAAAATTTTTGCGCGAAAATGCCGTGCGTGTTTTTGGATTGGAGGACTGAATATGGCTGATGTTGACACTCGCCCAAGTGACCCGCATGACGCTCGCACGGCTCCCGTAGCCGTCTGGCAAGTGCTCGAACGTATGTCGAAGGACGAGCTTGCCGAATGGCGGGTGGCGGAGCCCAAGAACCGTGCTTCCGTGAAGGCACGCAACCTCGACATCGGCTTCCCGTTCGGTTGGTTCGTCGCGATGCTGTCTAGCGAGCTCGCTGTCGGCGAGGTCAAACCCTTGCGCTATTTCTCCACCGATCTCGCCATCTGGCGCGGCGAGGACGGAAAGGTCCGCATGGTTGATGCCTATTGCAAGCATCTCGGCGCGCATATGGGGCATGGTGGCAAGGTATCGGGCAATCTGCTCGAATGCCCGTTCCATGCGTGGCGTTATGATGGTGAGGAAGGCGTGGTCAAGGAGATACCCTATTCGCCCAGCATCCCGCCGCAGGTGAAGCGCAAATGTACGCGGACTTGGCATGTTCACGAGGCGAACCAGTTTATCTGGTTCTGGTATCATCCCGAAGATGTCGCACCATTGTTCGATGTGGTCGACATCGCCGAATGTAGCGATCCTGACTGGACTCCGTATGACGAATGCCGCTGGCATGTCTGGGGCAGCCTGCAGAATATGGCCGAGAACGGCGTCGATTTTGCGCATTTCAAATACATCCACGGCACAGCGACGATGCCCGAATCTGAGCTGACCTGGGGTGAATGGGAGCGGACGGGTATTGTTCGCGCCAAGATGGGTACGCCAAGAGGCGAAGTCGACGGCACAATCACTTCGATCACGCAGGGCGCGGGGCAGGCTTGGGTGAGGTTCACCGGAATATGCGAGACCTTGCTCCTCGCCTGCATCACGCCGGTTGAGAAGGATCAAATCCTCGCGCGCTATTTTTATACGCAGACCAAGGAACAGGCCGATGGACCGATGGCCGGGCTGGCGCGCGCGATCATCAAGGATGTGAACAAGCAGCTCGATCAAGACAAAGTGGTGTGGGACCGTCAGCAATATCAGCCGAACGCGATCATTTGCCAAGGCGATGGGCCGATTGCCAAGTTTCGCGATTATTATGCGCGATTTTATGCATAGACAGGAGTGGTTATGAGTTTTCCGAGCTTACACACAGAGTCATCTGCCATTGAACTCGCCGCACAGATTGCGCGGGGCGAATTGAGCGCCGTTGAGGCGACCGATGCTGCCATTACCCGGATTGAAGCACTTGATGGTGCGATCAACGCTGTTGTCGTACGTGACTTCGAACGCGCCCGTGAACAGGCCAAGGAACGAGACAAGGCGCGCTTGGCAGGTCTGGCCGGGCCGCTCAACGGTGTGCCGGTGACGGTAAAGGAAAGCTTCAACATCGCGGGCCTGAAAACGACATGGGGGTTTGAAGCCGCGCGTGATTTCGTCGCCAGCGAAGATGCTCACGCTGTCAAAAGGCTTAAGGAAGCGGGCGCGGTTGTGCTCGGTAAGACCAATGTGCCGGTGGCGCTTGCCGATTTGCAGTCGGTTAACCCGATCTATGGCCGTACCAACAATCCGCACGATCTTACCCGCGTTCCTGGGGGCTCGTCTGGCGGAGGGGCTGCTGCATTGGCGGCCGGGATGGTGCCGCTCGAGTTTGGATCAGACATTGGCGGTTCAATTCGCACACCTTGCCATTTCTGCGGGGTCATGGGTCTGAAGCCAACCTATGGCGCGATCCCCAGCAACGGGCATTATGCGCCGGGAACGGCTGGCGCGCCCTCTGTGCTGGCAATGACCGGGCCCATGGCGCGCACCGCCAATGATCTCGCGCTTGCTCTTGACCTGACTGCGGCGCTGCCCTTGCCCCGCGCGCGGCACACTAACTTCAAGGGCGTTCGTATCCTGTTGCTCGACACACATCCGCTGGCTGAAGTCGATGCGCCAGTCGCTAACGCCCTGCAGACTGCTGTTGATGCCGCTGCAAATGAAGGCGCGATCATCTCAACTTCGCACCGCTTGCTGCCGGACCGTGAGGTGATGCATTCTGCCTATGTCAAACTGCTCAGCGTCGCCATGTCCGCGCGCCAGTCACCGACCGACGAACACCCCGATATTGGCATGCGTGGCTGGCTCGACCTGCTTGACACCCAAGCCGAGTTCACTCGCCAATGGCAGCGGCTGTTCGAGGATTTCGACGTCATCCTGACGCCGGTTTTCGGCACATCGGCCTTCAAGCATAGCGACGAACCTGACTGGCAGAAGCGCAGCCTGCAGATCAACGGCGACGACATGTCCTTTACGCCGCAAATTGCGTGGATTGGGCAGGCAACCTATCCGGGCCTGCCTGCCGTTTCAGTACCCGTTGGCAATGACGGCCATTTGCCCGTTGGGATACAATTAATAACCCCGCATTGGCAGGATCACATGGCAATTGCATTGTCCGGCGAAATCGCCAGATTATGTGACAGAGAATAGGAGAGAGAAATGACGACACTCGCTGCCCCGCCCCTACTTTCCGGCGCTTCGCCGTTTTTGGGGCATCTAACCTCCTTCTTCCGTGATCCGGTCGGGCTGTTAAAGCGTGGCTATTCCGAAAGGGGCCAGATGTTCGACGTTAAGATCGGCGGGCGGCGCATGCATGTGATGCTAGGGCCAGAACATAACCGCTTCTTCTTCGAGCAGACCGACAAGCTGCTCTCGATCCGCGAATCAATGCCCTATTTTCTAAAAATGTTTTCGCCAGACTTTTACAGTTTCGCCGAGATGGAGGAATATCTGCGCCAACGCGCCGTGATCATGCCCCGCTTCAAGGCCGCCGCGATGAAAGACTATGTCGGCGTGATGGCAGAGGAGACTTTGAATCTGGTCAACGAACTGGGCGATGAGGGCGAGTTCGATTTGATCCAGACGCTTGGCCCTGTGGTGATGGACATTGCCGCGCACAGTTTCATGGGACGCGAATTTCACGAGAAATTGGGGCATGAATTCTTCGACCTGTTCCGCGACTTTTCGGGCGGCATGGAATTTGTGTTGCCGCTGTGGCTGCCAACTCCCAAATTGATCAAGAGCCAACGCGCAAAGAAAAAGTTGCATGCCATCCTGCAGGAATGGATCGACAAGCGCCGCGCCGAACCGCTCGATCCGCCCGATTTCTTTCAGGGGATGGTCGAAACCAAATATCCTGATGGCAGGCCAGTTCCCGACGAATTGATCCGCCACTTGATCATGCTGCTGGTTTGGGCCGGGCATGAGACAACAGCGGGTCAGGTCAGCTGGGCGTTGGCTGACCTGATCCAGAACACGGATTATCAGCAGGTCATCCGCAATGAAGTGACGACGGTGCTTGGCAACAGCGACGGGCGCGACATCGGTTGGGAACAGGCCATTGCCATGACCAAGATGGACCTGGCACTGCGCGAAACCGAGCGGCTACATCCGGTTGCCTATATCCTCTCGCGCAAAGCAAATGAGAGTTTCGAGCGCGGCGGCTACACCATCGACAAGGGCGATTTCGTCTTGCTTGCCCCGTCGGTAAGTCACCGACTGGAAGAAACTTGGAAGAACCCCGACGCCTATAATCCCGAACGTTTTAACGCGGCCAGCGATGACGCGCAGATCCAGAGCAATTCGCTGATCGGCTTTGGCGGCGGTATGCACCGCTGTGCTGGTGTGAATTTTGCACGAATGGAAATGAAGGTGATCGTCGCGATTCTGCTCCAGCATTATGATTTAGAGTTGCTGGACGAGGTAAAGCCCATCGCCGGTGCCGGAACCTATTGGCCAGCGCAGCCTTGCCGGGTGCGCTACAAAAAGCGGGACCGGGGAGCGGCGGCGCCAGCGGATATTGCCGCGATGGCCAAAGCGGCAGGCTGCCCAATCCATGTTTGAGCTGCACCGATAATGGCCAAGGTTACCTATATCCAGCCCGACGGCACACCGCGAACTTGTGTGAACTTTGAAGGCATGACGGTAATGCATCTCGCCGTCGGCAATCTGGTCGACGGGATTGATGCATTGTGCGGCGGGGTGATGCAATGCGGCACCTGTCATTGCTACATCGACGAGGCGTGGACAGCGAAGGTTGGTCTCCCATCCGACGATGAAGCAGCAATGCTCGATGCGCTGGATGGCGTCGAGGTGCGCGCGACCAGTCGTTTATCTTGCCAGATACAGCTTGGCGAAGAGCTCGACGGGCTGGTGGTTCATATCCCGCCAGAACAGCCGGGTATTTGACGATGCGCCTGTTACTGGCTGCACTCGCGCTAATGCTATGCAGTCCGTTACAGGCCGAGGGATACACTCCTTCCGCTGACGATCTCCTTGTCCAACAGGGCAGGGTGTTGTTGGCGCGTGAATATCCAGACGTAATGAAGCATATGGCGCGCCAGGATGGTTTTGGCGGACCATCGTCTCCGCCCATCGCCCGGGCTATGCTATCAGATGCACCGCCGCTTATTGCCGAGGCCAAGGCCAAGATGACCATAGAGAAACCGGCGAAGGGCATTTGGCTGATCCGCTTTCCCTATGTGAATGTTGCGCTAATCGAGACACGGTCAGGGCTGGTGCTGTTTGACACCGGCTATGCCGCAATTGGCCCTGCTCTGGCAGAGTTGATCCCGACGCTAAGTTCAAAACCGCTGACCCATATTGTCGTAAGTCATATCCACGTCGATCATGCCTATGGCTGGCCCGCGTTGAAGTTGAAATGGCCTGAAGCAAAGACGATCACGAGCGATTTGTTCGCTAACATGGCCAAAAAGGAAGTGCGGCTGGGTGGTTCGATAGGCAGGCTGAACAACCAGCCTTTGCCGTTGCAGCCGACAACCACCGATCGGTTGCCCATGCCGGACATTATCTTTCACCAGAATTTGTCGCTCAAAATTGGCGGCGAGCAATTCGAGTTTTTCCATACGCCCGGCGAGACCGAAGAGCAGATCTGGATGGCAATGCCAGGCAGGCGGGCCATTTTCACTGCGGATTATTATCAGGGTTTCCTGCCCAATGCCGGGAATGGTAAGCGGATCATGCGACATGTCGACGAATGGGCTATGGCGTTACGCAATATGGCGGCGCAAAATCCTGCCCTGCTGATACCGATGCATGGAGCATTCGTGGCTAATGAATCGGAAGCCAACCGCCGGCTGACCATCCTTGCCGAGGCACTTGAGCATGTATCGACCGAAACGGTGCGCCGATTAAATGCGGGCGAGCGTAAGGACGCGATTGCGGCGACGATTTCATGGCCTAAAGTATTCGCAGATGAGCCAACTCTAAACCCGCAATATAACCGCCCCGAGGACATTTCCCGCATGGTGGCAATGCGTTGGACAGGTTGGTGGGATGATATTCCCGGTCATTTCGCCGCGCTGTCTTTTGAAGAGGAGGCAATAGAAGCGGTGCGACTGGCGGGAGGGATTGACGCGCTCGACAAACGGGCGCGCGAGCTTTTGCCAATCCAAGCGAAGCTGGCGGCGCGTCTGGCTGACTGGGCCTATTTCGGCGCACCCAACGATGCAAAGGCGATGCGTTTGACGGTCGATGTCTATATGACCCGAATTGCAGAGCCAGATATGCCGGTGCAGGAAGGGTTGGTCTATTTTGATCAGGCCGCAAAAGCGCGGGCCAGGCTCCAGTCGTTGCAGGCTACGCCCTAAGCCGTTCGAGTCTGCTTAGATCGAGCGGACGCATTACCGCCAATGTTGTATACCAAGTCGCTGGCAGATGTGTCGTTTCGCGGTCGCGTTGCGCGAGGATTTGGACTTCGCGCCTAAATTCTTCAATCAATTCAGCAAGCATCGCGGCCCCTTGCGCCGACAATTTGATCACTTCCGAGGCATATACCGCATCGGGAGATGCGAAATCGATTGCGACATATTGTTCTTTCATTCGCTGCTCGAATAACTGACGCATCGGTGCTTTTCGCCAGATGACGGTCCGGTCAACCAATGCACGAACGCGGCCACCCGATAAACGGTCGATCAGCGCCAGTCGCTCCAACCGCACCAATGCCGTCTCAACCATCGGCATCGGCAACGAAAAATCCACTGCGGTTTCGGCTGGCGGATAGCCGGAGAGAATCGTAAAAAACATTAGCGCCATGAATTCATCGGTCATCAAAGCGCGTTCTTGTGCCAGAGTTAGTTCGTGCGCGAGATTTGTCTTCGGCTGCCCAGTTTCGCGAACCAGTTCGGCCAGAGACAGATCGCATAATCGCGCAAGATCGGAAAGGCGGTCAAGCGTCAGCGCCTTGCCTGCCAGCCAACGTTTCGCCGTGGCCTCACCAATGCCCAGTTGTTCGGCGATACGCGTTGTCGTCCATCCTCTCGATTTCAAGTGGCGTTTGAGAGTGGCCAGCATCAACTGGCTTTCGCTGTCAGTTCGTTTCATGATGCCAAATAGATCATAATGTGATCCGATTTCAAGCTTAGCGTTCGGAAAATCTGATTATGCGGGTTTATCATCCACGCCGGAGACTCGGGCACGCGAACGCCTGACAATATGCACGAGGAGAATGAGATGTCGGAAATTCTGATTAAAAATGGCACTGTGGTTGACGGCACCGGTGCGCCCGCATTTGCAGCCGATGTGCGCATCCGCGACGGACTGATCGCCGAGGTTGGCACCGACCTCTCCCCCAATGGCGAACGTATCGTCGATGCCAGCGGCTGTTATGTCACCCCCGGTTTTATCGAAAGCCACACCCATTATGACGCGAGTATGTGGTGGCAGCCCGATCTCGATCCACTCCCTGGCTATGGCGCGACGACGATGGTCTTGGGCAATTGCGGTTTTTCGATGGCGCCGCTGCATCCTTCCAAAGCGGCGCGTGATGAAGTGATGGGTATTTTCTCTTTCTTCGAGGATATCCCGCTCGGCCCCTTTCAGCAGAATGTTCCTTGGGATTGGACGACTTGGTCCGAATATCGCAAGTCGTTTGAGAGCGCGGTCAAGGTGCCGCTCAACTATGCGAGCTATGTAGGCCATATCCCGCTGCGCTTGGCAGCGATGGGGATGGACGCTTGGGACCGCGCGGCGACACCCGAAGAAATCGCCAAGATGGCTGAGTTGCTCGACGATGCACTCGCGGCGGGGGCGCTTGGCCTTTCCGATAATATGCATGATCATGATGGCGACAACCGCCCGGTGCCGTCTCTGCTTGCCGATGACGCGGAGTTTTCTGCGTTATTCGATGTGATGGATCGCTATCCGGCGACTTGTTATCAGATCATCGTTGATACTTTTATGCGGATGAATGGGCCAGCTAACCTGAAGCGACTCGAAAAGCTGCTGACCGGTCGTAAGATCCGCGTGCAGATCGCAGGCGGTATCCCTACCCTCTATTTCCAGGCCGGAATACTGCCCGAAATGCAAAAGACCATAGAAGAGATGCGCGCGGCGGGGATCGATGTTTGGCCCGGCTATGCCCATGTTTCGCCGACAAGTGTGCTGGGTATCACCAAGTCGTTGATCTTTGCGCAGTCGAACGACTATATCTGGCACGAGGTTGTGCTGGCTGAAACCCAAGAAGAAAAGGCAAGGCTGCTCGCTGATCCGGACTGGCGCGCACGGGCGCGGGAGAGCTGGGATACGCAGGCATGGGATCACAGCCCGCTCAAAAACCCGCAGGAATTGCTGTTGCTCGATAGCGAAAATGGCAAGGGACCAATTGGCGGTACGTTGAAGGAATTTGCCGATAGCCGGGGTGTGCACCGCAGCGACGCGATGGCGGATTGGATCCTTGAAAACGGCTTGATGTCGACCGTGCACATGGCGCCATTCCCCAAAAATGAGGAACTGACGATGGAGCTTATGCGTGATCCAAAAACGGTCGGCAACATCTCTGACGCTGGCGCGCATTTGCAAATGCTTTGCGGCGGCGGCGAAAATGCGCTTCTGCTTACCCGATATGTCCGCGATGACAAGATGATGACCATCGAAGAAGCAGTACATGTAATGACAGGCAAGCTCGCAGAGCATTTCTTCCTTCCCGATCGCGGCGTAATCGCGCAAGGCAAGCGCGCCGACATAACCGTATTCGATCTTGATGAAGTGACCTACCAGCCATTTGAAAAGGCGTGGGATGTGCCCGATGGCAAAGGCGGGATGACATGGCGGTTTACGCGCCAGGCTGCCCCGATGCGGCTTACGTTGGTCAATGGCGAACCGACCTTTGAAAACGGTGCTTACACCGGCGCGAAACCTGGACAGTTCCTGTCTCCCGCCGCTAATGACGACGCCCCTGTGGCAATAGCAGCGGAGTAAGCGCGATGACCGATATCAAGGTAGGTGCTGGCGAACGCGACTATTTCAACGGCGGAATTCGCAAAGTTGAAACAGAAAGCTCGGTGCTGGTCAGTTCATCCAAATATCTGAACCACACCGAATTGCGCCATCTGATCGTGCAAGAAATGTTGCGGCGCAACGGCACGGACATGCCCAACACCGCCTATATACCGGAAGTCGCGCAGATATTGATGATGCTCGAGGATTTTCCACGCGTTCTGGCATTGTTTGAAGAAGAGAAGGCGCGGCTACCCAAGTTCAAGCAGTGGTGCGAGAAACGCGCACTCGCCGATTTCAAAAAGGACGAGGTTAAGGACTGCGCGCCCGGCACTTTGGGGGCGGCACTCCACGATTTCATGGTCAATTCGGGCTATGAACTCGACATTTTCTACCGCGAAATCCAGGTGGTTAATGACCTTACCTTTTACTTACGTCAGACCGCACTGACCCATGATATCGAACATATCGTATCAGGGTTCGGTCCCAACCATGGGGGTGAAATCGCGCTACTTGTTGGCAATCTGCACGCCAAGGCGCGCTATTTCCAGCCCGAGATGGCGGCATTCTTCAACCGTGTTCCAAGCTATCTGCGCGCTAAGACGATCATGAAGGATATGCTCCATTATCCTGAAGGCTATGCGCTCAATCTGGAGGCTGAATATGTTGGCGCAACGCAGGCGCGGAACTGGAAATATCCGCTGATGCTTGCCGATTGGCGGGCGATGACTGATTGGCAGATCGCTGATATCCGCGAGGAACTGGGTATAACGCCGGTTCCAGATGAAGGACTTTGGGCCGATACGAACCGGTTGGCGGAAGACCCAATTATCGCCAATGATGACGATCAGACGGCTGTTGCCGCAGAATAGCCGATTTCATCGCATTTGCCGGTTTACAGCTGCGCTTGACCTCGATATGCGTAAATCAACAGCGTAGTAATTACGCAAATCGAGGGAGAGAGGCGTGCGCGGGCTTTCGGGTAAAGTAGGCATCATCGCGGGCGGGGGTCGCGGCATTGGTGCGGCGACCGCACGGCGGCTGGCCGAAGAAGGTGTTCACGTTGTAATCGGCGACTTAATGGGTGATTGGGCGCGCGAAGTTGCTGACGCTATCAATATTAAGGGCGGCAAAGCGATTGGCGTGGATCTCGACGGCACCAACGCGGAGTCGCAAGCAGCCATCGTCGCCAAGGCCACTGAGACCTTTGGTGGCCTCGATTTCTATCACAGCAATTTGGCGGGCGGAACCGAAGGCGATATCGACGCGTTGAATTGTCCAATCGAAGTTTTGGAAAAGAGTTTCGCGATCAACACCAAGAGCCATTTTTTGGCAACGCAGGCAGCACTGCCCCGCATCATCGAACGTGGCGGTGGTGCGATGATTTATACGTCGAGCGGCGCTGCTTCGGGTGCCGCTCCTTGGCAGGTGGCTTATCCAATGACCAAGAATGCGATCCACGCCCTAGCGCGTCATGTCGCGGCCAAATGGGGCAAGCAGGGTATCCGCGCAAACGTCATCTGCCCCGGCCTTGTGCTGACCGAGGCCGTTAAAATCCACCTCACCGACGACTATGTGGAAAAGGCGACCAAGGGTATACCGCACACGCGGCTTGGCCAGCCAGAGGACATCGCAGCAGCTGTCACATTCCTCGCCTCTGACGACGGCGCGTGGGTCAACGGACAGGTCTGGCACGTCAATGGCGGAGCGCAGATGCGTGACTGACGCGAATCCGGCACAGCGGTTGAGCAATGCTTGGGTGGTGCTCTTCACTTTGCTAGCGATTCATATTTTCAATTTTGCCGATCGCTTTCTGATCACCGGACTGGTGGGGCCACTGAAAACCGCGTTCAACGTCGATGATGGTTTTATGGGGCTGCTGATGGGACCTGCCTTTGTCGTCCTTTACGTCGTGATGGGCATTCCCATGGCACGGCTGGCGGACAGAACGTCGCGGGTGAAGATCATTGTCGCAGGTTGCCTGATGTGGAGCGCCTGCACAGCGGCCACTGGCTTTGCAACTACACCTTGGCAGCTTGCCTTTGCGCGGGTTGGTGTCGGTGTTGGCGAAGCTTGTTTCATGGCACCGGCTTATTCGTTGATCGCCGCCTATTTCAAGCCTGAGCGGCGCGGCTTGGCCTTTGCCATATTGGGGCTTGCGACCTATTTCGGGCAGATCGCGGGGATCGCTGGTGGCCCTGCGATTGAGAGGGTTTATGGTTGGCATACTGCTTTTTTTGCGCTCGGTTTGCCGGGATTGGTATTGGGCCTGTTGATGCTCCTGCTCGTCCGCGAGCCGCCGCGAATCGGAGGCGCATCCAAAAGTCACCAGATCCCCTTTGGAGAGATGATTCGAAAACTCATCCGTGCGCCCGGTTATCTGTTGATGATGTTTGCCTTTGCGCTCGGAACGCTTTCGGGTGTGTCGTTCGGCAATTGGGGGCCGGAACTGTTTGCGCGCAGCTATGGCGTCGATCCGGCTGCAGCCAAAGCTACATTCGCGTTTTATTTTGGCGGAGCGGGGTTGGTCGGGATGCTGACATTTGGGGTGGTGGTTGACCGGCTGACCAAGCGGTCTAGCGAATGGCCGGTGCGCATGGCTGCCATTGCATTGTTTTCGGCGACGGCTTGCGTGCTGATCGCGACATGGATGCCAAGCTTTGCAGGAGCCAAGCTAATGGCCATTCCATCGGGGCTTTTGGGCGGCGGCTGGTCAATCGGCTTTATTGCCGCGCTTCAACATATGTTGCCCGAACGCTTCAGAGCTTCGGCGACTGCGACATTTATTGCGGTTACTACCCTGCTCGGCTTCCTTGTTGGCCCTTGGGCGACAGGGCTGATCAGCCAGGCCTTTGGCAACGACGCGGCATCGCTCCGCATTGGCTTGAGCGTCACGATCCCGATGGGATTCGTTGCGGCGATGTTAGGGCTGGATAGCGATCCGCCGGATTGAAGCGGATCGCCAGATGCTCGCTGCTTAACGCTGCATTGATGGCGGCGCGCCGGGCATCACAGCATAATAATGTCCGGCGACCAGACCGCCGTCGACGAGCAATTCCGTGCCCATGCAATAGCTCGCATCGTCGGATGCCAGATAGGCGGCGGCTGCGCCAATGTCGTGCGGGTCGCCGGCGCGTTGGGCCGGGTAGATTTTATACGCCTGGTCAACAATCTCGCGCGGGTGATTTCCGGGGTTGGAAAGCGGTGTCAAAATCCCGCCGGGATGGATCGAGTTAACTCGGATGCCGCGATGGCCAAGCTCCAGCGCCAGTGCCTTGGTGAAGCCGCGCACGCCGAATTTTGACGCGCAATATGCAGTCAGCGAATTGGCCCCCGCGATCCCGTCTGCCGAACTCATGTTGATGATCGAACCGCCGCCCGCACGTTCGAGCGCTGGGATAGCGGCCTGCGCACCGAACATCGTGCCGATCAGGTTGATGTCAATAATCCGCCGGATTTCTTCTTCAGACAGGTCATCAAGCCGCTTGAACACGATCACCCCGGCATTGTTGACGAGGCTATCGAGCCGCCCATATCGTTCTTCGGTAGCGGCAATCGCAGCATTCCATTCGCCGCGCGAAGCGACATCGAGATGGAGATAGCTTTGTCCCAATTCATCGGCCAGCGCCTGACCTTCGGCGTCGAGCACGTCGGTAATCATCACCTGCGCCCCTTCCTGCACAAAGCGCCTTACGATGCCTTCACCAATACCACGAGCGCCGCCGGTCACCAGCGCCACTTTTCCCGTCAATCGTTGCATGTTTGATTTCCTCTCGTTACCCTGATTTAACACTGGATTTACACTCCAGTATACGCAATTATCGGACATAGGGAGTTTTTGACCGTCATATGCGAAAAAATTATTATGCCAAATAACGCACTCTTCCCCGCCGGGGCGGCATTGGTTGTGGGCGCAAGCGGCGGTATCGGCGGCAAAGTCGCCGAGGTGCTGGCAGGCGACGGCGCTGATCTGGCACTGGTCTATAACCGCAAAGCAGAAGCCGCACAGGCAGTCGCAGACCGGGTTTCGGCCCGATCCAGCTTGCACCAGTGTGACGTAACCGATCCCGCCGCGATTTCGGCACTGGTGTCGGATGCTGTCACCGCGCATGGACGTATTCACACGCTGGTTTGGGCGGCTGGGCCGCTGGTCGATCAGCTCTATCTTGGTGAAACCCCGCTTGAGAAGTGGCGCCAAGCATTTGAAGTGGAAGTGCATGGATTCTTCTCTTTGGTAACCGCATTGTTGCCGCACATGCGCGAGGCGGGCGGCGGTTCGATTGTCCATCTGGGATCGGCAGGGCATCTGCGCTGGCCAGATCGCGACGGATTGTCGGTGGCGCCAAAGGCGTCGAATGAAAGCTGGCTGAAAGGTATCGCACGGGAGGAAGGCCGTCACGGCATCCGCGCCAATTCGGTGCTGGTCGGGGTGATTGATGCGGGCATGTTCCATGAGCTGATGGGGCAGGGCGCATTTCCGCCCGAATGGGTGACGGAGACGCAAAAGATGCTCGCGCTCAAACGTTGGGGACAACCGGAAGAAATCGGCTACGCAGTCAGCTGGCTTGCCTCGGCGCGGGCGGCTTATGTTACCGGACAACAGATCAACGTATCCGGCGGATTCGGAATTTAGGAGAGAGAAATGCCGCTAAACCCACAAGTCGAGGCTTTGTTGCAGTTCATGGCGCAGGCACCGCAACTTGATTTCGCCAATGCCATGCCTGCCGATGTGCGCGCGGTTTTTGACCAGCCGATGCCGATGGGGGAAACGCCAACGGTTGCGAGCGCCGACGATGTTTCGATACCGCTCGATGGCCGGACATTGGCGGCGCGGTTATATGTGCCTCTGGGTGCAGACGAAAAGCCGCCACTCACGCTTTATTATCATGGCGGCGGCTGGGTTATCGGAACGATTGAAACGCATGATGCGACCTGCCGCGCACTGGCACAGAAAAGCGGCAGTGCGGTGCTGTCGGTGGCATATCGGCTTGCCCCCGAAAATCCTTACCCGGCTCCGGTAGAAGATTGTTACGACGCGCTTGTTTGGGCTGCGAGCAATGCGGGCCAATTGGGCGTAGATGCCACGCGGCTTGCCGTTGCCGGAGACAGCGCAGGCGGCAATCTGGCGGCGGCAGCCGCGATCATGGCACGCGATCGCGGAGGGCCAATGCTTCGGCACCAACTGTTGATCTATCCGGTGACCGATCAAAATTACGATACCGATTCGTATCGCGCCAATGGCGGCGGCGAATATTTCCTGGGCGAAGAGGGGATGCGCTGGTTCTGGGAGAATTATTTGGGCGAGACCGCGGTCGGCGATGCACCGCTTGCTGTCGTTTTGCATACGGCCGACCTCGCCAACTTGCCGTCCGCCACTGTGATTACCGCCGAATATGATCCGCTGCGTGATGAAGGCATGCTCTTTGCCGCCAAGCTGACGGCCGCGGGTGTGGCAGTGGATGCAGCCATCGCGCCTGGCATGATCCACGGCTTTTTTAGTATGTTCGAAGCGGTCCCCGACACTTGGGAGTGGATTGACCGCAGTGCGGGCAACCTCAAAAAGGCGCTGGCGTGACGCCATTTACCGCGCCGCAGGAATTGCATGACCTGGCCTTTCGCTATGCGCTTGCGGTCGATACGCTCGACGCGGCGATGCTCGCATCGCTGTTCACAAGCGACGGCGCGGTGCGTGGCTATGGTGAAAATCCCATAGAGTTTTGCGGCCAAGAAGGGCTGGCGCGGATGATCGGACAAGTCGATGCGGCCTTTCAGAAAACGATGCACAATGTCTTCAATCAGACTTTTGATCAGGCGGCAAATGGTGCTGTCACCGGCCAAACCACCTGCATCGCCAGCCACATCCTGCACGGAGAGGAATGGACGCTACTCGACATGGCGATGCGCTATCATAATCGCTATCGGCGAGAAGACGGGGCTTGGAAATTTGCCGAGCGGCGGCTGGAGGTGGTCTGGGTTGAAACCCGGACAGTACAGAAATTTAACGCGGCAATGATGGCCGCTGATCTGAAGGAATTTCGCTGATGCGAACGCTTGAAGGTAAAGTGGTTTTCATAACCGGCGCCGCATCGGGGATTGGGCAGGCCACTGTTCAGGCCGTGCGCGAGGCTGGTGGTGCCGTCGCCGCAGCCGACCTTGCCGATATTGGCGGATTGGGAAATGACGATGCGGCTTTCCAGCTGGATGTCAGCAGTGAAGCGCAAACCGAAGCGGTGGTGGCACAGGTTATTGAACGCTTCGGCCGGATCGACGGCATTGCCGCGTGCGCGGGGATTTCGGCCGAAGGCGCCGTCACCCAATTCGAACTGATAAACTGGAACCGCGCGTTGGCGGTCAACCTTACCGGGACTATGCTTACGTGCCGCGCAGTCCTGCCCCACATGCTGGCTGCCGGACGCGGGTCGATTGTAACCGTTGCGAGCATTTACGGAATGACCGGTGGGCAAGGGAATACGCCATATAATGTGACTAAGAGCGGCGTACTGCAACTAAGCCGCTGCCTAGCCGCAGATTATGGCGCGGCGGGCATCCGTGTTAACGCTGTCAGTCCGGGCTACATCGAAACGCCAATGACCGGGATGCTGGCGCATGCAGGACCAATGCGCGATAATTTTGTCGGAATGCACCTGTTGCAGCGGGCGGGACAACCCGAAGAGGTCGCCCGCGTTATCCGCTTTCTGCTGTCCGACGAAGCATCCTTTGTCACCGGGGCCAATATTCCGGTTGACGGCGGCTTTTCCGCCGCGCAGGTGATCCGGGTATAAAGGGGACCCCATGGCCGAAGATTTTAGTACCGACGATATTGACCGCGTGATTGTTGAGCAATTGCGCCTCAATGGGCGTGCAACCAACCAACAGATTGCCGACCGGCTTGATCTGACCGCAGCAACAGTATCGGCGCGTATCCGCCGGATGGAGGAAGAAAATAAACTGCGTGTGGTCGCCGTTTCCGACTTTTCGGCACATGGTTACAATGTGCTGATGGAGGTCGCTATTGAGGTAGACGGACGGCCCGCATCCGATGTGGCCGCAGAGCTAGCAGAATTTCCCGAAGTGTTTGCCGCGCATCTTGTCACAGGCCGCTATGACATAGACATGCTGGTGGTGCTCCATGATTTTGATGAATTGCCCAACCTGATGCTCAACAAATTGTCCAAGGTTCGCGGCATCCGTTCGATGATGCCGGCAATTGCCGTAGATGTCGTCAAATATAAATTCGATGTAGCACCTATCGAGTCGCGGGGGACGATATGAGCGCGCCCCTCATCGACGATCTTGACCGCCAACTGATTGCCATATTGTCAAACGATGCGCGCGTATCGAACCGCAAAATCGCCGCCGATCTTGGTGTAACAGAAGGAACGGTTCGCGGGCGGATAAAACGGTTGCAGCAAGACAGGCTGATTGCGTTCACCGCGATCACCAGCTTTGGACTCGAAAATTCGACCAAAATGGCGTTTATCGGCGTGCTCACTGAGGTTGAGAAGGTGCGCGATATAGCGCAGCAAATCGCCAGCTTGGCGTCGGTCAACGGCGTGATGATCACAATGGGGCGGTTCAATATCCTCGCAATCTGTCTGTTCAACGAGCTAGATACATTGCACGCGGTTGCGTCCGATCAAATACTCGCGCTGCCCGGCGTACACCATGTCGAGACCTCGATTGCTGTGAAGACGATCAAATACAATGCCCGTGTGGTCCGCATCACCGAGGCCGACCATATCATTGATGGCGACGATTAAGCGCGTACTGCGTAAAATAGATTGCTGTAATTTACGCATAAAGCGGTAATAACGGTAATCTCTTGCCAAGCATACGCATTTTGCGATATCGTTCCTTGCGCGATTCAAGGAGAGGCAAGATCATGGCGACAACTGCGGATTATGGTTTGGGCGAATTTACCTTCCCGCGCGGATGGTTCATGGTGGGGACTTCGGACGACGCGAATACTACCCCGGCGGCCGTTCGCTATTTCGGTGAGGACATGGTCCTTTATCGGGGCCAATCGGGCCGGGTATTTCTGGTAGAGGCTTATTGCCCGCATATGGGCACGCATCTTGCCAAGAATACAACATCCTACGTTGTCGTGGACAAAGAGCATGTCGAAGGTGACAATATCCGTTGCCCCTATCATGGTTGGCGCTTTGGACCCGACGGCCGCTGCAACGATATCCCATATTCGCCATCGCCGCCGCCAAAGGCTGCGTGCCTTAAAAGCTGGAAGGTGACCGAACGTGCGGGTTGCATCTGGACTTGGTATGACTCCGAAGGCGGCGAACCTGAATATGACCTGCCTGCTTTTGAGCATCATGACCAAGCCCATTGGGTCAACTGGAACATCACCAATTTGGGGACGTTGGCCTGCCATCCTCAGGAAATCCTGGATAATATGACCGACAAGGGGCATCTGGAACCCGTGCATGGCTCGATTGATATGGAGACATTCTACAACGAATTTGATGCCCATATCGTGCGCCAATATTTGACGGCCGGTCACAAGACGCTGGCCGGTTCGGGTGCCGGACCGATGACGAACGATACCTGGTATACCGGCCCCGGCATCCTTCAATCGATCATGCTGGGCGAATTTCCATCGCTGATGGTAATTGCGCACACGCCGGTTGATGACGGTGTTGTCAATGTTTGGTACGGACTGCAGGTTAAAGTTGCGAACGCAGAGCCTTCGGCACAGGATCGGGACTTGGCCCGTGGCTATGAAGATGGCGGTGTATCAGCCTTTGCGCAGGATTTCGAAATCTGGTCGAACAAGCGGCCTTGTATCAACCCGATGATGGTAAAGGGTGACGGCCCGTTCGACAAGCTGCGCGTTTGGTATAAACAATTCTACAATCCACGCGCGCGCGCCGGGGAATTCCAAGCGCGAGTCAATGGCAAATACACCACGCGCGGCACAGCGGATGCTCCATGGGATACCGCAGCCTGAAAGATGTGACGAAATTGCCACGATATATTTCGCAAAATGAAGATCAAGTGACCTGAGAGCATCAGACTGCGTAAAATGAATTGACATTCGTTACGCTATTTGGAAGTCAGAGGCAGGACATGAGAGAAACCCGCGTGATATAAAGTGGCGTGGGAACGGTTTAGGGGAGGCTAACATGAAAGCATATCATCGCGCAGTCGCATTTACGCTATTATCAGGGGTTAGTATTGTCGGTTTATCGGTTCCGGCGTTGGCGCAAAACGCCGAAGAAGGTGAATTATTTGGCGAGATTGTGGTTACCGCGCAAAAGCGTGAGCAGAATTTGCAAGAAATTCCACTTTCAATCTCTGCCATTTCGGGTGCTCAGGCCGAACTGCAAGGTCTGAACGAGATCAAGGATCTTGGCGCGGTTGCGCCAAACGTTTCGGTTCTGGGAGGAACGACCAACTCTTCGGCTGCGGTTGTAACTATTCGCGGAATCCCGACGCCTGCGGACGAAACTCAGGGCTTTGACTCGCCGATCGGCCTCTATCTCGACGGTGTTTATCTGGCCCGATCCTCGACTGCTTCATTCGAAGTGGCTGATATCGAACGCATCGAAGTGCTGCGTGGCCCACAGGGCACATTGTTTGGACGCAACACAACGGGCGGCGCAGTGAATTTCATCACCAAAGACCCTTCGGAAGAAACCAGCTTGAAATTGAAGGGTGGCCTTGGCAATTTTAACCAAAATCTGCTGCGCGCTTCGTTCGATACCGGCCGCATGGTGGATGACACGATGAAAATGACTTTCACCGGGCTTTACAAGCGCCGTGACGGGGTGGTCGACAATCTGTTGCAACCGAACGACCGCCTCGATCCCGGCGGATCCAAGACCGTTGGCCTGCGTTGGGGGTGGATTTTTGAGCCAAGCGACAAGGTAAAGATCAAGAATATCCTCGATTATACCAAGACTTCGGGCGTCCCTCACGCTCAGCAATTGGCGGCAGTCGGTAACGGCGTACCGAACACAACGGTTTTCGTGCCCGGCTTTAATAATGTGACACCTGCGCCAGTGCAGCAATATCTTGCACAGTCCTCAATTTTGGAGGCAGGCTGCGGCCGCGATGTGTCACTTAATCGCCTATCAAAAATCTGCCTTGAAGAAGCAGGCACTTCGACCGACAAAATCTGGGGCAATCTGTTCCGGGTCGAATTTGATCTCGACTTTGCCACGCTGCGCAGCTCAACCGCCGTTCGCCGTTGGAATAACACCATTGAGGGGAGCGATCTGGACGGTCTGGGTTCGTTGCGCGGTGCGCTGTTCAACATCGGCAGCCCGAGCGCGCCGTTTGCAACCTTTACCGGTTTTCCAACCTCGGTACTTACCAGTATCGGTATTCCGTTACCCAATGCGCAGTTCCTGACCGCAGGCACGGTGCCGCAGATTACCCAGCCATTGTTCCAAGCGAAAAACCTTCGCAGTCAAAAACAGTTCAGCCAAGAAATTGAGTTGGTATCGAACAACGACGGGGCGTTCAATTGGGTGCTCGGTGCATTCTTTTTCAAAGAAAGTGGCTTTGAAAAGAACGACCAGCGTTTTGGCTTCGTCCTCGATACCAACCAGTCGGTTTACAACTCGAACACCTTTTACAATCCTGTAACTGGTGGCGGGGTCCTTCCTGGCTTCGGTTTCCCGGCACTGACCGCAGCGTTCCTGGCGCCATCGGTTGCAGCAGCTTTCCAGGCTGCCAACCCGGCACGCTACCGCGTGGTGCCGCAGGCAGTGACGCTTGGCTACCGAGCTCGGGGTAAATCGACTGCCATTTATGGGCAGGCCGAATTCCGTCCCGGCGGAAGCGACGGTGCCTTTGGTGCTACATTGGGTCTGCGTTATACATGGGACAAGAAGGGGATGGAGCGGTTCCAGAATGGAGCGAATCCATACACCAATCCAGTCGAAATTGCCTTGAATAACCGTGAAGCAAAATTCAGCGATTGGACTGGAAACCTTACCTTTGACTATCGCGCGACTGACGATCTTAACCTCTATGCTCGGATCGCGCGCGGCTATCGCTCAGGGGGTTTCAACGCTCGGCAGCCTACCAATGTAGCAGCTAATCTGGGCCTAAATCCCTTCGACAACGAATTAATCTGGTCATACGAAGCTGGCGTGAAGGCGCAATTTGGCGGCATCGCGCGGGTCAATGCGTCGGTTTTCTATAATGACTATTCAAACCTGCAGTTGGCAGTGCCGATTCCAATTACGGGCGGCGGCAGCTTTGGTACGGCAACGGACAATGCGGGTAAAGTTGTCTATACCGGGTTCGAAATCGAGACGCAGATCAGGCCGGTCGACTTTTTCTGGGTGGATGCCAATGTTGGCTACACGCATAAGAAGTTCAAGGAATACAGGACACTGAATGCGGCAAACCAACCTGCCGATATTTCGGCTGTCGTCGAACCGGCTTATGCGCCAGACTGGACAGCCGCGCTTGCGGCCAATGCACGCTTCCCAATCGGCGGTGACGCCAATGTTACGGCGCGTGTCGGCTGGACTTATATCAGCGACTATTTTCAGTTCGGCAACCCGATCACCGCACCGTTCAAGGATGTCACCAAGGGCAATTCGCGTGGGCTGGTTGACGCACAACTGCGGATTGATGGCATTTCGCTTGGCGGTGTTGCGAAGGATATTGGCCTTACCTTTTGGGGCAAGAACCTGACCAACAAAGAATATGTCGCCCGTTCGGTCGATTTCGGGCAGCTGGGCTTTGCCGGAACGATCTATGGTGATCCGCGCACATATGGTGTGTCACTCGACATCGAATTTTAAAAAAGAGAATGATTTGGAGGAAGGCCGGGGTTATGCTCTGGCCTTTTTCTATGTCCCCTCCATGCGGCCGAATATTGACCTAATGGAGCCTAGGCTGGACTCTTCGCCATTGTCAGCCCTGATCTCCTTTTATGTGGAACGGGTGCTTTTCGATGATATGACCGAAGAAGTCGATCGCATTGGCTTTCGTGTGCTTATCTAAAACGTTGAGCTCTTGGGCGCGCGGGCGCACGATCACTGCAATTCCAGTCACTGCAATTCCTGTCACTGCAATTTCAGAATCTGGACCGAAACCTCGGCCAAAATTGAGCCTAAATGTAGGACCAAAACGAGGATCAAAACCGGAGCCCCGCCGGGACCACAAAAACGCCAAGTTGACACCTAGTTGACAAGATTGACACCCATCTTGAAATTAATTCATAGTCCGGCAAAAGATAATTTCCAACATCGCCGTCACGCCAGTTCTTTTCCGCCGTCCAAAATGTGCCTACAAATACGACCGCAAATGCCGGTGCGATATTGCTGCAAAGGCCGCCAACAATGTCAAAGAACCCGCCCGATAAAAAACAGGCATGCCCTCGATCCCAAAACAAATCCTACATTGCAAGTTTTAATGCGCGACGAGAATTGAACAAGCTGCCATCCTGAATTTATTGCAGGATGCTTATGCCGCGAAGCGTCATTATATACGAAATTGCCAACGCCTAATCAGGGGTTGCCGCACCTGTCGGCGTAATTCGCCGTCACCGTAATTCCCGATTGTGTAATATCATCGCTTCATATCTGTCCAATCTGTCAGGCAATCTGGCAATCCAGCTGAGTGGTTATGGCTTCGGCGCCAGACATTTCCCTAGAGTGATGCACAGGTGATGCACTGCGCTGCTTCGGGAATTGCCGCAAGGCGCGCCGGAGAGATAGCTTCGCCGCAAGTAATGCATATGCCGTAACGTCCTTCATCAACGCGTCTTATCGCGGCGCGCACCTCGGCAATTTTTTGCATAACTAATGTTTCTTGGCCGAAAAGTGCTTCATCATCTTCGGCCTCGACGGCCTGCTCCTCGGAATCTGCACTCATCGGTTCGAACAAGTCGTCTTTAATCCGCGTGGCACGACTTTCGAGCTCGATGAGCCGATTGGCGAGTGTGTCGCGTGCTATTTTATGGCCAGTCATCCTTCTGACTCGCATTTGGTGGCAGTGATCATTGCCGCGATTTCATCTAGCAACGCCAATCTTGCCTTTTTGAGTGCTTCTATCCGCTCATCTGACGCCGCCTCAATCCTGCTGTCAATTCTATGAATCTCTCGGTTTAAGTCATGATAAGCATCAGCCTGACGGCCAAAATGTGCATTGCCAAGTTTAAGTGTGTTCAACGCTTCTGCAGCGTTTGGAAACTCGGCGTGAAGGTCATGGGGAGTATGAGTCATAAATAAAATAGCCCTCTATTGTGAGGCGTGAAGCCTAGCCGCGTCAACGCGAAAACACTTTGCGCTAGATCAAAGACATGCCTGCACCTTGGCAAAGACTGGCCAAATCGACGATTTTGACAAAGGTGAAACGATTATGAAGTCCGTTTTGCTTCGCGCTATGATGGCGACGCGATGGCGGGTCGTTTGCAATTTGCTTTCGATGTTTGTCGCACGCTGGGCGCGCACCTCACATACCGCCATTGCAGTTAACCAAGCGGGATATTCAACTTTCATTCAATTGGTCTGTCGTCCTCTTCCAGAATACGGATCGCGGCACCATCTGGATCGTCGAACTGACCATCTTTGATTGACCAGAAGAACGCAGTAAGACCCATCAAGCCAAGGCCAAGTGCAATCGGAAATAAGATCGCGACCCCATTCACTTTGCCGCACTCCGCAACCGCAAGGCATTGGCAACAACGATCAGCGATGAGCCTGACATCGCAAGTGCTGCATTCAAGGGCGTTACCAACCCCATGACCGCAAGCGGAACCGCGATGGCATTATAGCCGATGGCCAGAATGAAATTCTGCCTGACGATCGCCTGCGTTTTTCGTGCGGCACGAATAGCGGCGGTTACAGGTGCGAGGCTATGCCCTAGAAATACGATGTCAGCTGCATTTTGACCCGCGTCACTGGCTGAGGCAGGTGCCATCGACGCATAGCCAGCAGCGAGCGCGGGACCGTCGTTCAGGCCATCACCGATCATCAGTACTTTGTGGCCTTGTGCTGCTTTTTGTCTAATCGCGTCAAGCTTGTCTTGAGGTAACATATCTGTTTGCGCCTGAAGGCCCAGTGCCTTTGCAACCGGAGCAACCGCAGCGGCACGGTCTCCCGACAAGATAGCCGATGGGATGCCAAGAGTGGCAAGTTCGCTAATTACGGTCGCAGCATGAGCGCGGAGCTGATCGGTAAATGAGATGACGAACGACGGCGCGCCCGCAACTGATAATTTTGTCGCTGGCGTGTCGGTCGGCGTATCCTCTGGTCGCCCAAGCTTGACGGCTTTCCCCTGAAGCAGTCCAGACACGCCGGCCCCAGGGATTTCAACAATGTCGGATACACATGCGGCGACAACGCGTTCGCTTTCCAGGACGCGGCGCACGGCCTCGCTCAACGGGTGACGGCTGGCTCGGGAGAGTGAGAGCATGATCGCCTTTTGCGTCTGTGTTGCCTGATCAAGATTTACAGGTTCGGGGCGGCCCATTGTCAACGTGCCTGTCTTGTCGAAGAGCGCAACATCCACTTCTGCCAAACGTTCAAGTGCGGAGCCATCCTTCACCAAAACACCGGCACGCATCAATGCGCCGCTCGCCACAATCTGCGCTGCGGGAACAGCCAACCCAAGCGCGCACGGGCAAGTGATGATAAGAACGGTAACTGCGATCAGTAAACTTACATGCCAGCCTGCCCCGGCAAACATCCAGCCAGCAAAGCTCAGCAGCGCAAGTGTATGGACGGCGGGCGCGTAATAGCGCGCGGCCCGATCCGCAATGCGTACATAACGCGACTTGCTCTGGCTCGCTAGTTCCATGAGGCGAGCGATATCGGCAATTGCGGTATCAGCGCCCGCCGCCGTTATCCGTACGTGCACCGGCGCATCCATATTGAGCGTTCCAGCATGAACATGGCTGCCAGGGTGAACATGCTGCGGTGCGCTTTCTCCTGTAAGCAACGACAGGTCAAAACTGCTGGCACCTTGCGTGACGATGCCATCAGCTGACAATCGTTCACCTGCAGCAATTATCATCTCCATTTCGCGCTTCAGCTCATTTGCATTGCACCAAGACGTGCTGCCATCTTCACCAAGAACGAGCGCGCCTGTGCCGCTATTCTTAAGCAATGCCGTTACCCCGTCACGCGCGCGGTCACGCATTACACTATCGAGCCAGCGACCTGTGAGCAGGAAGAAGAGCAGCATCACCGCGCCATCGAAATAGGCATCGGGGCCATGGCTGATTGTTTCAAACAGGCTGAGTGCGGTGGCCAGTAACACTCCGATTGAAATGGGGACATCCATGTTGGTGCGTTTGTGGCTTAGTGCCAGCCACGCTGACTTGAAAAATGGTCGACCCGCGTAAGCAACCGTAGGCAACGCGATCATCGCTGATAGCCAGTGGAACAAGTCACGGGTAACACCTGTCGCTCCAGACCAGACCGAGACTGACAGCAGCATGATGTTCATCATCGCAAAGCCTGCAACAGCCATCGCTTTCAACAGCATGCGGCTGTCGTCAGATGATCCCAGCGGGAGCCCAACGCCAATCGGTACTGCGTCAAAACCCAGTTTGGAAAAAGCTGCTAGCAATTCGGGCGTGTCGGTTTCAGGCAGATGCGTAACGGTGACGCGTTTCGCAGTGAAGTTAACACGGGCGGCCACAATCGCCGGTTGAAGCGCGAGGCCGGATTCAAGTTTCGAAATACAGCCAGCACAGCGCATGCCGGGCACTGAAAAGTCGGTGCGCGGGAGTGGCGCTGTCGCAGACATAGGCGTTGCAGCGGTCATTGGATTGCTTGATCTAGTTTGAGTGTGCCTGTGCCGCGGTGCAGCGTTATCTGCACGCGCCAACGGCCTGCGGGCAACGCCTGATTGCTCCGCAGAGTCCCGTTTGACGATTCAACAAAAGTGAGCGGTATGGATGGTGCTCGGCCGACGGGATGAATGGCGGTGCCCGCTGCAGTCAGATTACCAAGACGAACGCCTACTTTCAGGACGGATAACTGCACACGCCGCGCCGGATCAAGTCCAATTTCTGGCACCCAGCCGAGCTTCGCTTGCCGGTCAGCATCGGCGAGCCAGCGGTTGTAATTTTGACTGGCGACATAGCTGTTATCAACGACGGTGCCGCCGAATGTGCCAACAGCAAAACGCGCCATCACGAGGTTGACGGTGATTACGACGCCGAAAAAGGCAACGAAAACCGCAGTCATATGCCAGCCGGTAAATGGACGCGTCATGGGCTAGTTTCCTTCATCCGGGGATGCTTTCGGTCTTTCGAACATTACAGTTTCGACGGCATATGCGTTGGAATTTGATTGGTCAGTCAGTTTGATTTGATACTCGGAATGCTCTGCGTTGTTTGCGGAAGCGGCGACAAACAGGCGCAGCTTGGTAACGCTGTCCGGTTCAACTTTAATGCTAATCTGCCGATCAGTGGCTTCTCGGCGGCCTTCCGCTGTCCATACCTGTGCGCCTTCAAGTCCTGCGATAGATACTGCAATCTGTCGCGGACGTGCCTCCATATTGCGGATTTTTAGCGTGTAATTATTTCGGATGCTGCCGTCGGATAATCGCACAAAAACCGGGTTGCGATCCTGTTGTACTGCAAGATCAAGTCGCGTGCGCTGACCAAGCGTAAAAAGCATAGCCAGCCCGATGCTGCCCCAGATACTAAAATAGGCGATCGTGCGTGGACGGAAAAGTGTTTTCAGGATTGGCGTGCCTGTGCCGCCAGCTTTCTCAATCGCTGCATCGTCGAGAGTGCAGTAATCGATCAATCCGCGCGGTTTGCCAATTTGTGCCATTACCTTGTCGCAGGCATCGATACACAGCGCGCACGTTATACACCCAATTTGGGGACCTTCGCGAATATCGATCCCTGTCGGGCAGACCGCGACGCACTGGTTGCAATCGATGCAGTCGCCAGTGTTCAGTGCTTGGCCCACTGCTTTTTTAAGGCCATGGGTGCGTGGTTCGCCGCGCCATTCCTTATACGTGACGACCAATGATTTTTCATCGAGCATTGCCGTTTGAATGCGCGGCCAAGGACACATATAAATACAAACTTGTTCGCGCATAAAGCCGCCGAAGATGAAGGTGATTGCTGTCAAAATGCCGACAGTTGCATAGGCAACATAAGCTGCCTGTCCTGTCCAGAAATTAACTGTCAACGTCGGCGCATCTGCAAAATACATGATCCATGCGCCACCGGTCCAAAACGCGATAACCAACCACACTGTCCATTTTGCGCATCGTTTAGCGAGCTTGTGCGGTCCCCAAGCGCTTGCTGCGAGCTTGATCTGAGCGTTGCGGTCGCCGTCAATAAATCGTTCAACATGCTGGAACAAATCAGTCCAGACCGTCTGCGGACAAGCATAGCCGCACCAGGCGCGCCCGACCGCAGACGTCACGAGGAACAGCCCAATCCCGGCCATGACGAGCAGGCCGGCGACATAGTAAAATTCATGCGGCCAAATCTCGATCTGGAACATGTAGAACCGACGATGCGCAAGATCGATCAAAACCGCTTGGTCAGGCGCAAATTCCCCGCGATCCCAACGTATCCACGGCGTAACGTAATAGATTATCAGCGCCACCGTCATAATAGCCCATTTGAAGCGACGGAAATTGCCGTCGATGGCCTTAGGATAAACGCCCGTGCGCTTGGCGTAGAGCGCTTGCCGGGGGCCGGTCAGGTCTTCAGTGTTGGACATCGGTGGCAACTTTGACCCCGGGTGCAGCTTCGCCGCCACCCAGTGAATGCACATAGGCCGCCAGCATCTTGATCGTCACTGGGTCAAGCCGGTTGTTCCAGCGCGGCATGACACCGTAGCGGCTTTTGGTAATGGTCGCACGGATTGTGTCAGTGTCGCCGCCATAGAGCCAAATTTGATCCGTCAGATTCGGGGCTCCAACAGTGCGCATCCCTTTGCCAGTTGGGCCGTGACAGGCAACGCAATTCGTTGCGAAAAGCGCAGCTCCTTTTGCCGACGCAGCGTTTGGCTTCTGCTGGCCAGAGATCGTGCGGACGTGGGCAACCACATTGCCAATTTCATCAGGCGTCAAGACACCTTCAAAAGCTGGCATCTGCGAAAACCTTGTTTCGTTATGATCGGGGTTTCTGACACCGTGCAAGAGCGTGAAATTTATTGCGGCAAGATCGCCTCCCCACAGCCAATCATCATCATTGAGGTTGGGATAACCTTTCGATCCCGCCGCTCCTGACCCGTGACACTGAACGCAATGAACTTTGAAAGCGGCTTGACCGCCCTGGATTGCAGCTTGGAGCAGTTTGGGGTTGGCTTCCAACTGTTCAGCGGGAATCGTTGCAAGAGCTGCTGCAATAGGCGCGCGGCGCTTTGCTTCGGCGTTCATTTCCTGAACCAGCTCACCTCGGCTCGACCAGTTCCACATGCCCTTTGTGGCACTGTTCAGCATTGGTATCGAAGGATAGACGATGACATATCCTATGGCCCAGATGATGCACGCCCAATAGCTTATTACCCACCACCGTGGCATAGGGGTATCGAGTTCTTCGATCCCATCCCATTCATGTCCCACGGTTTGTGTGCCAGTTGGCTCGTCAATTCGTTTGTTTTCAGACATGTTCGTCATCCTTGAAGATCATGTTTGCCGCGTCCTGGTTATGCTTTTCTCCGCCCCTTCGAAACGCCCAGCCGACAAGTCCCAAGTATAAAATACCCATCATCACCAGTCCCCAGCTATCGGCAAAATGGCGTAATCCTTCGTAGTTCATCTTGCTTGCTCCTGCGGTGCGGCTTTTTCGACATCGACCAAAGTGCCCAGCATTTGCAAATAGGCGATCAGCGCATCCAGTTCGCTGATCCGTGATGGATCGCCGTCAAAATCACGCACTTGCGCTTTAGGATAGCGTTTCTTGAGGCCCTCGTTATCCGCTTCCGGATCGGCCTGCGCCATCAGATCATCATTTGCCGCTGCAATCGCCTTTTTTGGGTAAGGAACGCCCACGCGGCTGAGGGCGGTTAGATGGCGGGTCATGTCGCCAGCCTGCAAATCACGTTCAGCCATGAAGGCGTAGGTTGGCATGATTGATTCTGGCACCACAGCGCGCGGATTTATCAGATGCTGGCGGTGCCATTCGTCTGAATATCGACCGCCAACGCGCGCCAAATCGGGGCCTGTACGCTTTGATCCCCATTGGAATGGATGGTCATACATGCTTTCGGCGGCCAGACTATAATGACCGTACCTTTCAACCTCATCGCGGAACGGCCGGATCATCTGACTGTGGCACGTGTAACATCCTTCACGCATATAGATGTTACGTCCGGCTAGTTCGAGCGGGGTGTAAGGGCGCATGCCGTCGACTTTTTCCACAGTTGAATCGATCCAGAACAACGGAGCGATCTCAACAATTCCGCCAATTGCGACTGCGATAAGCGCGAACAGCGCAAGTAAGCTGACATTGCGTTCCAGTTTTTTGTGATCGAGCAGGATTTTTGCCATTATTCTTACTCCTTACCGAGCATGCACGGCGATGAAGGGGCGGTCTGCCGCGGTGTTGTGTGGTGTCTCGGTCATCGGTTTTTCTTGCCGCTGTTTTCCAGCAATCGTCTGCCAGACGTTGAACACCATGATCAGTGCTCCGCTTAGATAGAGTGCGCCGCCTGCTGCGCGGATGACGTACATTGGGAACAAGGCGGCAACCGCTTCGACGAACGAATATACAAGATAGCCGTCGGCCCCATATTCGCGCCACATCAGGCCCTGCATGATGCCAGCAACCCACATAGATGAGGCATAAAAGACAATACCCAGTGTCGCGAGCCAGAAGTGCCAGTTGATCATCCGTAGTGAATACATCCGCGTCCGTTCCCACAGGCGCGGCACCAGATAATACAGGCTGGCGAAGGTAATCATCCCATTCCAGCCAAGTGCACCGGAATGGACATGGCCGATCGTCCAATCCGTGTAGTGCGACAACGAATTGACCGACTTGATTGACATCATCGGTCCTTCAAACGTGCTCATGCCGTAAAAGGCCAGCGCGATGACCATCATCCTGATGATCGGATCTGTGCGGATCTTGTCCCACGCACCGTTCAGCGTCATCAAACCGTTGATCATCCCGCCCCAGCTTGGCATCCACAGCACGATAGAAAACACCATGCCCAGGGTCTGCGCCCAATCGGGCAGCGCGGTGTAATGCAGATGGTGCGGCCCGGCCCAGATGTAAAGAAAGATGATCGACCAGAAATGAATGATCGATAGGCGGTAGCTGTATACGGGCCGCTCCGCCTGTTTTGGCACGAAGTAATACATCATCGCGAGAAACCCGGCGGTTAGGAAAAACCCAACAGCATTATGCCCATACCACCACTGCGTCAGCGCATCTTGAACACCGGCAAATGCACTATAGCTTTTTGAGCCGAGCAGAGAGACCGGCATCGACAAATTGTTGATAAGATGCAGCATCGCAACGGTAATAATGAAGCTGAGATAGAACCAGTTCGCAACATAGATATGCGGTTCCTTGCGTTTAACAATTGTGCCTACAAAAACTGCAAGATAGGCGAGCCAAACAATGGTGAGCCAGATATCAACATACCATTCAGGCTCGGCATATTCTCGCGCTTCGGTGATACCCATAAGATAGCCCGTCGCGGCAAGGACGATGAAAAGCTGATAACCCCAGAAAACAAAACGGGCGAGGCTGGGGAAAGCTAGCCTCGCCCGGCAAGTGCGCTGAACGACATAGAAACTTGTCGCAATCAGTGCATTGCCTCCGAACGCAAAGACAACCGCAGATGTATGCAGCGGCCTTAATCGCCCAAAGCTAATATATTCAATATTGAGGTTGAGGACCGGAAACGCGAGCTCGAGTGCAATGTAAAGCCCGGCCAAGAGACCAACTATACACCAAAAAATTGTTGCGATCACACCCCAACGGATCGGATCATCGTCATAGCGCGATAGGTCCGCGTGCTCGGCGAGCGATGGAAATCGTCGCTTTGCAAAATCAAAACCGCGGATCGACGCTATTCCTGCTAGCATCGCTGCGAAACAGACAATCGTCATATGAACTGAGAAGCCCGGGTCAACGTTGAGAGCGATCCCGACAAATGCAAAAAGCGCGACCAGTAACCATGCGCCACTGCGCATCAATAATTCATCCATAATCTTTCCCCGAAACGCTTGAGTGTCGTTTCAGGATTGGCTTTGGACGAAGGGAGGGCTGCGTTCTTTGATCTAGATCAAGAAGCGGGTGGCACCTGTTAGGCAGCCATTGCCAATATGCTCAGCCGAGAGCGATCATTGATGATCACATGCTTGCGGTCTGGCAAATCAATTAAACCTTTTACCTTCAGTTTTGTGAGCTGACGACTAACGGTTTCGATCGTTAGGCCCAGCAAGTCGCCAATCTGTTGGCGGTCGAGCGGCAAATCAAATCGGTTAAGCGCGTCAAATTGTGTATGGCAGCCTTGTTCGCTAAGCCGCGTTGACATTTCAAGGAGCAAAGTGGCGATCCGCTCGTCCGCTGATTTCTTACCCAGCAGCAGCATCCACTCACGGGCGCGATCAAGTTCATCGAGTGTGCGGCTTAGCAACTTATGCTCAAGTTCAGGATGGGCACGAGCGAAACTGTCAAAAGCTGAGCGCGTGAATGTGCACAATTCAGCATTTGTGAGCGCGGTAACGCTGTACGCGCCTTCCTTGCCGAAAGGGCGACCAATAAAGTCTGAAGGGAAAACCACGCCAACTATTTGTTCGCGTCCATCAGAAATGCTCATCGAGATTTTGAGAACACCGGTGATAACATTTGCGACGATCAAGGATTCATCGCCTTCCCACATCACGGTCTGTCCGCGTTCTACCATCAATTTGCGCCCGAGCCGGCCGAGTAGTTCAAGTTCGTCAGGCAAAAGCCCTGCGCAGATGGCGCGGTTGCGAACAACACACTGTGAACAATCTTTCATAAGTAGCAGCTAGACCAAAATGTCATTTTCCACAATGCTCATTGATCCTTTTGAATGTGTCTTGAGATCCAATATCCGCCGATAACTCCCTGAATCCGTGATGAGATCAGTGACTGGGGCCAAACCATTACAAATCCGATTCTGAGTTCGTCGAGAACGAGGTTGCCTTCCTTAGCTGCAGCGCCAGCGGTCCGCGCCGGATGCGTCGAGTACGATCCGCGCGCTTCGCCTTGCACGCCCCGTCAGTCATCCGATCTAGTGTTAAGTTTGACGACGGATTTTATGTCACATGATTGTTCAACAGTTCAGCGACTTCCAATGCCGAGCGCCCTGCATAATCTTTGTCTACTTCGGCAACCAGACGCGACCTTATGTCATCCGGCAGATGTTTACGCATCACGCCCAGAACATGCGGCGGGGCAATCATGATGGCCCTCCTATCATCATCTTTCATATGAAAGATCAGTAACTCCGCCATCTCGAGCGTGAATTCGTCTTCGGCTTGCTGGTGCAGATCGGTCGTTTCATACGCTCCGCGCGCGGTGCCGCTGCTTTGGAATGCGCGTCCGGGCTGATCATCGCCAAGCTCAGCTGTGAACGGCGTCTTGCGCTGTTCTTCGGCAAGCAGCTCCAATCGCGGTTCGCGCACACTGCCCTTGTTTCGGAACAGCGACATCCGCGCGCCATCCAGCGCCATGATCAGAGCGTCATGAACAATCAGCATGCTAAACCTCCCACTATCAAGGACCAACTTATGATGTCCGAATATGGCGAAGTGCGCGATAGGTATTGCTACGGATCGACTGCTCTGCCGGGCCGCTGCCGGAACGCCGCCAGCTTCATCGCCTGCAGGAACAACAGCACCGCCGCACTTGCGGCGAAGGCAAAAAGAAAATCCGGTCCATTTGGCGGGCTAAACTTAAGCAATGTCGCAATCGCGGGCACAAAAATTATCGCCACCGATATGACCATAAGGCTCGCCAGGACATATACTAGCGCCCTGTTTTTCCGGCCAAGTGCGCGAATGACCGACGCGCCGTAAGATCGGTTGACGAAGATCAGCGAGAATATGGTGGCGATGAGCGCGAAGAACACCAGCGTCCGGACGTGCCTCTCGTCATAACCCTGCCACGCTGCGTAGCCATAAATGCTTGCCAAAATGCCAAAAGCGGCAGCACCCTGAAAGATGCTCCACCCAATCATGCCCATAGAGAATAGCCGCTCATCCGGCGCACGCGGGGGACGGGTCATTATATCGGGTTCCTCCTCCTCAGCTTCGAAAACAAAGGCGCAGACCGGGTCAATCACCATTTCAAGCAGCGCGATGTGGATTGGCCCAAACAATATTGGCATGCCAAGCAGCAACGGCATGAGAGCAAATCCGGCAATCGGCACATGGACGGCAAAGATAAACGCCATCGCCTTGCGGATATTGTCATAGATACGGCGGCCGAGTGTGATGGCTTTGACGATGGAACCGAAGTCATCATCAAGCAGCACGATGGCCGATGCCTCACGCGCGACATCGGTACCACGCTTACCCATTGCGATGCCGATGTGTGCTGCCTTTAGTGAGGGTGCATCGTTAATGCCGTCGCCGGTCATCGCTACAATTTCACCTGCCGCCTTGAGCGCCTCGACAATCCGCAGTTTCTGTTCGGGCATAATCCGCGCGCAGATGGTGACAGCGCGCAACCTTGCGGCGAGTTGGGCATCGTCAAGCCCCTCCATCTCTGTGCCAGTCAGGACATCGCCATCGGCAAGGCCCGCTTGCAGCGCAATCGACCGAGCAGTTTTCGCATAGTCGCCAGTGATCATCAACACGCGAACGCCCGCCGCGCGGCATTCTGCCACTGCGGCGGGCACACTTGACCGAAGCGGGTCGGCAAGTCCGATCAGTCCTACCAGTGAAAAATGATAGTCGCGGTGCGATTCCGCAGGCTGCGCGCTGCTGCTATCAGCCAAAGCCACACCCAGCACGCGGATGCCCTGTTCGGCCATCGCATCGGCGGCTTGTATCATCTCTTTGGCTTGCACTGCGTTCAATCGGCATAAGGTGGCAATCGCTTCGGGCGCGCCCTTTGCGGTGATAACCAGCTTTTCAGGCGTTTGCCAGACATTCGACATCGCAAGCAAATCGGGACGCAAACCGTAGCTGTGAATGAATTTCCATTCGCGTGCGGCCAGCCGTTCCAATGGCTGACCGGCTTCATGGATGGCAACCTCCATTGGATCGATGGCGACGACTGCGCTGGCAAATATGCCCGTTTCGATCAGCGTTGCATATCTGTCCGGGACAATTTGGCCGGCGTTGATTTTAACCGCACCCTCCGCCGGAAGCCACAACTGCGCCACCGCCATCCGGTTTTCGGTGAGTGTGCCGGTTTTGTCGGTGCACAATACGGTGGTCGATCCCAATGTCTCAATGGCCGCCGCCCGCCGCGTCAGCACCCGGGCCTTACTGATCCGCCAAGCGCCCACGGCGAGGAAGATGGTGAGCACCACCGGAAATTCTTCTGGCAGCATCGACATGCCGATGGATATTCCGGCCAGCAACGCGTCAAGCCAGCCACCGCGCGTTAGGCCATACAGAAGCCCAACAGTGACCGCCACCAAGGTCCCGCCGGCGGCACATAGCCGGACAATCCGCGCAGTCTCTAGCCTCAGTCGTGGTACTTCCGGGTCGAGCGTTGCAAGTGACTTGCCGATAAGGCCGATCTGCGTTGCAACACCTGTTGCGGTAACGCGGGCGATGCCGTGGCCGCGTATCGCCATTGATCCTGAATAGATCAAAGGTTGTCCGTCACCACCTGGCCGCAGCAAAGCAATGTCTTCGCCTTCCGTCGCCGCACGCTTGCCGACCGGCAGTGATTCCCCCGTTAGCAGCGATTCATCGGCTTGCAGATCATTGACCTCCAGCAACACCGCATCGGCGGCAATTCGGTCGCCCTGTTCGAGCACCATGATATCACCACACACCACATCGCAGCCTGCCACGCGTATCTGCTCGCCGCCACGAATGACCAGCGCACGGGGAGCCGACAGGTCGCGTAGAGCCTCGAGCACATGCTCGGTCCGGCTCTCCTGCATGATCGTCACCACGACCGAAAACGATGCAAAAGCGAGCAGGATTATCGCTTCGGTCAGATCGCCCAGCATTAGATACGCGAGCCCGCCGACCAACAGCAGCGCCAACATCGGTTCGCGCATCACTTCGACTATGATTCGCCAAATTGTGCGTGTGCCAATTCGCGGTAAGCTATTGGGTCCGTCGGCGGCGAGACGGCGGGCTGCTTCCTCTTCGGTTAATCCGGTCTGTTTCACCGCCGTAACCGGGCGACTACAGTGACAAAAAACGCGGTAGACCAGCCAAGCAACAAGATGCCGTTCACCCCTTCAATAGCGCTGACCAATCGCCAGCGACGCGCCATATCGGCATCGTCAAAGCCGATACCAGCATATGTGATTGTCGAGAAATAGATCGCCGTTTCAAGATCGGCCACTGCATCAAGCAACAAGTAAAGGCCGCCGTACAACCATATCTCGATACCGTGCAAACTGAACAGTGCGAGCACGATGCACAGGATCAAAAAGGCATGGCGCAGCGAGAAATGATGATGCGCCTCAACGTTGGTCGGGTCAAACCGCAATATCCGGGCAAGTCCTGCAATCCCCGCGCCGTGGACCAGAACGGTGACGACGACCATCATAGTTGCGAGCAGGAGTTGGCCGATCATCCCGCAGTTACCGCTTTGGGCAAGTGCTGATCCCAAGCAGTGAATACAGCGGACAGATACCGACAAAAGCCGTCAGCAACGGGATGATGCCGACCCATCCCCAAACCGTTCTTGGCCCTACAAATGCCAGTGAGATCAAGCCAATGCCCAACATTATGCGAAATGCGCGATCTGCATTTCCGACGTTTTTCTTCAGCATGTGCGTCTAATCCTTCCTCAACTTTTCAACTTCGCCAGACCCGTCGCCTTCAGTGCCAATCGTTCATAGTATGGGTCTAGAATGACAATGCGCGGCAACGCTTCGTCGCGGGCGGCCATAATTTGCTCCTGTATCGATAGGCATTCCAATTTCGTCGTTAATCGGGCAGGCCGCCATAAGTAGTCCTCCGGATACGGCCGATAGTTTAAATTGCGTATCGTCGGCCGTGAGGACGCGCATTAGCGTCGTAATTAACGGATGCTGGAAAATAATATGCAGCAAGACTATTATCTGGAGCGGGCGGCTGAGCAGGTGCGGGAAAATCCGCATCGACTTGTTGTTCAAGCTTTTTTTGATGAACCGACATTCACCGCCAGCTATGTTGTTCACGTGTGTTCAGCGGTCAACCTAGACGCTCTCCTAATAGGGCGCGTGAACGGTGGCCGATACACTTTGCAAAATGAAACTTACCCATTCGCAATGGGACCATGCGTAGTTGATTCAAAGGTTTATAGCACATCGGATTTGACTGACTGCATTGTGCGCTGATACCTGATGTTTATTTGCGATGGTTGCAGCTGCCCATAAATTTAGCGGCCTAGCAATCGGTCAGAAATAATACGCAGCTGGATTTCGCTCGTGCCTTCAAATATCTTGGTCAGCCGCGCATCGCGCCAATAACGTTCCACCGCATATAATGTAGTGTAACCGGCTCCTCCGAGTATCTGTAACGCGTCGCTCGTCACTCGTTCTGCCATTTCAGCCGCCAGATACTTCACCATAGACGCCTCCGTATCGCAACGCTTACCAGTGTCGATCTGGTCGCACACATAGTACATTAACTGACGGCAGGCTTCTATCTCGGTCGCCATTTTTGCAATTTTGAACCGTATGTCCTGAAAATCGGCGATCGATTGTCCGAATTGCGTACGCTCTTTCGCATAGGCAATTGCATCTTCCAACGCACCCCGCGCCAAACCGATTGATCGCGCTGCAGTATGCGCCCGCGCGCGCTCGAGTCCGTAAGCGACCATATAAAAGGCGCGACCTTGCGGGCCTTGCATCTTGCTTGCCGGAACACGCACGCCATCAAACGCCAATTCCCAAGTTTTCCAGCCGAAATAGCCAATTTTCGGTATGGGCGAACCTTTGACGCCTGCTGGCAACTCGCCACGCGGCTTTTCCAGCATGAAGGCGCTCAATCCGTCGTGGCGGCGGTTCGGATCTTTCGGAGGCGACGTGCGTGCGATGACCGTGATAAAATCTGCGCCATCGGCAAAAGTGCACCAATATTTGTTGCCTGTGATAAGATAGTCATTGCCGTCTTTGACCGCGCGCGTCGTGATATTGGAGATATCCGAACCAGCATTGGGTTCAGACATAGCGAGCGCCCCCAAAAACTCACCACGCGCAACCTTTGGCATTATTTCAGCGAGGAACTCATCACTCATTTCCTCCATACCGATCATGGAGTTTCCGCGCGCAATAATGCTGCCGACGCTCATCCATGCGCGCGATAATTCTTCTGCAACCAAGCAATATTCAAATGCACCAAGCCCTAGCCCGCCATATTTCTGGTCAACGACTATGCCGAAGTAGCCGAGATCCGCCATCTTCTGAATGAGTTCATCCGGGATGGTGCCTTGAACCGGGTCAAGTTTATTTGCGATCGGCAGCACCTCGTTCATTGCGAAGTTTCGCGCGCTTTCCTGAATCATCAGGCGCTCTGCTGTCATAAATCCCATGGTCTTATCTTTCGCAAAATGAACGCATCAGGCTCTAAACCGCAAGTGATCCGAATGCCATACATTCAAGAAGGATAACAATTATGACTGTGCGTCAGTCATTCATATTGCGCGGTAATCGCGATCCGGCCGCGAAATTTGCCTGATATATCGCCATCAACATGCAAATCGCCGCCGAACGAAAAGGTCAGCTGCCCGGTATTATCAAGCTGCGGCGACAGGGCGAGATTGGTGCGTAGGTTGGTGATTTCAATTCTCCCGCCGGTTGCCGACTTCATTTCCACTTTATCGGGCAATTCGATCCGGACATGCCGGCCCGGAGCACCTTTGATTACCGCCGTTCCCGCCACCGCATAGCCGCCCAGATCAATCAACCCGCCATTTACGGCGCTGCCGCCGTCGGTGTTGACGCTGATTTTGCCATTGCCTTTGCCGTTTTGCGCCGTGCGATTGAACGCAAGGCCGCTGATGATATCGACCAGCTGGTGCGGTTTCAGTCCGTGTTTGGCTGGCGTCCAAAACAGTCTGATCGTTGCAAAGTCGGCATTCTTCGGCCGCCAATGGCATCGCCGATCCGCACAGCAGCAATGCGAAAAGTGGAGCGGACGAGGATCGGATGGTAGCCATATTGACGATGTTACAATCAGCATGGTGAAAAAGGGGTTAAACAGACATTACAAGTTTCCGCGATTGCGTCCTTGACGAAATGGCCGCGCATTCCCAAATTGCGGATATGAAGAGAATCGAAAAGACCGAGGCAGAGTGGCGGGCGCAGCTTGATGATGTGCAATATCATGTGCTGCGTGAAGCCGGGACCGAACGGGCATATGCTGGCGCGTTAACGGACGAGAAACGCGAAGGCCGTTATTTCTGCGCGGGTTGCGGAACCGAATTGTTCGGATCGGACACAAAATTCGATAGCGGCTCTGGTTGGCCCAGCTTTACGGCACCTGCCGATGCCGAAATGATCCACGAGGAACGCGATGTTTCGCACGGAATGGTGCGAACAGAAGTGCGATGCGCGGCATGCGATGGACATTTGGGCCATGTCTTTCCCGACGGCCCCGGTGAGACAGGGCTGCGTTACTGCATCAACAGTGCTTCCTTGGCATTTCAATCCGAAAAGTGAACCATTTTTCAAGGCGGGTCTAATCCCCCTTGTGGCGTGCAAACATAGCCAGTAACAGTTGCCCCACATGGCACGCACAAAGTCATCCCAGCCCCATGGCCCATTTCGTCGTTGGACGATGCGGCTGTTCAAAATCGGCATTTTGTCTGTTTTGCTTGGATTGATGATACTGGCGATTTTCGTCGCGGTTGCGCGCGGTGAAATTGAAAGCTTTGAAGACCTGAAAGCTTCCCCCAACGGCCAGATGATCCGTATACGTGCCGCTGATGGAACGGTGATTCAATCGATGGGTCCGAGTTTTGGCCGTTGGTTGACCATCAAACAACTGCCTGACGAAATGAAGGACGCGATGGTCGCAGTCGAAGACCGGCGTTTTTACAAACATCCTGGTATCGATCCCATCGGAATTACCCGGTCATTCTATATCCGTTTGACTTCAGGTCAGTGGAAACAAGGCGGATCGACCATCACGCAGCAGCTTATCCGCAATGTCTATCTGAACAACAACAAAGAATTCGGCCGCAAAATTCGCGAGATTATTCTCGCGATGGCGATGGAAACGAAGCTGACCAAAGCCGAAATATTAGAGTTATATTTGAACAAGGTCTATTTCGGCGGTGGCGCTTATGGTGTTGACGCCGCATCGCGTAAGTTCTTTGACCATGGCGCGGAAAAAATGTCACTGGCTGAGGCTGCAATTGTTGCCGGGCTGGTAAAGGCACCGTCGAATTATTCACCAACGGCGGATGCAAAGGCGGCGTTGGGCCGCGCCGGTGTGGTCATCGAAGTGATGCAGGATGCAGGTATGATCACGGCGGAACAGGCGGCTTCGGTCAAACCATCTTTGGTAAAAATCACATCGCAACCGGCGCAAAACAGTGTGCGCTATTTCACCGATTGGGCGCTACCCCAGCTTGAAGGCCTGATCGACGAAACCGAAAAGCCGATTGACGTGTGGACGACAATTGATCTGGATATGCAGAAGCAAGCGACTGCGGCGATCATCGCCAACGTGCCGCGCGGCGCGCAAGGAGCATTGGTTGCCATTGACCGTGACGGCGCCGTCCGCGCCATGGTTGGTGGCACCGATTATGTGACCAGCAACTACAACCGCGCCGTTACTGCGCTTAGGCAACCGGGTTCGGCTTGGAAACTGTTTGTCTATCTTGCTGCTTTAGAAGCGGGTTTCCGGCCCGAAGACAAAGTGGTGGACGAGCCGATTGAAATAGAGGGTTGGCAACCGAAAAACAGCGGTGGCAGCTATGCCGGCGAAATGACCGTGCGCGATGCTTTCGCCTATTCCAAGAATACCGTCGCGGCAGCCATCGGCAATGAAATTGGCACCAGCACAATCGCAAATATGGCCCGCCGATTTGGCATAACGACGCAAATCAATACCCAGCCTTCGATGGTGCTGGGGACGTCCGAAACGCGGGTAATTGATATGACTCGCGCCTTTGCTCAGGTGGCTGCAAACGGCAAGAGCCTAATGCCTTATGCTATTTCAAAGGTGACCACGATCGACGGCGAGATATTATACCGGGCGAAAGCGCCAAAGTCGATTCAGCTTGTCCCCGATTATGTTGCCGGGGGGATGATTGATTTGATGCAAACGGCGGTCAACACCGGCAGCGGCGTTCGGGCCCAAATCGGACGGCCGGTTGCCGGAAAGACCGGAACGACGACCAGCAATAAGGACGGCTGGTTCATCGGCTTTTCCAGCGGGCTGACGACGGGCGTCTGGATGGGACGCGATGACGCAAAGGCAGTGGGCGATTTGCAAGGCGGCCGGGCGCCTGCGCAGGCTTTTGCTGCATTTATGAAAGTTGCCGTCGCCAAACGGCCAGTAGAAAAATTTGCCACCGCTGTGACCTTTCCAGAACGACTTGAAACCGAAGAAGATGAGGTCGCACCAGAAGATTTGCCAGAATATATCGACGAAAACGGCATGCCGATTGAAGGTGAACCGCAAATCCGCGATGTACCGCTGCCGCCAGGAAACGAACAAGACGTGATGGATCAGGAATGGATTGACCGCGCGCTAGGCAAACCCAAAAAGCCGGGAGCCAGCCCGCCGCCAACTGTGCAGAAGCAAGATGAACCGCTGGTGGATGAAGGCGGTTAGGTAAGGTCGGTATTTAAAATACCTAAAAACAAAAAACTTCGTCATTGCGATGAGCGAAGCGAAGAAGCAATCCAGAGCAGCGCAGCACAGCCCTGGATTGCCGCGCTTCGCTCGCAATGACGAGTGTGCACATTTGATCGAATTTGGGCTAACGACCTAACGCCAAACTACAAACTACAAACTACAAACGGTGGCCGGTGCGGTCGCGTTTGGTGTCGAGATATTGCTGGTTGTGCTGGTTGGCCGCAATTTTTAGCGGCAGGCTTTCGATAACTTCGATAGATTGCGCCTCAAGCCCAGCGACTTTTGCGGGGTTATTTGTCAACAACCGCACAGTGCCAATGCCAAGCAGCTGCAACATCTGAGCGGCCACCGCGAAATCACGCGCGTCGATGGCGAACCCCAATCGGATATTGGCATCCACGGTATCAAAACCCTGATCTTGCAATGCATAGGCTCGCAGTTTGTTGATCAGGCCGATGCCCCGGCCCTCTTGCCGCAGATATAGCAATACGCCCCAGCTTGCGCCGGCCATACGGCGCATTGCTTCATGTAATTGCGGCCCGCAGTCGCATTTCAGGCTGCCCAAAATATCGCCAGTCATGCATTCTGAATGAAGGCGAACAATCGGCGCGCTGGAATCGCGATTACCAATGACAAGCGCAATGTGGTCGGCCGGGTCGGCGGTGCTGCGAAACGCGATGATTTCGGCATTCTCGCAGACAGCGACTGGCAACCGCGCGCGGGTGGCGATAACAATCGAGCTGGCGTCTGCGAACGCCGCGACGTCCGCCGCTGAAACTCTGTCGCCGTCAACGGCATCGGCATCATCGTGTTCGCAAACCAGAAACGCGGGCAAGATACCGGCATGCCTGGCCAATTCCATTGCGGCGGTGGCGGCATCCACATCGTGCAGCGGCAAGGCAGAAAAAGGCCCCTTCATCGGGAAGGCTAGATCAAGTGTAGGATCGGCGATTGCGATTGCTAGTGCCCCGCTCATCTCGCTTGGCAGGGCGATCATAACCGGCATCGCGGTATCCGCTGCGGCGCGTTGGTTGACCAGTTTTAAGGTGGCCGCGCGGCTGGCTGAAATTAAAATCGCCCGCGCGGAAAATTCGGTGGTGGTTTCGATTGCCCGCAATATCAAATCGCCGCTGGTCCCGCTTATCCGGATTGCCCAACCCCGGCGCAGGGCATCGATCGCCCGCGCGGCGCGCTTTGGTTCGGCGATCTGTTGCGAGGTATCAGTGCTGTTCAAAAATCGAATTCCGTCACAATGGGTGCGTGATCCGATGGCTTGCCCCAACTGCGACACATTTTGTCGACGATGTGCTTCTTTGCCGTCACCGCCAGATCAGGCGTCGCCCACATATGATCCAACCGGCGTCCGCGGTCAGTAGCCTCCCAATCGCGCGCGCGGTAGCTCCACCATGTATAAAGCTTTTCGGCAGGATCAACAAACTGGCGGGCGATATCGACCCAATTGGACGCCGATTTTAGCCGGTCCAGTTTCTCTATTTCAACGGCGGTATGGCTAACGACATTGACAAGCTGTTTGTGGCTCCAGACATCCTGCTCCAGCGGCGCTACGTTAAAGTCACCGGTTAAAATCGTCTTTTCACTGATCCCGCCCGACCATTCGATCATCCGTTCCAGAAAATCCAGCTTTTGCCTAAATTTGCCATTCTCGTCGTAATCAGGAACTTCGCCGCCTGCGGGTATGTAGACATTGTTTATGCGAACCCCGTTGTCGAGTTCCGCGCCAATATGCCGCGCCTCTCCGTTCGCTTGCCAGTCGAGAATTTCCAGGTTGCGTAGTGGCACCTTGCTGATGATGGCAACGCCGTGGTGCATTGGCATGCCGTTGACTGCAAAGTTACGATATCCCAATTGCCGAAACGGTCCTTCGGGGAACAATTCGTTAACGACCTTGGTTTCTTGCAAGCACAATATGTCAGGGGCTTCATCGCGCAGATAACGCTCCACTATGTCTAATCGGGCGCGGACAGAATTTATGTTCCATGATGCAATGCGAAGGGTATTTGCCATGGCAGTTTGCTTAGTGTGCGAGTCGGACAACGGCAAGAGGAGTATTTTTCTGATGCCGGTTTCGCCGCCAACTACACGCACCTAATAAGGCCCCAAACAAAGCAAAGCCCTCATCCCGGGGGCATTTGGGATGAGGGCTAGCTTGCGTTCGTCACGCTGGTATCAAAGGGGGAAATATTGTTGTGGGCAACAGGGGGAAAACCACACAACACCCTTCCTTCGATGCTCTATTTATATGCCTGTGAACCTGTCGGTTACATGAACAAGGACCAAAAGTTGCACATTTGAACGTTACAATCCATCGCTTCGTCGCCGGAACGGGCAATTTGATACTATTTTCTTTTGGCCACACGCGGGTCTTTCCACCGAAAACTCGAATCGGCAATCGCGCTGTTGTATTTTACATTTGTGAGTCTGATGCTGGAACGGTTGTTTTTCGAATCGAGCGCGACCCACCCGTTGAGCGCGTAGCCGCTGGGTGCATTCGCGTCTTTCACAAATACCAGATTCATCGTGCCATATTCGGGCCGTTTTTTGTCGCGCACTTCGATGCTGATCACGCTGTCGTTTAATGTCGGGATCATCTTGCCAAAACGCGATAGGTCTTGTCCGGGGTTCAACAATGCCGATAGCGGACTGTTGCCAATCGGCCATCGCTGCACTTGCCTAACGCCGTAATCAATCATGGTTAGCGACTTGCCGTCGGCGACGATCAGCAACGGGACATCTTTTTGATATTCGAAACGAACATGCCCGGGCCGTTTAAGCAACAGCTTTCCGGTTAGCACTTGGCCATTGCGGTCCGTCTGGGTGAAGGTTGCCGACATTGTTTTTACGGCCTGCATGTGTGCGACCACATTCGTCAGTTTATTTTGCTCGTTTTGCGCCACAGACGGTGCTGCCATTGCCAACGCAGTGGTAGCGATCAGGGCAGTTGCCAAATATTTGTGCATGTTCTCGCTTCCTTGGGAATTCTATTCATCCGGTTGCTCGCTAGCGCGGCGCTATTGAATAAGGGGTGAACCGTTATATTGCTCGCTGACTAGGACTAGCAAAGGCCGTCGTTATCAAACCGGCTCGCCGTGCTGATCTCGCAGGACTTCGCGCCGCCCAATGTGATTAGGGGCAGAGACAAATCCGTCTTCTTCCATCCGGTCGATCAAGCGCGCGGCACTATTATATCCGATCCGCAATTGGCGCTGGACCCAGCTGGTTGATGCCTTTTGGCTTTCAAACACAATCTGGCAGGCCTTTCGGTATTGGGCATCTTCGGGGCTGTCATCGCCGCCAATACCATCGAGTGCAAACCCGCCATCTTCGGGTTCTTCGGTAACGGCCTGAATATATTCGGGCTGACCTTGTGTGCGCCAATAATCAGCAACCCGGCGAACTTCATCATCGGACACAAATGGCCCGTGGATGCGGGTGAGTTGCCGTCCGCCAGCCATGTAAAGCATGTCGCCTTTACCCAGCAACTGTTCGGCACCTTGTTCGCCCAATATGGTGCGGCTGTCGATCTTGGATGTCACATGAAAGGAAATACGGGTCGGCAAGTTGGCTTTGATCACACCGGTAATAACATCAACCGATGGTCTTTGCGTTGCCATTATCAAATGGATACCGGCGGCGCGGGCCTTTTGCGCCAGCCGCTGGATCAAGAATTCCACCTCTTTACCGGCGGTCATCATCAGGTCGGCGAGCTCGTCCACAATTATCACGATTTGCGGCATCGGTTCGTATTCCAGGCTCTCTTCTTCATATTGCGGCTGCCCGGTCAACGGATCATAGCCGATTTGCACCTTGCGCCCCAGCGGCGTTCCCTTCGCTTTGGCGGCGCGCACCTTTTCGTTGAAATTTGCCAGATTGCGGACCGACAAGGACGACATCATCCGGTATCTTTCCTCCATTTGCTCAACCGCCCATTTCAGTGCCCGGATCGCTTTTGCAGGCTCGGTTACAACGGGTGAGAGCAGATGCGGGATGTCGTCGTAGATAGACAGTTCAAGCATTTTGGGATCGATCATGATCATCCGGCATTGATCTGGCGTCAACCGATAGAGCAGCGATAGGATCATCGAATTGAGGCCAACAGATTTACCTGACCCAGTGGTCCCGGCAACGAGCAAATGCGGCATCGGCGCCAAATCGGCGATCACCGGATCGCCCGATATGTTTTTGCCCAATATGATCGGCAAAGTGCCCTTTTGTTCGGCAAACGCATTTGACGAAACCATCTCGTGCAAAACCACCGATTCCCTATGCACATTGGGCAATTCGATGCCCATTACCGTGCGGCCGGGAATAGTCGAAACGCGGGCGGACAAGGCCGACATGTTGCGCGCGATATCTTCGGCCAGCTGGATTACGCGGCTGGATTTGATCCCGGCGGCGGGTTCCAGTTCGTACATGGTGACAACGGGGCCGGGGCGGACCGCAGTAATTTGGCCCTTCACATGGAAATCATCGAGAACCGTTTCCAGCAATCGTGCGTTTGCCTCCAACGCCGCCTTATCGAGTTTCGGAACCGAATTTGGCGGCGGCGGATCCAGCAGGTCAACCGATGGCAAAATATAGCTGCCAAAAAAATCGCCCTGACGCGCGCCGGTTGAAAAATTGGCTTTCTTGGTGGGTTCGCTGCGTTCGCTGATTTCTGGTGCTTTGCGTTCTTCGCGTTCGACGATTTTGCGCGGTGCCGCTTCGATCACCGGGGTCGGCACATCATTGTCGCCGTCAATTTCGGTTATGTTCTTCGCAAAGCCGACGTTTTTGGCCGAGCCGGCTTTGCGCATTGGCAAAGAGAGCGTTGGCATACGGAATAACGGTTTTTCCAATTCCAATGACTTGATGATCAGAGAAATTCCCGCAAAAATACTGCCGATAATGACCAACATCCGCGCCAGAAAACGCCAATTTTCGCCGACCTGATCAATCATCCAAATCGCAGCGTTATCGAGCAATATCGCCGCCGTGCCGCCCCAGCCGGCAGGTAAACCGATCTCGCTGCCATGCTGCCAAAATGCCATGCCAAAGCCGAGCAGCAGCATGCCAAGCAAGCAAAGCAGCAGCTGCCGTTTCCAACGTGGCTGCGGCAAATCAAGCCAAAGTCGCCGGGCGAATACCAACATCAACGGAAACAGCAGAATCGCGGGCAGGCCAAACAGAAATAGCGCCGCATCGCCGAGATAAGCGCCGGTTTGGCCCATCCAGTTATGTTGGACCACCGCCGCAGAGCTGTTGAATGCAGGGTCGGCGGGTGAATAACTGAGCACCGAGAAGGCATAGAAGGTTGCAAAAAGCGCGAGCGCAATTGCGGCGATCACCGCGCCGCTGCGCAATATTGATTGCCGCATCATTTGACGCCAGCCCGCGATATTGGGTCTGGAGGCGCTAGGTTTTTGGGCGCGTGAAGCCATATTGGGTGCATTGCCTTTGGCAAAATTGAACTGGATATACGCCTTTTGCGCCGCCAAATGACATGACGTCAAGAGTCCTGCGAAATTTCGGCCCTTTGCAGCGGAATAAGGACGCTCTAAACGAAAGATCGAATGGAGCAACACATGGAAAATTCAAACAGGGCGGATGTCATCATCATTGGTGGCGGGATGATCGGATTGGCGCAAGCGTTGACGCTGGCGGCGCATGGCATAACCAGCCATGTAATCGACCGCGCCGATCCGGCGGTGATGCTGGCCGACGGTTTCGATGGCCGCACATCGGCGATTTCCAGCTCCAGTATGAAGATGTTCGAAGCCATTGGTTTGGCCGATCGCTTGGCTGGCAAAGGATGCCCGATTGCACAAATTTGGGTCAGCGACGGTTTGAAACCGGGCGCACTCGATTTTGTACCGAGCGAAGAAGATGGCTATTTGGGGCAGATGTTTGAAAACCGGTTGCTGCGCCGGATATTGCACACCGCCGCCAGCGAAAGCCCGCACGTTCAATTGCACATGCCAAATGTCATCGCCAGAAAACAACGTAACGAAAGCGGCGTTATCGTCACGCTCGACAACGGCACGCAGTTGTCGGCACAATTGCTGATCGTGGCCGAAGGGCGTGCCAGCCAGACCCGCGATGAAGCCGGACTGAAAATTGCGCATTGGCAATATGATCATGCCGCGATGGTCGGTGCGATTTATCACGAAAAACCGCATAACCAGATTGCTTACGAGATTTTTTATTCCACTGGCCCGTTTGCGATTCTGCCGATGCTTGATAACCCTGCTAATGATAAGAACCCTGCCAATGATAAGAACCCTGCCAATGATAAGAACTGTGGCCGCCACCGTTCTGCAATAGTATGGTCGCAAACGCGGGGCGATGCGCCAGCATATATGAAGCTATCCGAACGCGCCTTTGCCGCCGAATTGGAAAAGGCGATGGGCAATATGCTGGGCAAGGTTGAAATGGCCGCGCCTTTGTCGAGCTATCCACTGGGATTTCATCACTGCACGGCGATCACGGCGCAGCGTTTGGTGTTGGTGGGCGATAGCGCGCACGGCATCCACCCGATCGCGGGTCAGGGGTTAAACCTTGGTCTGCGCGATGTCGCAACTTTGGCAGAAGTGCTCACCGACGGCATGCGTTTGGGGATGGATTTTGGCGATGCCCAGCTGCTCGAACGCTATAGCAGATGGCGCAGCGTCGATACGTTGATGGTGGCGGTGGCCACTGACAGCTTGAACCGATTATTCTCCATACCCGGCAAAACGGCATCGGCGGTGCGGCGATTGGGTCTTGGTTTGGTGCAACGCACGCAGCCAATGAAAGGGTTTTTCATGTCCGAAGCACGCGGTGAAAGCGGCGCGTTACCCAAATTGCTGCAAGGTCAGATGATTTAGTGTGATAAAATACCGTAGCCCTGAGCCTGTCGAAGGGCGCGTCCACTAATGCACCCTTCGACAGGCTCAGGGCTACGGTATATTTTATTACCTGTGTTTCAGATTACATAAAACCCGCCCGCGCCGGGCATAATATATGCAAAACGCGGGCCGGATATCGATCAACTGCCTTCAGTAACGGGTACCAAGCGAATTTCCACGCGGCGATTGGCAGCACGGCCTTCCTCAGTGGTGTTGCTCGCTTTGGGTGTGCTTTCGCCGTATCCCTTGGTGGCGATGCGGGCCTGTTGAACACCGCGAGATATCAATACATTGGCAACCGATTGCGCGCGGTTTACCGAAAGTGTCTGGTTATAGGCATCTGAACCGGTTGAATCGGTGTGGCCCAAAACGTCGACATAGGTTTTTTCATATTCCTTCAACGTATCGGCAACCTTTACCAATGTTGATTGAAACATGGGATCGACCGTGTAGCCGTTCACCGGAAAAGTTACATCAGAAGGCAAGTCAAGAATCAGATTGTCGCCGTCGCGAATAACATTAACACCGGTGCCAGCGGTCTTTTCGCGTAGCTTCTTTTCTTGTTGGTCCATGTAATAACCCGCGCCTGCGCCCGCGACTGCGCCAATCCCGGCGCCCAAAATCTTTTCGGTGCGGTCGCTTTTGCCGCCGACCAAGTCGCCGAGCAAATATCCGCCAACCAAACCGCCAATGCCGCCAATTGCGGTTTTGGAGATTTTCTTCTTGCCGGTTTCCGGATCAGTGACACAGGCCGTCAGTGGCAATGTCGTCAATGCTACTATCAGGGCGAAGTTCCGTGCTTTTTTCATTTTGATTTCCTTCCAACATGGTAAAAATTACCTCTGAGGGTCTTATCTATAGCAGGTTCTAAACTGAACCTTGCATGATTGGTTCCGTCAAATGCTGTAAATATTGCCAAAACTTGCAAACTATGTCTATGGCAGTCGTAATTCGATGAACCCGACACCTTTCCCTTGGATGGACGCAGCAATCATATTGGCGCTTATCGCGCTGAACGGTGTATTTGCCATGTCCGAACTGGCCATTGTCTCGGCCCGCTCGGCCAAGCTGCAAGGCATGGCGGAAGGCGGCAGTAAAGGCGCAGCGGCGGCGTTGCGGCTGGCGCAAGATCCCGGCAAATTCCTATCCACTGTGCAAATCGGCATTACCTTGATCGGAATAATAGCCGGCGCTTATTCTGGGTCGACCTTGGGCGGACCGATGGGTGAACGTTTGGCGGCGCTGGGCATGGCAAAGGATTGGTCGGTAACAATCGGCTTTACTTTGGTGATTGGCGTTACCACTTATCTTTCGTTGGTTGTGGGGGAATTGGTTCCGAAACAATTCGCGCTGGTCGCACCAGAACGCATTGCCGTCGTCATGGCTGCACCAATGGAATGGATGGCACGGCTGACCGC